>NZ_JAWNFK010000020.1:0-223495 GCF_034107965.1 Enterobacter sp. 61D5
TTAAGTAGTAAGCCGGTGCATGAATCCGGTGGTTACAAGCAGTCTTCGGTGGAGCGGTAGTTCAGTCGGTTAGAATACCTGCCTGTCACGCAGGGGGTCGCGGGTTCGAGTCCCGTCCGTTCCGCCACTTATTAAAAGCCCTGAGCTAACGCTCAGGGCTTTTTTCTTATCTGATGTTTTATTATTGCGAAATTAGCAAAAATTCTCTGCTTTTTGAGATCTTTTTCTCTATAACACCGCCAGCGATAATCTTCCTCAGTTTACGAACATAATGATTGAGGAATAGTATGACTCTCCCTGCATTTGGTCTGGGCACCTTCCGCCTGAAAGGCGACGTTGTTATCGCATCAGTTAAAACCGCACTCGAAATGGGCTATCGCGCAGTTGATACGGCACAGATCTATGAAAACGAAGCTGCCGTTGGACAAGCTCTTGAAGAGAGTGGTGTACCGCGTAATGAGCTGTTCATTACCACGAAAATCTGGATTGATAATCTCAGCAAAGACAAGCTGATCCCTAGCCTGAAAGAGAGCCTGAAAAAACTGCGTACTGACTACGTGGATCTGACGTTGATCCACTGGCCATCACCAAATGATGCCGTCTCCGTGGAAGAATTCATGCAGGCACTGCTGGAAGCGAAAAAGCAGGGTTTAACCCGCGACATTGGGATCTCCAACTTCACCATTCCGCTGATGGAAAAAGCCATTGCCGCAGTTGGCGCAGAAAATATTGCCACCAACCAGATCGAGCTGTCTCCATACCTGCAAAACCGCAAAGTCGTGGACTGGGCAAAACAGCACGGTATCCACATTACCTCATACATGACGCTGGCCTACGGTAAGGCACTGAAAGATGAAGTGATTATGCGTATCGCAGAGAAACATAACGCGACTGCTGCGCAGGTGATTCTGGCATGGGCAATGGGTGAAGGTTATGCCGTGATCCCATCATCAACTAAGCGTGAAAACCTGGCCAGCAACCTGTTAGCAACGGATCTTCATCTGGATGCTGACGATAAGAAAGCGATCGCAGCCCTGGAGTGCAACGATCGCCTGGTAAGCCCGGAAGGTTTAGCCCCTAACTGGGATTAAGTTTGACCCACCCTCTGTAACCTGAACCCTCACACAGCTCCTCCGGGAGCTGTTTTTATATGTTCACTCAGGAAGTCAATAAAGGCACGAATGCGCGTGCTTACCGCTCTGTCACTGTAATACACTGCGCTAAAAGGCATTTCGACCGGCAGACGTTTATCGGCCATTAGCTCCACCAGTTCACCCCGGGCTATTTCCTTATCAATCATATAGTCGGACAAGCAGGCGATACCATTTCCTTCGAGACAAAGCTGCTTCAGCGTTTCCCCGCTGTTTGAGGATAACCCGCAGGTAATTTCATAAAGTTGACCATCATGGCAGGCGACAGGCCAGGTGTTCAGCGATACCGGCTCCGTAAAGCCCAGGCACAGATGCTGCTTCAGTTCTTCAACCGTCTCCGGTTTACCATGTTCAGCAATATACTGTGGCGACACGATAATTTTACGGTAGCTGGCAAACAGAGGGCGGGCACGCAAGCTTGAATCGGTCAGCGTTCCCGCCCGGATAGCCACATCCACTTTACGCTCGATGAGGTTAATAAACGTCTCTGAGGAGACGAGAGAAAGCGTCATCTCCGGATAGCGTTCGCGGAAAGGTTTGATCAGCGGCATCAGAAAGTGAAGCACTACCGGCGTGGCTGCATCAATGCGCAGCAATCCGCGCGGCGTGCTGCGGGTCTCCATTATCTCGGTCTCCGCTGCGGCCATCTCCTGCAGTACCGACTGCACGCGGCGAAAATAACGCTCTCCTTCTTCCGTCAGGCTCAGCTGTCGCGTCGTTCGGTTGAGCAAACTCACTCCAAGCTTCATCTCCAGTTTTTTTACCGAACGGCTGATGGCCGAATTAGCCTGTCCCAGCTGTTCGGCCGCGCGGCTAAAGCTGCCGCTTTCAACGACGGCGACAAAGATTGTCAGCTCTTCCGATGTTGCTTTCATTTTTGCACCACCTGCAAAATTCTATTGAGATTTTGACCATTTTTGTTATTTAAGCACTGGCGCATACTGCCTGTCATCTTAATCCTGATGATACGGAGTATTTTATGCCACTGGCGCTACTTGCCCTGACGATCAGTGCCTTTGCAATTGGCACGACCGAATTTGTTATCGTGGGCCTGGTTCCCACTATTGCTAACCAGCTTGCGATCTCGTTGCCCTCTGCGGGGTTGCTGGTATCAATCTACGCCCTGGGCGTTGCCGTCGGTGCGCCAGTGCTGACGGCCCTGACCGGACGTTTTCCGCGTAAGCAGCTGTTAGTCGCGCTGATGGTGCTGTTCACCGCCGGCAACGTTCTGGCCTGGCAGGCGCCGGACTACACCACGCTGGTGATTGCCCGTCTGTTGACCGGCCTTGCACACGGCGTGTTCTTCTCGATTGGTTCCACCATAGCAACAAGCCTGGTGCCCAAAGAGAAAGCGGCTTCAGCCATTGCGATCATGTTTGGTGGACTGACCGTCGCACTCGTTACGGGCGTACCGTTGGGAACGTTTATCGGACAACACTTCGGCTGGCGTGAAACGTTCCTGGCAGTCTCCTTGCTGGGCGTCATCGCCCTGGTGACCAGCCTGCTGCTGGTACCGTCGAATATTCCAGGCCGGGCAAGCGCCAGCCTGCGCGATCAGCTGAAGGTGCTCACGCATCCGCGTTTGCTGATTATCTACGCGGTAACTGCATTGGGCTATGGTGGCGTATTCACCGCTTTCACCTTCCTGGCGCCGATGATGCAGGACCTGGCGGGCTTCTCACCCAATGCCGTGAGCTGGATTTTGCTGGGGTACGGTATTTCCGTTGCCATTGGCAATATCTGGGGCGGCAAGCTTGCGGATAAGCATGGTGCGGTACCTGCGCTGAAATTCATCTTCGCCGCCCTGGTGGTTCTGCTGATGATTTTCCAGTTCACGGCTTCGGTACACTACGCCGCGCTGGTCACCGTGCTGGTCATGGGGATCTTTGCCTTTGGTAATGTGCCCGGGCTTCAGGTTTACGTGGTCCAGAAAGCTGAGCTCTATACGCCAAATGCGGTGGATGTGGCGTCCGGGCTGAACATTGCCGCATTTAATATTGGCATCGCGCTGGGCTCCATCATTGGTGGGCAAACCGTAGCGCATGTTGGATTAGCCCAGACCCCGTGGATTGGCGCGGTGATTGTCCTGGTGGCCTTCCTGCTGATTGGCCTGAGTGGACGTCTCGATAAGCCAGCCCGGGTCGCGCTGGGGTAACATCAGTAAGTGCTTGCTTACAAAACTGGAAAGCGGTTTCTCAGAAATTGCGTTGAAAGTATGACCTAAAGTCCCTATAACATTAGAACCAGTCCGTTTTCCGGGCTGGTTCATGTTACAGAGGCTGTTTCCAAAAGTGCGAAAAAATACCTATGCCATGCGTTATGTTGCCGGAATGCCCGCGGAGAGGATCTTGCCTCCGGGGTCATTTGCGAGCATAAGCCAGGCATTACCCGCCGGCACACCGTTAAGCAGCGATGAGAAAATCCGTGTACTGGTGTGGAATATCTTTAAGCAGCAGCGTGCCGAATGGTTATCGGTGCTCAAGAATTTTGGAAAAGATGCCCATCTGGTTCTGCTTCAGGAGGCGCAAACTACTCCTGAGCTGGTACGGTTTGCCACCACGAACTATCTTGCCGCCGACCAGGTGCCTGCGTTTGTCCTGCCACAACACCCCTCGGGTGTGATGACGCTTTCAGCAGCACATCCGGTCTATTGTTGTCCTCTGCGTGAACGTGAGCCTATCCTGCGTCTGGCAAAATCGGCGCTGGTGACGGTCTATCCGCTGCCGGATACCCGAATGCTGATGGTCGTAAACATCCATGCGGTCAATTTCAGCCTGGGCGTGGATGTCTACAGTAAGCAGTTACTTCCGATTGGCGATCAGATTGCCCATCACAGCGGCCCCATCATTATGGCAGGCGATTTCAACGCCTGGAGCCGTCCGCGCATGAATGCGCTGTATCGCTTTGCGCGTGAAATGTCGCTGCGTGAAGTTCGCTTTAGCGATGACCAGCGTAAAAAAGCCTTTGGTCGTCCTCTCGATTTTGTCTTTTATCGTGGTTTGAGCGTGCATGACGCCTCTGTTCTGGTGACGCGCGCCTCCGATCACAATCCTCTACTAGTTGAATTCAGTCCCGGCAAACCTGATAAATAATGGTGTGTCAGGTCTGCCGTGGGGCAGGCCTGCGCGGGTGCTGCCCTTTATTTTTCACTCACAAAGGACAGTACGATGACAACAACACGCTCCCATCATGACAATGTAGAAAAACAGTTTGGTTCTCAGGCAAGTGCCTATCTGAGCAGCGCCGTGCATGCTTCTGGCCGCGATCTGGCGCGTCTCGGTGAACGTCTGGCGGCGTTCCCGCAGGCGCACGTGCTGGATTTAGGCTGCGGGGCAGGGCATGCCAGCTTTACGGCTGCGCAGCAGGTCGCTCACGTTACCGCGTATGACTTATCCAGCCAGATGCTGGACGTTGTTGCCGGTGCGGCGAAAGCGAAGGGACTGGACAACATCGATACGCAACAGGGCTATGCCGAATCCTTACCGTTCGATGATGAGTCGTTTGAGGTGGTTATCAGCCGTTACTCCGCGCACCACTGGCACGATGTCGGCCAGGCATTGCGCGAAGTCAAACGTGTTCTGAAGCCGGGTGGCATCTTCATTATTATGGATGTGATGTCCCCTGGACATCCGGTGCGCAATATCTGGCTGCAGACGGTCGAAGCGCTGCGCGATACCTCACACGTGCAAAACTATGCCAGCGGAGAGTGGTTGTCGTTTATCACTGAAGCGGGGCTGATCGCGCGCGCGTTGATTACAGACCGCTTACCGCTGGAGTTCAGCTCGTGGATCGCGCGTATGCGCACCCCGGAAGCATTAAGCCAGGCGATCAGGCTGTATCAGGAGAGTGCGTCCGCGGAGGTAAAGGCATACTTTGAACTGCAGGACGACGGCTCGTTTACCAGCGATACCATCATGGCTGAAGCGCAAAAAGCGGAATAAACAAAAAAGGCACCGAGGGGAATCGGTGCCTTTTTATCTTTCGATCGTGTTATCAGGAGTCTGGCGTAGCGCTGTTCTTCACAAACAGCGTCAGCTGGTCGCCAGGTTTCAGATTGTCAGTATCATTGTTCCAGCGCATCACATCCTTGATGTTTACGCCGTGTCGTTTTGCGATACTGGACAGTGAATCGCCCTTGCGCACGCGATAGGTAATGCTATCGCTGTTGCTGGCGAGACGCTGTGCGCTGCTACCTGCACCTACCGTCAGAGTCTGACCCACTTTCAGGCCGGAGCTGCGCAGATTATTCCACTGCTGCAGATCTTTCGCATTCACGCCAAGACGTGAAGCAATGCCCGAAAGCGTATCACCTGAACGAACCTTATAGCTGCGGCTGTTAACTGATGATGCATCCGCGATCAGCGTTGACTGAACGGCGGCGATTTCACCAGAAGCCAAAGACTCACGTAACTGCTCAGCATGTTTCTGCGGAACCATTACATACTGCGGGCCACTTGCCCCCAGGGTTGAGCCTTTAACGCCAGCATTAAAGGTTTTCAATTTACTTACCGACATACCCGTCATATCAGCAACCTGTTGAATATCAACCGGATTGCTGAGGCGAACACGCGCCAGTGCACGACTTTCGTCTGGTGTTGGCAGTTGTACACCGTAACGCTTGCTGTTCTTGAGAATATCGCTCAATGCCAGCATTTTCGGTACGTAAATCTTTGTTTCCTGTGGCAGTGAGAGCGACCAAAAATCGGTGGATTTACCCCGTGCTTTATTCGCTTTCATTGCCTTCAGTACACGACCTTCGCCACTATTATACGCTGCGACCGTTAACAGCCAGTCGCCGTCAAACATCTTGTTCAGACGTTGCATCATGTCGAGAGCAGCTGTCGTTGAAGCGACAACATCGCGACGCGCATCATAGTTGCGGGTCTGTTTCAGACCATAGTTTCGCCCGGTGCTCGGAATGATCTGCCAAATGCCTGCGGCATTGGCGCCAGACGTCGCGTGTGGGTCAAAAGCGCTCTCCACTATGGGTAGGAGTACCAGCTCCATAGGCATGTTACGTTTCTTAACTTGCCCGGCTATCCAGTACATATACGGCTCTGCCCGTAACGTTACATCGTGGAGATAGCTCTTATTACTTAAATACTTCTGTTTCTGTTCGCGAATCCGGGGATTTTCCGGAATTCCCATCTTTAGCTCGTCGCCAATAGAGGTCCACAAGTCTTGATCCTGCGCGTAAGATGTTCCATCGTCCATCCAGCGCGCCGAACTTGCAAACTTCCCTGCTTCCCCTTGACCAGCCGCAGAAAGGCTCTGTGCGTGCTGTTGTACGTTGCTGCCGTTTTGCGACTGGCAACCTACAAGCAGGACAGAGGCGAGTAATATCGCTTTTGCCTTCATGTGTGTGTCAATAGTTGCTTAAAAGACGAGCGATGATAACGGCGAAATTTTGAAAAGGCAACCCGCAATTATCTGAAGTTATCTTTCTTTGACCTTAACCATGCAAATCGTTGTTCTGGTTGTTGCAAATTTGTTTCTTGGTTAATTTTATTAATTAAATCAATATCATCTGTTCGTAAAAATAAATTAATTTGGCGCTCGTTTTTCAGAATTACGGGGAGTGTTTTTTGGTTTTTTGCACGTAACTCCTTCACTTTGTGATAATAATCCTGAATCGCACGATCCTCGGGTAAGAGGCTCACGGCAAACTTCATATTTCCTAATGTATACTCATGGGCGCAACAAACGAGCGTCTCATCGGGTAGCGCGTTAATCTTCTGTAAAGACTGATACATTTGAGCTGGCGTACCTTCGAACAGTCTTCCGCAGCCTCCGGAGAACAGCGTATCGCCGCAAAAAAGATAAGGCTTACTGTAGAAACACAGATGTCCCAAAGTGTGACCTGGTGTAGCAAATACGGAAAACTCCCACTCGCGTATGAGGATATTTTCGCCTTCTTCGACTACATGCGTGATTCCCTTATCTTGTGCCTCTGCCGGTCCGTAAACCACAAGATGCGGAAAATGGGCGCACAGTTCAGGCACGCCGCCAGTGTGATCGTTATGATGATGCGTTAACAAAACGGCTTCTGGCTGCCAGCCGTTCTCTTTTATGGCGTGCAGGACAGGGGCGGATTCTCCGGGATCGACAATGACGCATCGGCGATCGTCGTCAACCAAAACCCAGATGTAATTGTCCTGAAACGCTGGAATACTGATAAGATTCATACATTACCTCTTAGAGCGTGGCGGGTGTTTTGATGAAACCGGCAAGGATACCTCAGACTGTCGCAGCACCGGAACGTTGGGCGGAATTGCCCTGGGGTGAATACTATCGCGAAGCGTTAGAACAGCAGCTGAAGCCCTGGCTCGCGAAAATGTATGGCTTTCACCTGCTTAAGATTGGCAATCTCAGCGCGGAAATCAATACCGAAAGCTGCGCTATCTCGCATCAGGTTAACGTCTCTCTCGGCGGATCGCCGGTTCAGGTGAAGGCAGACCCGCTGCATCTGCCGTTTGCGGAAAAATCCGTCGATGCGTGTTTGCTCGCACATACGCTACCCTGGTGCAGCGATCCGCATCGTCTGCTTCGCGAAGCCGATCGCGTGCTGATTGATGACGGCTGGCTGGTACTTAGCGGATTCAATCCGCTAAGCCTGATGGGCCTGCGTAAGCTAGTACCGGTGCTGCGCCGGACTCCACCTTACAACAGCCGGATGTTCACCATGATGCGCCAGCTCGACTGGCTTTCGCTGCTGAACTTTGAGGTGCTCTGCTACGGAGGTTTTCAGGTGCTGCCCTGGGCGCGGCAGGGGGGCGTGGTACTGAGCACCCATCTCCCCGCATTGGGCTGTTTGCAGTTTATCGTTGCGCGCAAGCGAACTATTCCCCTTACGCTTAACCCCATGAAGCAGAGCAAGTCGAAAACGCCCATCCGCCAGACCGTCGGCGCCACGCGGCAGTACAAAAAAACCGATTAGGCGTCGGGCTGATAGCCCGCATCTTCACGTGCGGGATTGGATGCAGCAGCACGCGCCAGTTCGTCGCAGCGTTCGTTTTCCGGATGGCCTGCGTGGCCTTTAACCCACTCCCACTTAATCTGGTGCTGGCCCAGCGCAGCATCAAGACGTTTCCAGAGATCGACGTTCTTGACCGGCTTCTTATCGGCGGTTTTCCAGCCGCGTTTTTTCCAGTTATGGATCCACTGGGTGATCCCCTGACGCACGTACTGACTGTCGGTGCTTAACACCACGTCACAATGTTCTTTTAACGCCTCCAGCGCCACGATGGCCGCCATCAACTCCATCCGGTTGTTGGTGGTCAGAAAATAGCCTTCGCTAAAGGTTTTTTCGTGCTGGCGATAGCGCATAATCGCGCCGTAGCCGCCGGGCCCTGGGTTACCGAGACAAGATCCATCGGTGAAAATTTCTACCTGTTTACGCATCTCTGGTAGACTTCCTGTATTCGAAACGTTCAGTTAAACGATAAGTCTGACATAAATGACCGCTATGAGCACTGCAATTACTCGCCAGATTGTCCTCGATACCGAAACCACCGGTATGAACCAGATCGGCGCGCACTACGAAGGGCATAAGATCATCGAGATCGGCGCCGTTGAAGTGGTGAACCGTCGTCTTACGGGGAACAACTTCCACGTTTACCTCAAGCCCGATCGGCTGGTGGATCCCGAAGCGTTCGGCGTTCACGGGATTGCCGATGAGTTCTTGCTGGATAAGCCGACGTTTGCGGAGGTGGCTGACGAGTTTCTGGAATACATCAAGGGCGCCGAGCTTGTCATCCATAACGCATCGTTCGATATCGGCTTTATGGATTATGAATTCAGCAAGCTTAATCGTGATATTCCGAAGACGAACACCTTCTGTAAGGTGACGGACAGCCTGGCGCTGGCAAGGAAGATGTTCCCCGGCAAGCGTAACAGCCTTGATGCACTCTGCTCGCGCTATGAGATAGACAACACCAAGCGAACGCTTCACGGGGCGTTGCTCGATGCCCAGATCCTGGCCGATGTCTATCTGACGATGACCGGCGGGCAGACGTCAATGAAGTTCAGTATGGAAAATGAATCCCAGCAGACGCAGGGCGAAGCGGGCATTCAGCGTGTTGTTCGTCAGGCCAGTCGCTTGCGGGTTGTTTTAGCCAGTGATGAAGAGCTTCTTAACCACGAATCCCGGCTTGATCTGGTCCAGAAGAAGGGCGGCAGCTGTATGTGGCGCGCCTGAAAAAACGCCTGAATGCCTGTAAAATCATCGTTTGGGCGATTTTTGCAGCAAACGATTCAAAACGTGAGAAAAAGCGTTGACGAGATCGGAGGCGCACCGTAATATGCGCCTCGTTCCCCAAACGGGAACAGTGGAGCGGTAGTTCAGTCGGTTAGAATACCTGCCTGTCACGCAGGGGGTCGCGGGTTCGAGTCCCGTCCGTTCCGCCACTATTCAGAAGGCCTGAATCAGAAATGATTCAGGCCTTCGTCGTTTCAGCCTTCTGTAATCTCATTCTCTCACTTATTGTTAACATAAAGTTAATGTGCATGGTGCAATTTATTAACAATTGCACGAATGTAGTGCATTATTTGCACTATTGTTGCGCATTTCTCCATCGATCCTCTCCTCGCACCTCGTTCAGAATGTTTCTTTCTGTAAAAATAATTCACGCAGAATCATTTGGTTATCTCCCGCTTTCCAAAAAATTACCGAACCAATTTCGTATTGGTTTGGTTATTGCTTAATCATTAGCACGATAAGCTTCATTCCATATCAATAACTTATCGTTAATAAAAATAAAGCAATGATGAAAGCGAGCGAACCAATATGGAAAAACCGTCACGGTTTCTGGCAAATTCCAGCACCGCGCTTGAGCAGTTGCGCGGGCTTATCAACCAGCATGAGTCAACACCAGGCATACCGCTGCCCACGGAACGTGAGCTGTCGGACACTCTCGGCGTAGGACGACGTGAAGTGCGTCGTGCGCTGGACGTGCTGGAAGAAGAGGGGCGCATCTGGCGTAAGCAGGGCAAAGGGACCTTTATTGGCCCGGCGGCACCTGTTGAACCGCTGGCCCTTCAGGGATTGGTTCAGCAGACCAACCTTCTGGAAGTGATGGAAGCTCGTCTACAGCTCGAACCCGGCTTAGCCCGGCTTGCGGCACTGCGTGCCACCAGGGAAAACCTCGCGCTCATGCAGCGCATGCTGGAACGCATCGACAAGGTCAGCCCGGATGACCGCGATCTCAACGAACTCTGGGACAGCGCCTTTCACCGGGCAATTGCCGAGGCGGCGGGCAACCGTCTGATGCTCGGCCTGTTTGATGCCATTGATGCCGTTCGGCGCGAACCGGGCTGGCAGCATCTGCGCGAATTAGCCCGCACGCCCGAACGTGTCGACAGCTATAACGACCACCACCATAAGATCATGTCTGCGATTATCCATCGCCAGCCTAATGAAGCCGCGGCCGCCATGCGCGAACACCAGCTCAGCCTGCAAACCGCCCTGATTCAGGCGATCCACCTTGAGGACGACTTCACGCCATGACGACAATACCCTTTAAGGACGCCACGCCCGTATTGCGGGTGCAAAACCTCAACGTTACGTTTGCTGGCTCGCCGGCTAGCGTGCTTGATGGTATCTCGCTGACCGTCAGGGCGGGCGAAACGCTGGCGCTGGTGGGAGAGTCCGGCTGCGGGAAAAGTATCACCTCACTGGCGCTGATGGGGTTACTGCCCGCCAGCGCGCAGATTGTCAGCGGCGAGATGCAGTTTCGCCGCCACGATCTGCGAAAGCTCTCACCGCGGGAATATGCCGACCTGCGCGGCAGCGAGCTGGCGATGATTTTCCAGGAGCCGATGACCTCGCTCAATCCGGCGTTTACGCTGGGGGATCAGCTTAGCGAAGCGGTTATGCGGCACCAGAACGTCTCGCGCGCAGAGGCGATGAAGATCGCGCTGCAGATCCTCGAGAAGGTGCAGATCCCGGCGGCAGAGATGCGCCTGAAAGCATATCCCCACCAGCTTTCCGGCGGCATGCGCCAGCGCGTGATGATTGCGATGGCGCTGATTAACCACCCTAAACTGCTGATTGCTGATGAACCCACCACCGCGCTCGACGTCACCATCCAGGCGCAAATCCTCGCCTTGCTCAACGCCTTAAAAGAGGAAACCGGCACGGCGGTGCTGATGATCACCCACGATTTAGGCGTGGTGGCGGAAGTCGCCCAGCAGGTCGCCGTGATGTATGCCGGACAGGTGGTGGAGCAGGGGAGCGTGGAGGCCATCTTTGCCGACCCGCAGCATCCGTACACCATCGGCCTGATGGGCTCGATTCCTTCTCTTGGCGCACGCAAGGGTCAGCTCTCCACCATTCCCGGATCGGTCCCGCTCCCGGAATCCATGCCGAAAGGCTGCCGTTTTGCCACCCGCTGTCCGTTTGCGCAGTCGCGCTGCCATGCTGAAAAACCGCAGCTAACCGCGCTCGGCGCGGGCCATCAGGTCGCCTGCTTCCGCGTGCCGCTCGAACAGCACATTGCCCTGGGAGAAATCGCATGACCACGCCCATTCTTGAAGCCCGTGACCTCAGCAAGCTTTTCCCCGGCCCCAAAAAACTCTTTACCCCGGCACGGTTTGTCACGGCGGTCGATCGCGTTTCGCTTGCCGTGATGCCGGGCGAAACGCTGGCGATCGTCGGCGAGTCCGGCTCCGGGAAATCTACCCTCGGTCGTCTGCTGCTGCGCCTGCTGGCCGCCAGCGAAGGGCGCGTGTTTTACCAGGGGGAAGAGATCACCGACGCCTCCGGTGCCCGCCTGAACCAGCTCCGGCGCGAGCTGCAGATTATCTTCCAGGATCCCTTCGCCTCGCTCAACCCGCGCATGACGGTGGAGCAGATCGTCGGGGAGCCGCTGTGGCTGCATCAGAACATGAAAAAAGCGGATCGCCAGTACCGCGTTGCCGAGCTGCTCAAAACCGTTGGCCTGCCTGCCGCCTGGGCCGGGCGCTATCCGCACGAGTTTTCCGGCGGGCAGCGCCAGCGTATCGGCATTGCGCGCGCGCTGGCCTCGGGACCGAAGCTGCTGCTGGGCGATGAGCCGGTGTCCGCGCTGGACGTCTCCGTTCAGGCGCAGGTGGTCAACCTGCTGGAAAGCCTGAAGCACCAGCTGGGGCTGACGATGGTGATTGTCGCCCACGGCCTGGCGGTGATCCGCCATATGAGCGACCGCGTGGCGGTCATGTATCTCGGGCAAATCGTCGAGCTTGCCACCGTCGACGAGATTTTTGACGCGCCGCTGCACCCCTATACGCAGGCATTGATCGCCTCGGCACCGCAGATGCAGCCGGGCGTTGAACGCGACGCGCCGCTGCTGCAGGGGGATCTGCCCAACCCGGCCAGCCCGCCGTCCGGCTGCCGTTTCCACACCCGCTGCCCGTACGTTACCGATGAATGCCGCCAGGTCGAGCCGATCAATAAGGTGCTCGACGGCGGACGTCAGGTTGCCTGCCACCGCTGGCAGGAGATCAACCGCGATCGCAGCGTTATTCAGATCGCACCGCCATCCGCCGCCTTTCTGCGCCGCCGTGCGCTGTTTGAACACGCGGCCACTCACTCGTCTCTTCCTTCAAGGAACTCATGATAATGACAATGCGTAATTCTCTTTTGACCGTACTGGGAAGTGTTATGTTGCTTGGCGCGGCGCTGCCCGCCCATTCTGAAAGCGTGCTGCGGATCGGCCTGGGCGCTGACCCGGACATGCTCGACCCGCATCTGGCGCGCACCTACTATGGCCGCTTCGTCTTTGCCTCCCTGTGCGACAGGCTGGTGGACGTTGATGAAAATCTGAAGGTTGTCCCCGGTCTGGCTAAAGACTGGGCGTGGAGTGACGACGGTAAAACCCTGACGCTCAATCTGCGCGAAGGCGTCACCTTCCACGACGGTGAGAAATTCGATGCCGCCGCGGCAAAATACAACCTCGACCGCGCCCTGACCCTGAAAGGCTCCCTGCGTAAGAGCGAGATCTCCTCCGTTGAATCGGTCGAGGTCACCGGCCCGATGCAGATTGCGCTGCACCTGAAGACCCCCGATGCCGCGCTGCTGATGCAGCTCACCGACCGTGCGGGCGCGATGATAGCCCCCTAGGCGGCGAAAAAGCCTGACTTTGCCGCCCACCCGGTCTGCTCCGGCCCGTATAAATTTGACAGCCGCGTGTCCCAGGACCGCATCGTGCTGACCCGCTTCGACAACTACTGGAACAAAGGCGCCTACCACTTCGACAAAATCATCTATCTGCCGATCCCGGATGCCTCCGTGCGCCTCGCGAACCTGCGCGCGGGCGATCTTGACCTGACCGAAGGTATCGCCGCCAGCGATGTTAAAACCGTCGAAGCCGACAGCAAGCTGGTGCTGGCGAAGGTAACCGGCCTGGGCTATCAGGGCATCACCTTCAACATCAACAACGGCAAGGTGCCGGCGAACGATCCGTTCAAGGACGCTCGCGTGCGCGAGGCGTTTTCTCAGGCCATCGACCGCGATGCGTTAAATCAGGTGGTCTTTGAAGGGCTCTATACCCCGGCCAACCAGGCGTTTTCCCCGGTCAGCCCGTATCACGTTAACCTGCCGGTCCCGCCGCGTGACGTAGACAAAGCCAAAGCGCTGCTGAAGGCGGCAGGCGTCACCGCGCCGCTGACCGTCAACCTGCTGGTGCCGAACAACCCAACCTCACAGCAGGTGGGCCAGGTGCTGCAGGCGATGGTCGCCGAGGCCGGATTTAACCTGAACCTGCAGATGACCGAATTCGCCACGCTGCTCGATCGCCAGCAGAGCGGTGACTATCAGCTGAGCTTCTCAGGCTGGTCGGGACGCCCGGATCCGGACGGCAGCATCTACGGCTTTATCAACAGCAAAGGCACCCTTAACGACGGTCGCTACAGCAACGCGCAGGTCGATGAGTGGCTGACCCTGGCGCGCCAGAGCACCGACCAGGCCGCACGCCAGCCGCTGTACGACAAGGTGGTTAAGCAGCTGCAAACCGACATGCCGATTGCCTACCTCTACTTCGAGCCGCGCATTTTCGGTCTGAACAAAAGCGTGCAGGGCTTTAAGCCGTACCCGGACGGCATCGTGCGTCTGGCGGGTTTGACGCTGGCGAAATAAAGGTCCTGAGGAGAACCCATGCTGGAACTGATTTGCAAACGTCTGCTGCTGGCTATACCAACCCTGCTGCTGGTGAGCATGATGGTCTTCGGTCTGCAAAAGCTGCTGCCCGGCGACCCGCTGATCGCCATGGCCGGGGAGGAGCGCGACCCGGCGGTCATCGCCCAGCTGCGCGCGGAGCTGAACCTCGATGCGCCGATCCCCGTGCAGTATTTCCACTGGCTGACGCGGGCGCTGCAGGGCGATCTGGGCGTCTCCTTACGCACGCACGAACCGGTGACGCAGCTGATTGCCAGCAAGCTGCCGGTCACGCTGGAGCTGTCGCTGCTGGCGATGATAATCGCGCTGGTGTTTGGCATCAGCATGGGGATCCTCGCGGCGGTGAACAAAAACAGCTGGGTCGATCACGGGGCGAACTTCGTAGCGATCTCGGGGATCTCGATCCCGCACTTCTGGCTGGGGATCCTGCTGATTCTGGTCTTTTCGGTGAACCTGCAGTGGCTGCCCGCATCCGGCTACGTGCCGTTCACTGAAGATCCGCTTCAGAACCTGCGCACGCTGCTGCTGCCCGCGTCCGTGCTCGGAACCGGCCTCGCGGCGACGCTGATGCGTCATACCCGCGCCTCAATGATTGCGGTGCTGAAGGCGGATTATATCCGCACCGCGCGCGCTAAGGGGCTGCTGCCGAAGGCGGTGATCCTGAAGCACGCGTTTCGCAACGCGCTGGTACCGGTCATCACCCTCACCACGCTGCTGTTCGGCGAGCTGCTGGGCGGCGCGGTGCTGACCGAGCAGGTCTTCACCATTCCGGGGTTCGGCAAGATGATCGTCGACTCGGTATTTAACCGTGACTACGCGGTGGTGCAGGGCGTGGTGCTGATCGTGGCGATCGGCTTCCTGATGCTCAACCTGCTGGCCGACGTGCTCTACGTCCTTATCAACCCGAAAATGCGAGGTTAACCATGGCGGAATTGACGACCCAAACCGTTACGCCCGCGCTGCCGCGCGCGCAAAACCGGGTGTTGAAGAAATTCCTCGCCAACAAAAGCGCGGTGATTGGCGCGGTGGTGGTGGGGTTCTTTGTGCTGGTGGCGCTGCTGGCGCCGTGGATCGCCCCGTTCGACCCGGTCAAAGCCAACTTCCTGGCGGTGCGCAAAGCGCCGTCGGCGATGTACTGGTTCGGCACCGACGAGCTGGGGCGCGACATTTTATCCCGCATTATCTGGGGGGCGCGCACCTCGCTGATGGCGGGCTGTATGTCTGTGGTGATTGCCGTGGTTATCGGCGTGCCGCTGGGGCTGGTGGCGGGTTACTTCCAGAAGATGTGGGACGGGGTGATCTCGCGGTTTATCGAGGCGCTGCTGGCCTGTCCGTTCCTGATCATGGCGATCGCGCTGGGGGCGTTTTTGGGCCCGAGCCTGACCAACGCGATGATCGCCATCGGTCTTTCGGCGATGCCGATCTTCGCCCGCCTGACGCGCGGCCAGGTGATCGCCATTCGCAACGAAGAGTACATCGACGGCGCGCGGGCGATTGGCCTGCCGGATCGCTGGATCATCATTAAATACGTCCTGCCGAACGTGATGTCGCCGATCCTCGTGCAGGCCACGCTGGCGATTGCCTCGGCGATTATCGCCGAAGCCAGCCTGTCGTTTTTAGGGCTGGGGCAGCAGCCGCCCAATCCGTCATGGGGCTCCATGCTCAACACCGCGAAAGGGTTTCTGGAGCAGGCGCCGTGGATGTCCGTTTTCCCCGGCGTGGCGATTTTCCTTGCCGTGCAGGGCTTTAATTTACTCGGCGACGGGCTGCGCGATGCGCTCGATCCGCGCCACGACTAAGGAGTCATGATGACCAAAGCGCTTGATTTTACGTCCGGTTACGCTTCACGCCGTCCGCCAATGATGGGCCATAACGCCGTCGCCACGTCGCAACCGCTGGCGGCACAGGCGGGAATGAAAATGCTGCAGCTGGGCGGTAACGCCGTGGATGCGGCCATTGCCGCCGCGATGGCGCTGACGGTGGTTGAGCCGACCGGCAACGGGATCGGCAGCGACGCCTTTGCCATCGTCTGGGACGGCGAAAAGCTGCACGGCCTGAACGCGTCCGGTCGTTCGCCTGCGAGCTGGCATGCGGATCTGTTTGCCGGTAAAACCGCGGTGCCGGAAATTGGCTGGGACGCGGTGACCGTGCCGGGTGCGGTATCCGGCTGGGTTGCGCTGGCGGAACGCTTCGGCACGCTGCCGCTGACCACGCTGGCGCAGCCAGCCATTGACTACGCGCGCAACGGTTTCCCGGTCTCCCCGCTGATCGGCCATCTCTGGCAGCGCGGCTATAGCAAGCTGAAAGATCAGCCGGGCTTTAGCGCCTGCTTCGCGCCGGAAGGCCGCGCCCCGCGCGTGGGGGAAATCTTCCGTAACCCGGCGCAGGCAAACTCGCTGGAGCTGATTGCCCGCACCAACGGTGAAGCCTTTTACCGCGGCGAGCTGGCGCAGAAAATTGCCGCTTTCGCCAAAGAACACGGCGCGCACCTGACGGCTGAAGATCTGGCAAACCACCGCGTGGACTGGGTAGCGCTGCTGTCGCGCGACTTCGCGGGCGGTTCGGTGCAGGAATTGCCGCCAAACGGCCAGGGGATCGCCACGCTGATTGCGCTCGGCATTCTGGAGCAGTGCGGCATTGAGAAGCATCATCCGGATTCTGTGCAGTCCCTGCACCTGTCCATTGAGGCGATGAAGCTGGCGCTGGCGGATCTCGACCGCTACGTGGCGGATGAAGACCATATGGCGTTCGCGGCGAAAGAGCTGCTGAGCGACCATTATCTGAAGTCGCGCGCGGCGCTTATCGATCGCGACAAGGCCTCAGATTTTGTCTACGGTTCCCCGACGCAAAGCGGCACGGTTTACATCAGCACCGCCGACGCCAGCGGGATGATGGTCTCGTTTATTCAGTCCAACTACATGGGCTTCGGTTCAGGCATTGTGGTGCCGGATACGGGGATCAGCCTGCAAAACCGGGGCTGCGGGTTTGTGCTGGATCCCAATCACCCGAACGCGCTGGCGGGCAGCAAGCGCCCGTTCCACACCATCATTCCGGGCTTTGCGATGGACGGCAACGGCCAGCCGCTGATGTCTTTCGGCGTGATGGGCGGGCCGATGCAGGCGCAGGGGCACATGCAGATGGCGCTGCGCATTATGCTGCACGGGCAAAACCCACAGGCGGCAATTGATGCCCCGCGCTGGCGCGTGGTGCAGGGCAGGGAGGTGATCGTTGAATCGACCTTCGATCGCAATACCATCGCCGCGCTGCGCGAGCGGGGGCATCAGATCGTGGTGGAAGATCCGCTTCAGGATTACAACTTCGGTGGGGCGCAGGTGATTTATCGCCTGCCGGAAGGACACTACGTGGCCGCGACGGAAAGCCGCAAAGACGGGCAGGCGCTGGTGAGTTAATGTTTTATCCTCCCTCTCCCGTTGGGAGAGGGGCGGGGTGAGGGGAAAATTTCACCCAATGCTAAACGGATCCGCATCCTGCCAGGCCGGAAACTTCTCGCGATACTCCTGCAGCGCCGTCAGCGACAGCTCCGCATCAATGCGCGTCGCCTGATGCGGTTCGGCGGTGGCAATGATCTCGCCCTGCGGATTCACCACCCGGCTGTCGCCGCGGTAGTGATGCCCGTTGCCGTCGGTTCCCACGCGGTTACAGCCCACCACGTACGCCTGATTCTCAATCGCGCGCGCCACCAGCAGCGACTGCCAGTGCAGGGAGCGCGGTGCAGGCCAGTTGGCAACATAAAGCGCCAGGTCGTAATCATTGCGGTTGCGCGACCACACCGGGAAGCGCAGGTCGTAGCAGACCAGCGGCAGAATACGCCAGCCGCGCCACTCGAACACCACGCGTTCGTGACCCGCTTCATAGTGATGATGCTCATCCGCCATGCGGAACAGGTGGCGTTTATCGTAAAAATGCACTTTCCCTTCCGGCTCCACCAGCAGGAAGCGGTTCACCGGCCCGCGATCCGTTTGCAGGGCGGCGCTCCCGGCGATCAGCGCGTTGGTCTGCTGCGCTTTGGCATGCATCCAGGCGACCACCTCATCCTGCGGCATTGACTGTTGTGCCGCTTCCATGGCGAAGCCGGTTGTGAACATCTCCGGCAGGACAATCACATCACGCCCGGTAATCTCTTCCAGTTGACGATCAAAGTGGCGCAGGTTGGCGGGGCCATCCATCCACACTAAAGGTTGCTGCAAAATCGAAATCTTCAAACCAGGCACGATACAGACTCCTCAAAAGACCGCTTTTTGACACTGTAGCACGTCATTACGAGAAAATGTGGCAATAAAAAACCCCGCGCGAGGCGGGGTTTGTATAAGCGAAACGCGTTATGCCGCTTCAGGTTTACGGTGCTTCTCCGGCAGCTTTACCGGCTGCGTCGCCAGCTCGTCCGGTTCGAAATCATCCACGTTAATACTGCGCAGACGGCTCTCTTCGGCTTTCACCAGCAGAGCAGCTTCATCTTTATTGATAATGCCGCCGGCGAGCGCCTGTTTTGCCAGTTCGTCCAGACGGGTAAACGGCAGGTTTTTGCCCAGCTGTTTACAGATTTTCTGGTGGATCGGATCGGCAGCCATCACGTCCAGCAGCGCCTCTTCCAGCAGACCCACTGGGTTATGCGGCGTCGGCGTCAGATACTGACCACGACCGATACGGGAGCGGGTTGCGCTCGGTACCTGCAGGATCTTCGCCACCTTGTGGTCCAGCTTGTCGGACGGCGCCAGATGGTGACGACCGGTCGGGAAGATCACCGCGCGCAGGGCACCCGCCACGAAGCGGTTCGGGAAGTTCGCCAGCAGGTCGTCAATCGCCTGTTCAGCCTGATACATCGCATCCTGCGCGCCCCAGTGCACCAGCGGCAGATCCGCTTCCTGACGGCCTTCGTCGTCGTAGCGCTTCAGGACCGCGGAGGCCAGGAAGATCTGGCTCAGCACATCCCCCAGACGGGCAGAGATACGCTCGCGACGCTTCAGGCTACCGCCCAGCACCGCCATGGAGACGTCAGACAGCAGAGCCAGGTTGGCGCTAAGACGGTTCAGATGCTGGTAGTAACGTTTGGTCGCATCGCCGGTCGGCGTCGCGCTGGTAAGACCGCGCGTCAGGCCCAGCCAGAAGCTGCGCACCTTGTTGCTGCCCACGTGACCGATATGTTTGAACAGCAGCTTATCGAAGGCATCCACGTCGTTGTTCTGCGCGGCGGCCATCTCTTCCAGCACGTACGGATGGCAGCGGATTGCGCCCTGACCGAAGATCATCATGCTGCGGGTCAGGATGTTTGCCCCTTCCACGGTGATGGCAATCGGTGCGCCCTGATAGCCGCGCGCCAGGAAGTTGCCTTCGCCGAGCATAATGCCTTTACCGCCCGCGATATCCATCGCGTCAATGATCGACTGCTGCGCGCGGTGGGTACAGTGGTACTTTACAATCGCGGACAGCACGGCCGGTTTTTCGCCCAGCATAATGCCGTAGGTAATCAGAGTAGCAGCGGCATCCATCACGTAGGCATTGCCCGCAATACGCGCCAGCGGCTCTTCGATACCTTCCATCTTGCCGATGGAGATTTTGAACTGACGGCGGATGTGGGCGTAAGCGCCAATCCCCATCGCGACCGACTTCAGACCGCCGGTTGAGTTCGACGGCAGGGTAATGCCGCGGCCCACAGACAGACATTCCACCAGCATGCGCCAGCCCTGACCGGCCATTTTCGGGCCACCGATGATGTAGTCAATCGGCACAAAGATGTCCTGACCGCGGGTCGGACCGTTCTGGAACGGCACGTTCAGCGGGAAGTGACGGCGACCAATTTCAACGCCTGGGGTAGAGGTTGGGATCAGCGCGCAGGTAATGCCCAGATCTTCTTCGCCGCCCAGCAGTTTTTCCGGGTCAGAGAGCTTAAAGGCCAGACCCAGCACGGTGGCGATTGGCGCCAGGGTGATATAACGCTTGTTCCAGGTCAGGCGCATGCCCAGCACCTGTTCGCCCTGCCATTCGCCCATGCAGACCACGCCGGTATCCGGGATCGCGCCCGCATCGGAACCCGCTTCCGGGCTGGTCAGCGCGAAGCACGGGATCTCCTGACCGCGCGCCAGACGCGGCAGGTAGTGATCTTTCTGCTCTTCGGTACCGTAATGCTGCAGCAGTTCGCCCGGGCCTAAGGAGTTAGGCACGCCAACGGTAATCGCCAGGATCCCGGAGACGCCTGCCAGCTTTTGCAGGACGCGAGCCTGAGCGTAAGCGGAGAACTCCAGACCGCCGTACTCTTTCTTAATGATCATCGCGAAGAAGCGATGTTCTTTCAGATACGCCCATAGCTCTGGCGGCAGATCGGCCATTTCATGGGTGATGGCAAAGTCATTGGCCATACGGCACGCTTCTTCCACCGGGCCGTCAATAAAGGCCTGTTCTTCAGCGGTCAGGCGCGGCTGCGGATAGTTATGCAGCTTTTTCCAGTCAGGGTTGCCCTGGAACAGATCGCCTTCCCACCAGGTGGTGCCCGCATCAATCGCTTCTTTCTCGGTGCGCGACATCGGCGGCATCACTTTGCGGAAGCCTTTGAACACCGGCGCAGAGATCATTGATTTACGCATCGGGGCCAGGTTAAACGGCAGAAGAATGATGGCAAGAGGGACTAAAAGCCAGATATTCCAGAGGCCTGCGACGCCAAGCGCAGCCGTCCAGGCCAGAAGAATCATGCTGCTCAGGAATAAACTTACGCGGTGATAGAACAACACACCGAGCAGAACAACGGTTGCGAGAATGCTCAAAATCATCATAAAGAAAAGCTCCCTTGCTTGTAGGAGGTCTGACCACTTGTGATGATATGGTTGTAGTTGATGTTATTTCCTTTAGCAATGTGTTTACAAAATAATTACAACATGGTTCACATTGTTCGCGTTTTCGCCGGCACGAAAAAGCAAAACGCCGGACGATTCGCATGGCTTTAGCTTCTCGCTTTTCCCGCTATCCGGTACACTCCACTGTGTTATTTCATCAATACTGAAGGATTATCCTCATGTACCAGGATCTTATTCGTAACGAACTGAACGAAGCGGCGGAAACGCTGGCGAACTTTCTGAAAGATGATGCCAATATTCACGCTATTCAGCGCGCAGCGGTCCTGCTGGCCGACAGCTTTAAAGCCGGTGGCAAAGTGCTTTCCTGCGGTAACGGCGGTTCCCACTGTGACGCTATGCACTTCGCAGAAGAGCTGACCGGACGCTATCGCGAAAACCGACCGGGCTACCCGGCGATTGCGATTTCCGACGTGAGCCACATCTCCTGCGTAGGCAACGACTTCGGTTACGACCACATCTTCTCCCGCTACGTTGAAGCGGTAGGCCGTGAAGGCGACGTGCTGCTGGGGATTTCTACCTCTGGCAACTCCGGCAACGTGATCAAAGCGATCGCCGCCGCGCGTGAAAAAGGGATGAAAGTCATCACCCTGACCGGTAAAGATGGCGGTAAGATGGACGGTACGGCGGATGTCGAAATTCGCGTTCCGCACTTCGGTTATGCTGACCGTATTCAGGAAATTCACATCAAAGTGATCCACATCCTGATCCAGCTGATCGAAAAAGAGATGGTTAAGTAAGACTTCGCTGGGGGGCTCCGGTGCCCCCCGCTGTTGTGGAGGTGTTTTATGTGCGAACTGCTCGGGATGAGCGCCAATGTGCCAACCGATATCTGCTTTAGCTTCACCGGGCTGGTTCAGCGCGGTGGAGGAACCGGGCCGCATAAAGACGGCTGGGGCATCACCTTCTACGAAGGCAAAGGGTGTCGCACGTTCAAAGATCCACAGCCCAGCTTTAACTCACCGATTGCTAAACTGGTGCAGGACTATCCCATCAAGTCCCGCTCGGTGATCGCCCACATCCGTCAGGCTAACCGTGGCGAAGTGGCGCTGGAAAACACCCATCCGTTTACCCGTGAACTGTGGGGCCGCAACTGGACCTATGCGCACAACGGGCAACTCACGGGCTATAAGTCGCTGGAGACGGGCAATTTCCGCCCTGTTGGCGAAACGGACAGCGAAAAAGCCTTCTGCTGGCTGCTGCACAAGCTGACGGAGCGCTATCCCCGCACGCCCGGCAACATGACTGCCGTATTCAAATACATCGCGACGCTGGCATCTGAACTGCGTGAAAAAGGCGTGTTCAACATGCTGCTCTCTGACGGCCGCTATGTGATGGCGTTCTGCTCGACGAATCTGTTCTGGATCACCCGCCGCGCGCCGTTTGGCGTTGCGACGCTGCTCGATCAGGATGTGGAGATAGACTTTCAGAAGGAGACCACACCGAACGATGTGGTCACAGTCATTGCTACGCAGCCGCTCACGGGCAACGAAACCTGGCAAAAGATTATGCCAGGCGAGTGGGTACTATTTTGTCTCGGGGACCGTGTAATTTGACGCCAGCTGCGGATGGACGACTTCGTGGCTCAGCGGTTTGCTGACCACGTAACGGCCATCGACGATAGAGACCACCGGTGGCTTGTGGGTCTGCTCAAAGTAGTCGTAACCAGGCTTCAGCTGTTTCCAGAAATCCGCGTAGTATGAGTACTTGTGACGCGCCATGTTGGCGTCCGTCATGCGGAAGGGATAGATGCTGACCTGTACGTTAGGCTGCCCAAAGACCAGCGCGCCCGTCACGAACTGGAAAATCTCATCAATGCCGGAGTCGGTCATCGCATAACAGCCGACAGACACGCAGGCACCGTGGATCATCAGGTATTTACCTTCATAACCGTGTGCACGGTCATAGGCATTCGGGAAGCCGATGTTAATGGCTTTATAGAAGCGGCTGTCAGGCTTGAGCTGGCTGCGCTGAACGTTGTAGAACCCTTCCGGACTTTTGAAGTCGCCCTGACGCTGTTTTGGCCCCAGTCCGCCGGAGTAGTTACAAATTTTGTAACTATCAAGCAGCTGATATGTCTCGCCCATTTTGACAAACAGATCGAGAGTGCGCTCTTCCTTAAAGATCTGAATATAAACCGGCGATCCCATTAACTGCTGTTTATATTCCTTGCTGACCGGCGTCGTTGAGCTATTACTGCTGAGCAGTCCGGCAAACGACATGCACGGCATCAGAAGCATCGCAATGAACAATGCGATTTTACGCATACTACTAGTTCCTTGATAAAACCATGACCAACTTGCCAGGACGGCAAAAGAGACCCGAAATCAGATTATTCTGTTAGGAGCGCTCACATTAGCACCGCTATAGATTTTCGCAAGAGCCGGGCGGTGAGTTTACAAATTAGTTTTACTTTATAAACCATCAAAATCGTGATGGCTCCAGGAACTTTGCGCATTAGCTCGCAATTTGGCGCGCGCGACGGCGGATTACCTGCCCGCGAGAAGGGGAAAATGCTACACTTCGCGCCCACTGGATTGTTGTTCATGGAAACCTGCTAACCACATGTTTAAAATTAAAAAAGGACTTAATCTGCCGATTGCAGGCGTGCCAGCGCAGCACGTTTCGACAGGCGCAAGCGTCCGTCATGTCGCCATTTTGGGCGAAGACTACCTGGGTATGCGTCCTTCAATGCTGGTACAGGAGGGCGATCGCGTTATCAAAGGACAGGCGCTCTTCGAGGATAAAAAAAATCCCGGCGTGATGTTCACGGCACCCGCGAGCGGCACCGTTGTGGCCATCAACCGTGGCGAACGGCGCGTTTTGCAGTCGGTGGTTATCCGCATTGAGGGCGATGAAAAGCGTGAATTTGCCCATTACGACAAAGCAGAACTCGCATCGCTGAACCGTGACGCCGTTCAGGATCTACTCCTGGCCTCCGGATTATGGACCGCGCTTCGTACGCGTCCCTTCAGCAAATCCCCCGTACCGGGCACGGAACCGGCCGCCATTTTCGTTACGGCAATCGACACCAACCCGCTCAGCGTGGACCCGCAGCCGGTTATCCTGGCGCAGCGCAAAGCCTTTGATGCTGGGCTGACCGTTTTAACCCGCCTCACGTCAGGAAAAGTCCACGTTTGCCAGGCCGGCGGCGGCAAGCTCGGCGGACATCCGCAGGGGCAGGTCACGTTTAATGAATTTTCGGGCCCCCATCCTGCGGGGCTGGTCGGCACCCATATTCACTTCCTTGAGCCGGTAAGCCTGACGAAACAGGTCTGGCATATGAATTATCAGGACGTCATCGCCATCGGGAAGCTCTTCACCACCGGTGAGCTGTACGCGGAACGCGTCATCGCCATCGGCGGACCGCAGGCTGAAAAACCGCGTCTGGTGAAGACGCTGCTGGGCGCAGACATCAATGAGCTGCTGGAGGGGGAAACGAAAGCGGGGGAAAACCGCCTGATTTCCGGTTCGGTCCTCAGCGGCCGCCATGCTGTCAATGCGCACGCGTACCTGGGACGTTTCCATTTACAGGTCAGCATTGTGCAGGAAGGACGTGAGAGAGAGCTGTTTGGCTGGGTTCTGCCCGGTGCGGAAAAATACTCCGTCACCCGGACCACGCTGGGCCACTTCCTGCGTAATAAGCTGTTTAGCTTCTCAACCAGCACGCACGGCGGCGAGCGAGCCATGGTCCCGATTGGCAACTACGAGCGCGTCATGCCGCTGGATATTCTTCCCACCGTGCTGTTACGCGATCTCCTTGCTGGGGATACCGACGGCGCGCAGGCGCTGGGCTGTCTGGAGCTTGACGAAGAAGATTTGGCGCTCTGTACCTATGTCTGTCCGGGCAAATACGAATATGGGCCGGTATTGCGCGAGGTGTTAACCCGCATTGAGCAGGAAGGATAACCATGGGCTTAAAACACCTCTTTGAAAAAATTGAGCCGCACTTTACCGAAGGGAAGCTCAAAAAGTACTACCCGTTGTATGAAGCAACGACGACCATTTTCTACACGCCGGGGCTGGTGACCAAAGGGGCGGCGCACGTTCGCGATGCCATCGACCTTAAGCGGATGATGATCCTGGTATGGTTTGCGGTCTTCCCGGCTATGTTCTGGGGCATGTACAACGTTGGCCTGCAGATCATTCCGGCGCTGCACCACATGTACGATGCACAGCAGCTGGCGCAGGTAATCCAGTCAGACTGGCACTACCGTCTGGCCCAGTCGTTAGGGGTGAGCTTCGCTGCAAACGCGGGCTGGCTGAGCATGATGACGCTGGGCGCGGTTTTCTTCCTGCCGATTTACATCACGGTATTTATCGTGGGCGGCTTCTGGGAAGTGCTGTTTGCCATCATCCGTAAACACGAGATCAACGAAGGCTTCTTCGTCACCTCTATTCTGTTTGCCCTGATTGTTCCCCCGACGCTGCCGCTCTGGCAGGCGGCGCTGGGCATCAGCTTCGGCGTGGTGATTGCCAAAGAGATCTTCGGCGGCACCGGGCGTAACTTCCTCAACCCGGCGCTGGCGGGACGCGCGTTTCTGTTCTTTGCTTATCCGGCGCAAATCTCGGGCGATCTGGTGTGGACGGCGGCAGACGGCTTCTCCGGCGCGACGCCGCTTTCACAGTGGGGGGCACACGGCGGCGAAACGCTGGTTAACAACGCAACGGGTCAGCCAGTCACCTGGTTTGATGCCTTTATTGGCAACATTCCGGGCTCCATCGGAGAAGTCTCTACGCTGATGATTTTGCTTGGCGGCGCGATCATTCTTTTTGGTCGCGTGGCCTCCTGGCGGATCGTTGCGGGCGTGATGCTCGGTATGGTGCTGAC
Source organism: Enterobacter sp. 61D5 (assembly GCF_034107965.1). Classification (NCBI taxonomy): domain Bacteria; kingdom Pseudomonadati; phylum Pseudomonadota; class Gammaproteobacteria; order Enterobacterales; family Enterobacteriaceae; genus Enterobacter; species Enterobacter sp. 61D5. The sequence goes on from NZ_JAWNFK010000020.1 coordinate 25,996, forward strand.
CGCCACCCTGTTCAACGTGATCGGTTCGACCACCAATCCGATGTTCTCCATGCCGTGGTACTGGCATCTGGTGCTGGGTGGCTTCGCGTTCGGCATGATGTTCATGGCGACGGACCCCGTCTCTGCCTCGTTTACAGACAAAGGTAAATGGAGCTATGGCGTGCTCATTGGCGCGATGTGTGTCCTGATCCGCGTGGTCAACCCGGCGTATCCGGAAGGAATGATGTTGGCCATTCTGTTTGCCAACCTGTTTGCGCCGCTCTTCGATTACCTGGTGGTGCGGGCCAACATTAAGCGGAGGAAGGCGCGTGGCTGAAGTTAAAAATAACGACAGTATCAGCAAAACGCTGCTGGTGGTGCTGGTGCTCTGTCTGGTCTGTTCTATTGTCGTGGCCGGTTCTGCCGTGGGGTTAAAACCTCTGCAGCAGGAGCAACGTGCGCTCGATAAACAGCGCAACATTCTGGCCGTCGCCGGGCTGATGCAGGAAGGAATGAGCGCAGACGACGTTTCGGCCGTCTTTGCTGAACGTATTTCGGCGCGTCTTGTGGATTTAAAAACGGGTGAACTGCTGGATAAAGACCCGGCAACATTCAACCAGGCGCTGGCGCTTAAAGATCCGCAGATGAGCCTGACGCTGGAGGCATCGCAAGATCCCGCCGGGATTAAGCGTCGCAGCAACCTGGCCGAAATCTATCTGGTTCGCGACCCCCAAAAACGTATTCAGGAAGTGGTACTGCCTGTTTACGGTAACGGTCTGTGGTCAATGATGTATGCCTTTGTGGCCCTTGATACCGATGGGCGCACCGTAAAAGGCATTACGTATTACGACCAGGGCGAAACGCCGGGGCTGGGTGGCGAAGTTGAAAACCCTAACTGGCGGGCACAGTTTGTCGGCAAGAAAGTGCTCGACGATAACGGCCTGCCTGCGCTGAAGGTGATGAAAGGGGCGGCACGTCCCGGTGACGACTACGCCGTTGACGGGCTTTCCGGCGCCACGCTCACATCAAAAGGCGTGCAGCACAGTTTTGATTTCTGGATGGGCGAGCTGGGCTTTGGTCCTTTCCTGAAAAACGTACGTGAAGGAGCGCTGAACAATGGCTGATACCGGTGAACTGAAAGAAGTCAAAAAGGTGCTCATTGGCCCCCTGCTCGCCAATAACCCGATCACGCTCCAGGTGCTGGGCGTCTGTTCGGCTCTGGCGGTGACGACCAAGCTGGAAACGGCGGTGGTGATGACGCTGGCCGTCACGCTGGTCACGGCGTTCTCCAGCATGTTTATCTCGATGATCCGCCACCACATTCCCAACAGCGTGAGGATCATCGTCCAGATGGCGATCATCGCCTCGCTGGTAATCGTGGTCGATCAGCTGCTGCGCGCCTTCGCCTATGAAACCTCCAAACAGCTCTCGGTGTTTGTCGGGCTGATTATCACCAACTGTATCGTCATGGGACGTGCGGAAGCCTACGCCATGAAAATGCCGCCTCTGGCGAGCTTTATGGACGGTATCGGCAACGGCCTCGGCTACGGCGTGATCCTGCTGACCGTGGGGTTCCTGCGTGAGCTGATTGGCAGCGGCAAGCTGTTTGGCATCACGGTGCTGGATACGGTGCAGAACGGCGGCTGGTATCTGCCAAACGGCCTGTTCCTGCTGGCCCCTAGCGCATTTTTCATTATCGGTTTGTTGATCTGGCTGATTCGTACGCTGAAGCCAGAGCAGCAGGAAAAGGAGTAACCGACGATGGCTCATTACCTGAGTTTGTTTGTGCGTGCGGTGTTTGTTGAAAACATGGCGCTCGCTTTTTTCCTCGGCATGTGTACGTTCCTTGCCGTGTCTAAAAAGGTCTCCACGGCATTTGGCCTGGGCGTGGCGGTCACCGTTGTGTTGGGGCTTTCGGTTCCGATTAACAATCTGGTGTACAACTTTGTGCTGCGGGACGGCGCGCTGGTGGAAGGGGTTGATCTCAGCTTCCTGAACTTTATCACCTTTATCGGGGTGATCGCGGCGCTGGTGCAAATCCTCGAGATGATCCTCGATAAATATTTCCCGTCGCTGTACAACGCGCTGGGGATCTTCCTGCCGCTGATCGCGGTGAATTGCGCCATCTTTGGCGGCGTCTCGTTTATGGTTCAGCGTGATTACAACTTCAGTGAATCCGTGGTGTACGGTTTTGGTTCCGGCATCGGCTGGATGCTGGCGATTGTCACCATGGCGGGGATCCGCGAGAAAATGAAATATGCCAACGTGCCTGCGGGTCTGCGTGGCTTAGGGATCACCTTTATCACCACCGGGCTGATGGCGCTGGGCTTTATGTCCTTCTCCGGTGTGCAGCTATAAGGGCTAACAGATGGAAATTATTCTTGGCGTGGTGATGTTCACGCTGATAGTACTGGTGCTGTCAGGGCTGATCCTGACGGCGCGTGCGAAGCTGGTCAATTCAGGGGATGTGGTCATTGATATCAATGACGATCCGCAGAATCAGATCCGCACTCCGGCGGGAGACAAGCTGCTCAACACGCTCTCCGGTAACGGCATTTTTGTCTCCTCCGCCTGCGGCGGCGGCGGCTCTTGCGGGCAGTGCCGCGTGACGGTAAAAGAGGGCGGTGGCGATATTCTGCCAACCGAGCTGGCGCATATTACAAAGCGTGAGGCAAAAGAGGGCTGTCGTCTGGCCTGCCAGGTCGCGGTGCGCCAGAACATGAAGATTGAGCTGCCGGAAGAGATCTTCGGCGTAAAAAAATGGGAGTGCGAGGTTATCTCTAATGATAACAAAGCCACCTTTATTAAAGAGCTGAAACTGAGGGTGCCGGAAGGGGAAGATGTTCCGTTCCGCGCCGGGGGATACATTCAGATTGAGTGTCCTGAGCATACCGTGGCCTACGCGGACTTCGACGTGCCGGATGAGTATCGTGCCGACTGGGACAAATTCAATCTCTTCCGCTTTGTCTCGGAGGTGAAAGAGCCGACGCTGCGCGCCTACTCGATGGCCAACTACCCGGAAGAGAAGGGCATCATCATGCTCAACGTGCGTATCGCCACGCCGCCACCGAATGTGCCGGATGCACCGCCGGGCGTGATGTCGTCATACATCTGGTCCCTGAAGCCTGGCGATAAGGTGACGATCTCCGGACCGTTCGGGGAGTTCTTCGCGAAAGATACCGACGCGGAAATGGTCTTTATCGGCGGCGGTGCCGGTATGGCCCCGATGCGCTCGCATATCTTTGACCAGCTCAAGCGGTTGGGGAGCCAGCGTAAGATCAGCTTCTGGTACGGAGCGCGCTCGCTGCGCGAGATGTTCTATGAAGATGAGTTTGAACAGCTGGCGCGTGAAAACCCGAACTTCACCTTCCATGTGGCACTTTCCGATCCCCAGCCGGAAGATAACTGGACGGGCTATACGGGGTTCATCCACAACGTGCTGTATGAAAACTACCTCAAACAGCACCCGGCGCCTGAGGACTGCGAGTTCTATATGTGTGGTCCGCCGATGATGAACGCCGCCGTGATTAAGATGCTGAAAGATCTCGGTGTCGAAGATGAGAACATCTTGCTCGATGATTTTGGAGGCTGATAATGCTGACGTTTCTGGCAACCTTTGTGGTTTTTGTGTTTGTCATCTTCGGCATGTCGTTAGGCTGGATCGTTAAGCGGAAAAGCATTCAGGGCAGCTGCGGCGGTATTTCCTCTATTGGGATGGAAAAGGTTTGCGACTGCCCGGAACCGTGCGATGCGCGGAAGAAAAGGATGGCCCGCGAACAGCAGCGCATTATTTAATTTTTTGTAGGCCGGGTAAGGCAAAGCCGCCACCCGGCGTTCTCACATCTGCTTCTCAATCCTCCTTTGTTTACTGTATACTTATCCAGTAATGAGTGAGGGCTTACTATGCGCAAAATAATCCATGTCGATATGGACTGCTTTTTTGCCGCAGTGGAGATGCGTGACAACCCGGCGCTGCGGGATATTCCCATCGCCATTGGCGGCAGCCGCGTTCAGCGTGGTGTCATCAGCACCGCCAACTATCCTGCGCGCAAATTTGGCGTGCGCAGCGCGATGCCGACGGCGATGGCGTTAAAGCTCTGCCCTCATCTCACGCTTCTGCCCGGCCGGTTTGAAGCTTATAAAGAAGCTTCCCTTCATATTCGGGAAATCTTCTCCCGCTATACTTCTTTGATAGAGCCGCTGTCGCTGGACGAAGCCTATCTGGATGTGACCGACAGTGTGCACTGCCACGGCTCCGCCACGCTGATGGCGCAGGAGATCCGCCAGACAATTTTCAACGAGCTGAATCTGACAGCTTCGGCGGGCGTCGCGCCCGTTAAATTCCTCGCCAAAATTGCCTCCGATTTAAATAAGCCCAACGGTCAATACGTCATCACGCCTGACGAGGTGCCGGCGTTTTTGAAAACGCTGCCGCTCGGCAAAATCCCCGGCGTGGGAAAAGTCTCCGCCGCAAAGCTGGAAAGCATGGGGCTACGGACCTGCGAAGACGTGCAGCGAAGCGATCTCGCCATGCTGCTCAAGCGCTTTGGAAAGTTTGGCCGCGTGCTGTGGGAGCGCAGCCAGGGGATTGACGATCGCGATGTGAACAGCGAGCGGCTGCGGAAATCCGTCGGCGTTGAGCGCACCCTCATTGAAGATATTCATGACTGGACCGAATGCGAAACCATTATCACGGAACAGCTTTACCCTGAGCTGGAACGACGCTTAAGCAAGGTGAAGCCGGATCTGCTCATCGCCCGTCAGGGCATCAAGCTTAAATTCAACGACTTCCAGCAGACCACGCAGGAACACGTCTGGCCGCGTCTGAATAAAGACGATCTTATCGCGACGGCGAAAAAGGCATGGGAAGAGCGCCGGGGCGGGCGAGGGGTGAGGCTGGTGGGATTGCACGTCACGCTGCTGGATCCGCAGTTAGAGCGTCAGCTGGTTTTGGGACTGTAAAAAAGCCCGGTATTTACCGGGCCTGCGTTTTTCACCCTCTCCCTTTGGGAGCGGGGAGGGTGCTACTTAACTGGGATCGCTTTCAGCAGTTCAGTCAGCAGCGTCCAGTAGTGACCGACGCTTTCGATATGAACCTGCTCATCCGGCGAGTGCGGACCGGTAATGGTTGGCCCGATGGACACCATATCCATATCCGGATACGGTTTCTTGAACAGACCACATTCCAGACCCGCGTGGATCACCTGGATGTTCGGGGTACTGTTGAACAGACGCTGATAAGTTTCACGCACCAGCGCCATCACCGGAGAACTCGCATCCGGCTGCCAGCCCGGGTAGCTGCCTTTTGCAGACGTTTTCGCGCCCGCCAGCGTACCGAGAGATTCCAGCATGCTCACCACGTACTCTTTACCGCTATCTATAAGCGAGCGGATCAGGCAGACGATTTCCGCGCTGTCGTCGCTCATGGTCACCACGCCCACGTTCAGTGAGGTTTCCACCACGCCTTTCGCCACGTCAGAGTTGCGGATCACGCCGTTTGGCGTCGCGTTCAGCAGCTGAACGAAGGTGTCACGAGATTGCCCGGTCAGCGCGGCTTTATCTGTAGAAACAGATTCCAGCACCACGGTCAGGTTTTTCTCTTTCGCCGACAGTTCGTTTTTCAGGATATCCAGGTATACGGTGGAGAGATTTTTCAGCTCGTCCGCTTTTGCAGCAGGAACCGCTACGGTGGCGAACGCTTCGCGTGGGATCGCGTTACGCAGGGTGCCGCCGTTGAAGTCCACCAGACGCAGGTCCAGCTCAGCTGCATGGCCTGCCAGGAAGCGCGCCAGCAGCTTGTTGGCATTACCCAGACCCAGGTGAATATCGCCGCCGGAGTGGCCGCCTTTCAGCCCTTTCAGCGTCAGCTTGAAGGTCTGGAAGCCTGCAGGGATCGCTTCGCGCGACAGCGGCAGGGTAGAGATGAAATCAATCCCGCCCGCGCAGCCCATGTAGATCTCACCTTCTTCTTCAGAGTCGGTGTTGATCAGGATGTCCGCCTGCAGCCAGTTCGCCTGCAGACCGAACGCGCCGTCCATGCCCGCTTCTTCGGTCATGGTCAGCAGCACTTCCAGCGGACCGTGCTCAACGCTGTCGTCGGCCAGCACGGCCAGCGCAGAGGCCATACCGATGCCGTTATCCGCGCCCAGCGTGGTGCCGCGTGCTTTCACCCAGTCGCCGTCGATGTACGGTTGAATCGGGTCTTTGGTGAAGTCGTGAACGGTGTCGTTGTTCTTCTGTGGCACCATGTCCAGGTGCGCCTGCAGCACAACCGGTTTACGGTTTTCCATCCCTGCGGTAGCAGGTTTGCGGATCAGAATGTTGCCAACCTGGTCACGTTCAGCATGCAGACCTTTTTCCTTCGCCCAGCCCATAATATGTTCGGCAAGCTGTTCTTCATGGTAGGAAGGGTGTGGAATGGAGCAGATTTTCGCAAAAATATCCCACAGCGGCTGCGGAGATAATTGAGACAGTTCAGACACGATAAGTCTCCTTGTCGTGGCGCTGCAAACAGGGTTGCAGGTCACAGGGTTAGCAGGTTAATAGTTACCACAAGTCAGGCTTGCGAGATGAAACTGAGAATACCACTTTCTCTGCTGGCTGGTAGCATAAAGCATGTAAAAACTCAGGCAGAGGGCGCTAAACACTGGTTTTTAGTGCGTCAGATCTCTATAATCTCGCGCAACCTATTTCCCCCTCGAACACTTTTTAAGCCGTATAAAAACAGGCTGGGACACTTCACATGAGCGAAAAATACGTCGTCACCTGGGACATGTTGCAGATTCACGCACGCAAACTGGCTGCGCGTCTGATGCCTTCCGAACAGTGGAAAGGCATTATTGCCGTCAGCCGTGGCGGTCTGGTACCGGGGGCGCTGCTGGCACGTGAGCTGGGTATTCGTCATGTCGATACCGTTTGCATCTCCAGCTATGACCATGACAACCAGCGTGAGCTGACCGTGCTGAAACGTGCGGAAGGCGACGGTGAAGGCTTCATCGTTATTGATGATTTGGTGGATACCGGCGGTACTGCGGTCGCTATCCGCGAAATGTATCCGAAAGCACATTTCGTCACTATCTTCGCGAAGCCTGCTGGCCGCCCCCTGGTTGACGATTACGTGATTGACATCCCGCAGGACACCTGGATTGAACAGCCATGGGATATGGGCGTGGTCTTCGTACCGCCTATTTCAGGCCGTTAATACCAGTACGTAACTTTACACGCCCGGCTATGTCGGGCGTTGTTCTTTTTGGCCTGCCACGCGTTACAATAGTCTCTATACGACGTATTCATGGAGGCAACGCAATGACGCAGGCGAATCTCACCGAGACTCTCTTCAAACCCCGTTTCAAACACCCTGAAACGTCGACGCTGGTGCGTCGCTTTAATCCGGGTACCCAGCCTGCCGTCCAGTCCGCGTTAGACGGTAAAAACGTGCCCCACTGGTATCGTATGATTAACCGCCTGATGTGGGTCTGGCGCGGTATCGACCCCCGTGAAATCCTTGATGTGCAGGCACGTATCGTGATGAGTGAGGCCGAACGTACCGACAGCGAACTCTACGATACGGTGGTGGGCTACCGTGGCGGAAACTGGATCTACGAGTGGTCTAAACAGGCGATGCTCTGGCAGCAAAAAGCCAGCCAGGAAGAGGATGCCACGCGCAGCGGCAAGCACTGGCTGCACGCCGCTAACCTTTACGGCATTGCCGCGTACCCCCATTTAAAAGGGGATGAACTGGCTGAGCAGGCTCAGGCGCTGGCGAATCGCGCCTATCAGGAGGCGGCTCAACGTCTGCCAGGCCGGATGCGTGAACTTGAGTTCACCATTTCAGGGGGATCGTCCGTGACCGGGTTCCTGCATATGCCTGAAGGTGAAGGTCCGTTCCCGACCGTCCTCATGTGCGGCGGGCTGGATTCGCTGCAAATTGATTATTACAGCCTGTATGAGCGTTACTTCGCACCAAAAGGGATCGCGATGCTGACGCTTGATATGCCCTCAATTGGTTTCTCATCCAAATGGAAACTGACTCAGGATTCGAGCCTGCTGCACCAGCATGCGCTAAAAGCGCTGGAAAACATTCCGTGGGTTGACCACACCCGCGTGGCGGCATTCGGCTTCCGTTTCGGCGCGAACGTCGCGGTACGTCTGGCTTATCTTGAATCTTCTCGCCTGAAAGCCGTCGCCTGCCTCGGCCCTGTTGTACACGCTCTGCTCAGCGATCCTGCTCGCCAGGGGAACGTACCTGAAATGTACCTTGATGTGCTGGCCAGCCGTCTTGGCATGCATGATGCATCAGACGAAGCGCTGCGCGTTGAGCTCAATCGCTACTCGTTAAAAACACAAGGGTTGCTGGGACGTCGCTGCCCAACGCCGATGCTGTCGGGGTTCTGGAAAAACGATCCGTTCAGCCCGGAAGAAGAGTCTCGCTTAATCACTTCGTCATCTGCGGATGGCAAATTGCTTGAAGTGCCGTTCAGCCCGGTCTATCAGAATTTCGACAAAGCGCTGAAAGAGATTACGCGCTGGATCGCTCAGAGATTGTGTTAATAGATTGCTAAATTTCGCTGGTTTGGTAAAACAGTGGCTTCACAAAAGGAGATCGCAATGACGTTACCGAGTGGACACCCGAAAAGTAGACTGATTAAGAAGTTTATGGCTCTCGGCCCGTATATTCGAGAAGAGCAGTGTGAAGAGAATCGCTTTTTTTTCGACTGCCTGGCTGTATGCGTCAACGTGAAGCCTGCACCCGAAAAACGTGAATTCTGGGGCTGGTGGATGGAAATGGAAGCAGAGGAAAAACGCTTTACGTATAGCTACCAGTTTGGCCTGTTTAATAAAGACGGCAACTGGCAGGCCACCACGATTAAAGATCAGGAAGTGATTGACCGTCTGGAATATACGCTAAAAGAGTTTCACGATAAGGCACGCGCACTGCTGGCTACCCTGGATCTCAAGTTCGAACCCGCGGATGACTTTTCCAGCGAAGCGGTGAAGCTGACTGCCTGATGGTGTCACAGCGCCGGGTGGCGGCTTTGCCTTACCCGGCCTACAAATTCTCCCTCTCCCCGTGGGAGAGGGCCGGGGTGAAGGCACCAGACCGCATGAATCCCCGACAATAAAAAAACCGGCATCAAGCCGGTTTTTTTATTTCACATCATCAGAACTGGTAGGTCATACCCAGTGCAACGATGTCATCGCTGCTCACTCCCAGTTTATTTTTGTCGTCAATCTGGTTGATTTTATAATCAACAAAGGTGGACATATTTTTGTTGAAGTAATAGGTCGCGCCAACGTCAATATATTTCACCAGATCTTCGTCGCCAATACCTTCAATATCTTTGCCTTTAGACTGGACATAGCCCAGGGACGGGCGCAGACCAAAGTCGAACTGATATTGCGCGACAACTTCAAAGTTCTGCGCTTTATTTGCAAACCCGCCGGAAATTGGCGTCATATTGCGGGTTTCAGAATACATTGCAGCCAGATAGATATCGTTCGCATCATATTTCAGACCGGTTGCCCAGGCTTCAGCTTTCTGGCCCTGGCCACGCGCCAGCAGGTTCTGAGCGTTGGTGCGGTCAGAGTTGGTGTAGGCGCCGCTGACGGCGAAATCGCTGCCGCCGAAGTCATAGGTCAGAGAGGTACCAAAACCGTCGCCGTTCTGTTTCTTGGCGTCACGGTTTTCGTTTTTGCCCTGGTACTGCAGCGTCATGTCCAGACCGTCAACCGCGCCGAAGAAGTCGGTATTGCGGTAGGTCGCCAGGCCGGTAGCACGCTTGGTCATGAAGTTATCGGTTTGTGCGGAAGAGTCACCGCCGAATTCAGGGAACATATCGGTCCATGCTTCGACGTCATACAGGGCACCCAGGTTACGGCCGTAATCCAGTGAACCAAAGTTTTTCAGCTTCAGGCCAGCAAACGCCAGACGCGTCTTCTGAGAGGAGTCGCTCTCAGCTTTGTTACCAGCAAATTCAGATTCCCAACGGCCATAGCCCGTCAGCTGATCGTTAATCTGCGTTTCGCCTTTAAAACCGAAACGAACGTAAGTCTGATCGCCATCTTTGGTGGCATCATCGCTGATGTAGTGCATGGCTTTCACTTTGCCGTACACGTCCAGCTTATTACCATTTTTATTATAAACTTCAGCTGCGTGAACGGATGCAGAAGCCACTACGCCCATAACCATTAATGCCAGAGTGCTCTTTTTCATTTTCGATCCTGTCTTATAAACGCGCTAAAAAATTCGCTGGACGATAAGCTCATGCCTAAGTCCCGTGAAAAAACAGGAAGGGTTTTATCGTTCTGGAATGAAACTTTTATGACAAACTAAGAATAATTTTAAAAAACTGTGATTTATTATTTCGGTAATAAAAGTGTCAAATTCTCCCGCTACGCTTCCTGATCCCGCGCAACAAAGTGTTTCTCAATGTGCTAAGGCAGTTGGCAACGGGGCTGACTCCTGCTAAAACGTTCGTTCGACATTACTTTCCCTTATCGTTGAACGGCAGAGAATCATGAGTGACAGCCAGACGCTGGTGGTAAAACTCGGTACCAGTGTTTTAACAGGCGGATCGCGCCGCCTAAATCGCGCCCACATTGTTGAGCTTGTACGTCAGTGCGCTCAGCTGCATGCCGCAGGGCATCGTATTGTGATTGTGACCTCCGGGGCGATTGCCGCCGGGCGTGAACACCTGGGTTACCCCGAACTCCCCGCGACGATCGCTTCCAAACAGCTGCTGGCCGCCGTGGGGCAAAGCCGACTCATTCAACTCTGGGAACAGTTGTTCTCCATCTATGGCATTCACGTCGGGCAGATGCTGCTGACGCGTGCGGATATGGAAGACAGAGAGCGCTTCCTGAACGCCCGCGATACCCTGCGCGCGCTGCTGGACAACAATATTGTTCCGGTCATTAACGAGAACGATGCCGTTGCCACCGCTGAAATCAAAGTGGGTGATAACGATAACCTCTCGGCGCTGGCCGCGATTCTGGCCGGTGCCGATAAATTACTGCTGCTGACCGATCAGCAGGGGCTGTTCACCGCCGATCCGCGCTCCAACCCGGAAGCCGAGCTGATTACTGACGTTCAGGGCATCGACGATGCGCTGCGCGCCATCGCCGGTGACAGCGTTTCAGGCCTCGGAACGGGCGGTATGGGGACCAAGCTGCAGGCCGCTGACGTCGCGTGCCGTGCCGGTATCGACACCATCATTGCAGCGGGCAGCCGCCCCGGCGTGATTGGCGACGTAATGGAAGGTATCTCCGTCGGCACCCGCTTCCACGCCCAGGAATCCCCGCTGGAAAACCGCAAGCGCTGGATATTTGGCGCGCCTCCTGCTGGCGAACTCGTCGTCGATGAAGGGGCAACCGCCGCGATTCTGGAACGAGGAAGTTCATTACTTCCTAAAGGAATTAAAAGCGTGACAGGCAACTTCTCCCGTGGTGAAGTGATCCGTATCCGTAACCTCGAAGGCCGCGACATCGCCCACGGCGTAAGCCGCTACAACAGCGACGCGCTGCGCCGCATCGCGGGTCACCACTCGCAGCAGATCGACGCCATTCTGGGCTATGAATATGGTCCGGTTGCCGTTCATCGCGATGACATGATTATTCGTTAAGGAGCCAGAACATGCTGGAACAAATGGGCGCCGCCGCGAAGGCTGCCTCTTACAAACTGGCGCTCCTTTCCAGCCGCGAGAAAAACCGCGTGCTGGAAAAAATCGCTGATTATCTGGAATCACAGTCCCAGGAGATTTTGCTCGCTAACGAGCAGGATTTACTGGAAGCGCGTCGTAACGGCTTGAGCGAAGCGATGCTTGACCGTCTGGCGCTGAATCCGGCACGCCTGAAAGGCATCGCCGACGATGTCCGTCAGGTCTGCAATCTGGCCGACCCGGTCGGGCAGGTGATCGACGGTGGGCTGCTCGACAGCGGTTTACGCCTTGAGCGCCGCCGCGTGCCGCTCGGTGTTATTGGCGTTATTTATGAAGCGCGTCCAAACGTGACGGTTGATGTTGCGTCCCTGTGCCTGAAAACCGGTAACGCCGCTATTCTGCGCGGTGGGAAAGAGACATGGCGCACCAACGCCGCGACGGTGAAAGTCATTCAGCAGGCGCTGGAAGAGTGCGGCTTACCGGCGGGTGCCGTACAGGCGATCGAGAGCCCGGACCGCGCGCTGGTCAACGAAATGCTGCGCATGGACAAATACATCGACATGCTCATCCCACGCGGTGGCGCGGGCCTGCACAAGCTGTGCCGCGAGCAGTCGACGATTCCGGTGATCACCGGCGGCATCGGCGTGTGTCATATCGTTGTCGACGACAGTGCGGAGATTGAACCGGCGCTGAAGATTATCGTTAACGCGAAAACCCAGCGTCCAAGCACCTGTAACACCGTAGAAACGCTGCTGGTGCATCAGGATATTGCGAACACCTTCCTGCCAGCCCTGAGCAAACAGATGGCAGAGAGCGGCGTGACGCTGCATGCTGACGCCAGCGCGCTCGCACTGCTTCAGAATGGCCCGGCTAACGTTGTTCCCGTCAAAGCCGAGCAGTACGACGATGAGTTCCTGTCACTGGATCTGAACGTGAAAATCGTTGCCGATCTTGACGACGCTATTGCGCACATCCGTGAACACGGCACGCAGCATTCTGACGCGATCCTGACGCGCACCCTGCGCAATGCCGATCGCTTCGTGAACGAAGTGGATTCTTCAGCGGTATATGTGAATGCCTCCACCCGCTTCACCGACGGCGGCCAGTTCGGCCTCGGCGCCGAGGTGGCGGTCAGCACGCAGAAACTGCACGCGCGCGGCCCGATGGGACTGGAAGCGCTGACCACGTACAAGTGGATCGGCTTCGGTGACGATACGATTCGTGCGTAAATAATCACGGGTGATGCAAAAATAGCCGTTTGATTCAATAGGGCATTGACGCATCACCCGGATAGATCTAACCTTTTGCCCCGTGGTTACGCTCGTAACCGGCCTCTCAGGGCCGATATAGCTCAGTTGGTAGAGCAGCGCATTCGTAATGCGAAGGTCGTAGGTTCGACTCCTATTATCGGCACCATCTAAGAAAATGAATCGCTTAGCGTAAAGTATCTAACGGATTGCATCTTCAATTATCATCCTTGATAACACCTGGTAAACGCCTTTGCGTTGTATCAGCTCAAGGATTGTTCAACGTACTGGCGGGTAGTTACCAGGCGCAAGCCCGAACAGCATTAGAAATTATACTATCCCTTGAAGCTGAAAGAGTTACCGGACTCTCTAAACACATCACTTGAACCCTTAGCGATTCGTTCCGCGCTTCGTGCGGCGCTCAATGATTCTACACGTCGAGATGACGTTGCAGAAAATAAACAGGCGTAATGTTGGGAAGAGTTGGCGCGAGCGGCTATCACATGTTTTAACCTACCGCTCACGGAGCTAAATGGTTTGTATTGCTAGAAATCTAATAAATTGTACAAACATCATGGATCGTTAAACTTAAATGGTCGAAATGCCTTGGCACCACCCAGACGACAAGAAAGAGGATAGAGTCTGCCGAAAAGTTTCGGCTGGATTGCTATAAAGTTCATCAGTATTATTGCTGGCACAATCAGTGATTGAGAAACAACTTCTGAGTGATAAAGGACGATACGATATGAAAGTGACTGATGAGGCGTTGTTACGTTCAGGATTTACACCATCAGATTTGCAGAAGATAAAAAACAACGTTGAAAGCTACGGCGGAACCATGGGGGAAGCGATTCAGGATCTGGCTAATCGATTCAGGGTTGTTTTATGGATAACATCGGCATGTTTGATGGTTTTTATCCTTTTAGTGTTGTTTACTGCGAAAGAAACCGTCGTGGGTGGTGGGATATCAATTCTGATCGCAATAGTCATCGTTGCATTTATTCAGCCGCCAGTCCTTTCTTACAAATCCTGGCGGTTCTGGAGAAAATTCAGAGGCTAATAGTTCGATGTGTCAGTAGAAAGCAGGTCAAATATTACTTTAGCCTTAAGTCCATAACCTACTATTTTCATTGTTAATTTGGGACGGCTCATCGTGTCGACCTTGCGATAGAAATCACGGGGCATCCATTTAAAGAGCCTCCATGCCTCGGGTCTTCTGGCTAATCCAAAGATGCTATATACACTTGCAGTTAACGTAATAGCGTTATAAATCGCAAGTCCTGTTTCAGGCTTGAAACCCATAAACTGGGCCGCTTCCATAGTGCCATCAGCCACAAAGCCCTCTGTTTTGTATTGTTTCCCATATATTCCAGGAATGATTTCTTTTGACAGACCGTTAATGCCATCTGTTACAAGGATAGCCCCTGCCAGCATACCTAAAGGTGTCATCGTAGCGACCATCAACGCACCGCCAGCAATTGCCATTCCAGAAACCACAATATGAATAGCTGAAATCATGTAGCCGACGATTTTATTATTTTCCTTAACAAACTCGACCTTCGCATAAAGCTGTGCGGACTTGGTTTTTAACAGACGCTCTTGTTCAAGCAGGTTGTCCGTTTCAGCACGAAGATTTTTGATGCATACAATACATTCTTCATCGGTTTTAGCTCGTCGTGCTGTTTCAAATTCTTTATCTACAACCTGTTTTATCTCTTCGACAAACTTGATTCGTGTAAGACCATCTTGCAAATAGAATGCTGACAGCCGGTTTGCTGTTTCGACGAGTTTCCGGGCTTCCAGATTTACCATGGTATCTGACCATGTTCTGTTCCAGCCCCTGTTGAGCAGCGCGATATCCATTAAAGACTCCTTCCCAAAATGTGTCTGGTCATTTTACGTGCAATAAGGTCGAAGACAACAGGGAATGATTTCCCAACGTCTGATTTTAGCGGAACGAACACATAATCAAACCCTGAGACTCCACGCGGTAATTCTCTATATTTCATTGTCCGACTTTTCAAACATCCTGGAGTACGAGCGGGACCGCGAGCGCGTCACCACTGTAAACATGTAGATGCTGTTCTGATACGTGCAAAGCGTTTTCCAGTTCCCCGTCTGTACCTCCTGCGGGTTGGTCATAGTAATTTGTCCGGCAATAGCCTGGGCCGATATCTTCGATTACATTGAAGTGTTCTACAACCGGGCCCGGCGCCACAGTCACCTCGGCGGCGTCAGTCCGGAGGCCTTCGAACAGGCCTCATCGTGAGGACAGAATTTGTCTACGGGCGTGGGGTCAGTCCAAATGCTTCCTTATCCAGCATGGCTTCAGCAAGCCACTTCTTGAGACGAACGTTCTCTTCATCCAATGACTTAAGGCGTTTTATTTCAGTAGCTTCAATGCCACCGAACTTCTTACGTCAGGCGTAAAAGGTGGCGTCAGAAAAACACCCCGTCATGAGTATGTCCTTACGTTGCTAATGAAAACATTATTGACATCGTGTTGTGTTAATTAATGGAGAGAGAGCAATGTTTCAAATGTCTAAAAGTGTACGTATTAATTGTTGTAAACAATTTTGATGATATATAAATTATCCCCCGAAGTATTGGAGGGCCAGGGCAAATCTTTCTCTTTATATGATATTGAATTATACAGCATGAGATCTGTAGGGAATTCCGTTGCAAATCATCTGGGGTATATAACTTATTTAATATTAATAAATATCACGCTAGAAACGGTTCCTTCTAGTGTATTTGCATCAAGTGTAACTGCGGGTGATACAGGGTTTTCAATTTCTATTAACTGTACAACCCCAGCCAACGTCGCACTGAGTTTTACCGGAGATACTGTGGATGCAGAAAATGGCGTGTTTAAAAATACTTCAGAAATAACGGGGGGGCAGGTTGGAATATAGTTACTGGATAAGAACAATACCCCTGTCGAAATTGGCAAATCGACAAACATTGGTAGTGTAACTTGAGAGTATAATTATCCAATGACAGCGCGTTATTACCGACTCTCTAACAATGTACCTCCTGGTGAGGTTAACGCGATTGCTAACGTTTCTATAATATATAACTGACTTTTTTTAGCTATTGTCGACATTGACTGACGGGCCAAACGTAGATGGGGCAATGTTGACTGCTCATACTGTAACGTCACAAATATGATAGTGTAGACAGTTAAAGAAAGTCACGTTACGGACCTATTGACGCAACGATGAAGATAAAAAGAAATCCCAGAATTGAAGCCCTGGCTTCTTTTTATCTTCTCGGTTGTACTCATCGATAGATAAAATGAGAAGTAATATATCACTTATTGTTATTATTGTTGTTGGACACTCCTGTCTATAGAGCCAGTCAACAGGGCAATACCTCAGCACTTTTTTACTTTATTTCAATGCTTATCTTCTGCTTTTTTTATACAAATATCGGGATTTAATTATGCATAATGTTCTTATTAGAGATCATGACACTCTCTATATGAGTAGCTTAAAATTATTTTTGTCGGAGTTGTTTTTATCTCATTATCAGAGGGATATTCATTTCTTGCCGGTGTTTGATGTTGAAAACGTCAGTAAAGCAGATGTTATCATTATTGGGTTTGGGCCTGGGGAGTTTTATACCTGCACACCGGAGTTAAAATTTCGCAAAGAAAGCATTATCATCGGTATTGTTGACCATGAAAAAGAAACGCCAGGCGTCATTAAAACATGTACTCACGATATTGTATTTATCCGGCGAGATTTGTCTTTGAAAGACCTACAAAGAAAAATTATAAGCTTATTGAATCAATCTTATAAATACTCAGGAGTTGACGCGTGTAGAAGTTGCTGCGTTAATAAATGTAACGTGTTATCGCTTCAGCAGATGCGAATTATGTCTCGTCTGTCTCGCGGCCAGGCAATCTCTGATATAGCAAGAGAGTTAAGCATAAGCAATAAAACGGTTTATTCCCAAAAACATTTAGTGATGAATAAGTATCAGTTATCCAGTAACTTTGAGCTGCTTATGTTTCTGGAAAACTTGCAAGGTAAAAAAAGGATGGATAATTGATATTTAAAATTTTGATGTAAAAAAAGTATCGCAACGGGCCACTCCCTGCGTTCCATAGCACTCTTTCTTTATCCGCTCGCGTTTCAACAACTCGAAAAGCTTTCTGTAACCGCGTTATTGTGACCGTTACCGCGACGGCTTTTTTAATATGTTACGTTCGTCGGCAACCCATCACACATCTCCTGCAGCTCATTAAACATTCTTGCTACGTGGAAACCATCGCACACGGAATGATGGACCTGCACCGCCATAGGCAACAACACTTTTCCATCCTGTTCGTAGTATTTTCCAAACGTGAACATCGGGGAAAAGAAGTTCTTCATGTGCGCAATGTTCATCGTAAAGTTCGTAAACGTTACCCAGGGAATAGACGATACGAAAAAGACATTTTCTCGTGACTCTTCCTTAGGCCAGTAAGAAAGGTTATTGCCATATCGCGCAACGTCTTCCGCATAGGTGTTCTGGAAGTGCTGAATATTGCCGTCGAAGTGGCTCCACAATGACGAAAAGGTCTCTGTTTCAGGGTGGAAAATGGTATAGCTGGGATGAATTTCATTCCATATAACAAGCTCATTGTCCTTCATGGCCATACGGAATTCCGGATGCCGGTTCATGATTTTAGAGAGGAGGGAAATAATCGTCGGGTAAAACTTCCAGCCGACTTCTTTGATATGTTTTCGCAGCGCGGTAATGTCGATCAAAACCGTTTGGTTAATTGTACACTCAGCAAATGACTGGAATACTTCAAAATGCTCCTTCCTGGCCCAGCGAGATAGATCAACAGTTGTATAGGCCGGGGCTGTTTTTTTCATTGTTTAACCTTTGATTATCAATCGACTAAATGGTTTTAGGCCAGAAAAAGCCGCGCAACCATTTCAACCGTATCTAATCTTCCTGTCAATCTCAGGCTGTGGTTTTCCGAACAGGTATCCCTGGACGAGATCGCAGCCAAGCGCCTGAAGACGTTCAAGCTGCGCTTCGGTTTCAACACCTTCTGCAATGACCCTCATATTGAGGCTCTTCGCCATGCCGGTTATCAATTTAACGATATTAAGGGCATCATCCTGCGTGGATATCGGGTTCACGAAGGATTTGTCGATTTTAATTTTATCAAAATTCAGTTCACTCAGCCGTGAGAGCGACGAATAACCCGTCCCGAAATCATCGATTGAAATTCTTACACCCAGCGTTCTCAGCTTTTTGAGAATAGTGAGCGGCGTGTTGCTGTCGCTGAAGAGCGATGACTCCGTAACCTCTAATTCAAGACGGTTTGCCGGAAGTCCTGTCTCCTTCAGGATGGACTGTACCATTGCCGTAAAGGATTTCGTGCCCAGCTGAACGGGTGAGACGTTCACAGAGATCCTTGCCGGAACCGCCCAGGAAACCGCTTCCCGGCAGGCAAGCTCCAGCACGGTTTTGCCGATCTGATTGATCATCCCCGTTTTCTCCGCGACGGAAATAAAGTAATCGGGTGACAGTAGCCCCTTCACCGGGTGTATCCAGCGAATAAGCGCTTCATAGCCGTAAATTTCATTGCTGAATGAATCGACAATAGGCTGGTAATAAACAACGAATTCATGGTTATCGATGGCCAGTGCCATATCATGTTCAAGGGTTCTACTTTCCTGCAGCTTTTGCAGCATCCACTGACGGAAGACTTTTATCTGCTGTGAACCCTCTTTTTTGGCTTCGTAGAGCGCCAGATCGGCAAATTTATAAAGATAATCAGAGCGCCGTTCATTATCTGATAAAACAATACCCACACAGGTGGCGATTTTTATCAGCTGGTTATTAATCGTATAGGGCTGGCTGATATGCTCACTGATTTCTTTGGCCCGAGAAACCGCTGCTGCTTCAGTGAGGCCACTGGAAAGCAGGGCAAACTCGTCTCCGCCCAAACGGTAAAACGTATCAGTGGCGCTGCTCATTGAGGTGAGGCGTCTGGATACCTGATTCAACAGCAAATCTCCGGCATCATGGCCATAGGTATCGTTGACCTCTTTGAAGCGGTCTAGATCAAATAACATCACCGTGACGGGAATGTGGTTTTTATCTGCCTGAAGGTTAATTTTGTTGAGATCGTCCCAGAAGAAAAGGCGGTTTTTCATGCCGGTGAGGGAGTCATGATAAACATCATATTCCAGCTTTGAGTTCTGAATTTGCAGCGTTTCTTTTGATATCTGAAGCTCGTCAGCAAGGCTTTTAACCTGCATGTGCGCTTTGAGAATGTTTTTATTCTGGTAGATCATTAAGAAACCCAGAATAAAGCTTAATATCACCAGCAGTAATGAAAGCGCGGAGTAAATATAGTAAAGGATCTGTATTTTATGGTTGGATTCATTAACCGTGTTAATATCTTTCGTCAGTGCCGTGGCTGAAAGCTGGCTAAGCGGCGCATCAAGGTCATGCATATTTGTCAGGTATGCCTGTAGCTCTGGGTGGCTCATTTTTTCAAGATGGCTATCCAGATAGCTCAGTATTTTCTCTAAGCGCAAAGCAAGCTCCTGATGCGCTTTATCGCTGTCAATATAGCGACCTAAATCTCCCCCTTTCATTAAATCGCTCTGGCTTAGCATAATTTCGAGACGCATGCGGACTTGGTCTATCGTAACGTCATCGGTATCGGTTGCGTATAGACCAAGCCATGATTCAAAACGGTAATACTCTGATACCAGTTGTGCCACGGACCAGGACTCAGTGTATTGAGTCAGTTTTTGCAATTCCTGCTGTCGATCGTAAACAAGGAATGCAATATATCCTGTCGTGATAAAAAGAGAAAAAATGATACCAACCAGTATCCTGTTCATTATGTTCTCCTGAACGACTACTCAATCTTCATTTTGCTAACCTGCCATGCTGAACGCGAGTAATAAATCTGATTATTCAACTCAGGAAGACTGTCATAGGGGTATACAATGAATGATGGGCCTTTATCGCGGATGCGCATATATTCGCCATTGATCTTTAAGGCAAGTATGGCGTTGTATTTTTTAAAGTCGCTGAGAGGGATCACGGTAGAGTAATCATTGAGCGCAATAACATTAACGTTAGTTCCCTTCGCACCCACATAATCCATGAGTTTATTCATGGGAACACCCTCAAACTTCGTACGACCGTTATACCAGGGAGATGTCGTTTCAAAACTCACCACACCCAGTTTTTCAAGGTTGGCGAGATCAAACACTGCTTTTCCATTTTCATTGGTATTTTCTATATTACCGTAAATCGTTAAAATGGGTTTACCAACTGGTTTTGGCAGTTCGCCAGCCCAGGTTACACTTTGTACGAGACAGCATAACAGCAGTAGGGTTAATCGCATTTTGGCCTCCACTTTTTAACAGAAGTATAAGAATTATAATTTAGATATCACACTAGTTTATATATTTTGTTGAGAACTAATGGGTTTTAGAATTTTTACTGATTTTATTGCAATGAAATCAATGGTTTGGTGATTTTTGTTGAGAGGGGGTAAGACAGTCTGATGACGCTTAACTTTTTGAGAAAAGCTAAAGTTGCTTGCATAAGCTCTCTTGTGTTTAAAAAACGATCGCTTTTATTGATTGTAATCATCTTACACCACTGATTTTACCCGTGATGAAACGGCGAGCGTGCAACCGCTCAGCATCGGCTCTTCGCGTGTATCGCCCTCCTGGAAGTGGCGCGGACGGCGCTGTGCACAATTCGTCCAACTCACGTGAAAAGCCACTGGTTACGCAGCTCCCGACGGGATGAATACTATCCTGCCGGTTTGCGCGGGCAGCACGCCTGCTAAAAACATTAACGCCTGCAGAATGAGCTTTTTCTTATGCCATGGCAGAAAATGTAAATAATGAAGAGAAGGGGTTGTGAGATATTATCGATGAGATCGTCAGTTTACGGTTTCAATCTGTGTCTGAATAATTGCCTGATTTTTGGACGCTTCTTCCACTGAGAAGCGTCCACTTTTTTCTGCCAGCAAAATGATATATATCCGGCATGTTAAAAATAGCGTTTATTCACTTTTTTGACGCAGGAGTCCTCTGTGCTATATGTAAACCGACTAAAATAGCGATCATTGTTCCCATATAGAATTGCCCCATCACCGCTTCAAGCATCGCCAGATTTCGTGCAAAAGGATGTATTGCCAGAATATCTCCATAGCCAAGGGTGGTTAGCGTGGTCAGGCTGAAGTAAAGCATCGTTTCAATTGAGTTATCGTCCGATATTCCTGTATATGCATCTGGAATGAATCCCACCAGTAAACAGTCCAGCAGCGCAAACAAAAGTGAGATATTCAGATAGATAACCATGGCGCCGCGAATGCGATGAAGCGTCACAACACCCTCATCGAAAACCTGTTTCGCCACAATTCAGCTCACGTTGAGACAGAAAAAAATCCCTGACAGGAGAACCAGTACCCCTGTGGTTTTGTGCGTGGTCGTTGTTGACCCGACGGCCAACCCGACAAGACAAAAAGAAAAACTGAGGATAGCCAGATACCTTTTTATATCCTTCGTAACAATGAATACCGAAATCAAGGCCATTGCTGAGAACAACGCATTGTTTAGCCAGTGATAGTTTTTATGTTCGCTCTCCGTAACGGGTGAAATGATAAAAATGGTTAAAACCTGCAGTATTAGAAGAATGGTGAGACAAACATCCTTATAATCGCTTTTCTTTTCAATAAGACATTGAAAGTCACTCATTTTCATGATGTTAACCTGAATTTAGCGTTTTTATATATGTCACATCCGGAATGTGAATCAGCCGGGAAACGGCTTGCGGCTTATTACGTTACTTGCCCGATGGTTTCAAAGCAGAAAGCCCGTCAGCCATGTTCTGTCAGGATGATTCTCAGGTAATTGTTCAAGGATATGAATTAACGTATTCTGGCTGTCCTGTCCGCTGTTGATAAACCTAAAGAAATTGCTGTCACATTTGCTTTTTTGATATTGCATTTTATAGAACTCTTTTTTTCTTAAAAAAGTACGTTCTAACCAGCTGAACTTTTTTATTTCCCTTTCAAGGTATTTCATTTCGGAAATTGAAAGGAATATTTTCTTGTACAGAATATCCCGACTGCCCAGCGAGTATGATTTACTGTCCATCAGATTTTCTCTGTTTTTTGATACTCACGTCCTTGTGCTGAATAAATATCAGTGCCCTACAGACGCGGCATCCACCACGCGTGAAGGTTTAGGCGCTAATGCAATTGCAAATGCAGCGATAAAAAATATCACGCCGATCGACATCATCAGATTATTGGTTGACAGCATCATGCTCTGGCTGTTTACCATCTTGTCAAAAAGCTCGCGCGCAAATTGTCCACCTTGCTGAGGGGCCGAACTAATGTAGTGCGAGAGATCGCCAGTAGGGTCGACGACGGACGCCAGTTTGTCATGTGCTATATAGCGCTGGTCCTGCCATGACGTCGTCACGAGCGATGTGGCAAACGCACCCGATAACGTTCGAACAAAGTTCATTAGCCCCGCGGCTGAAGCCATTTCCGTTTCATCTACAGAGCCCATTGCAAGCCCCGTAATCGGGACATAGTACAGCGGCATGCCAACGCCCATGAATAACAAAGGTACGCAGATGGACCAGTAGTCCATATCGGTCGTCGCATAGGATCGCCAGAAGGTGTCGAGACCCAGCCAGGCGCAGCCAAAGAAGATAAGAATGCGCGGATCGATTTTGTTAGAAAGGTTAGCGGCAACCGGAGAAAATACCACCTGCAGAAGTCCGCCCCAGGCCACCACAATCCCTGCCCATGTTGTTGTATACCCTAAGTTATATTGTAGCCACAAAGGCGTGAGGACATTCAGACCAAAAAAACATCCAAACGCGAGTGCGAGCACAAACATGCTGGCCGAAAAACCGCGATGGCGAAACACTCTGATATCGACGATCGGATGTTCAGCGGTCAGCTCCCAGATGCAGAAACTTAAGAAGCCGATACAGGCAATAATCGCCAGAACGCAAATTTCTTCTGAGGCAAACCAGTCAAGGTCTTTCCCTTCATCGAGCATGATCTGCAGGGCACCCACCCAGATCACCAATAAAATAAACCCAACGATATCAATAGAGTTATTAACCAGCGTATCTTCGAAGATTTTCAGTACTGACCACGCCACGACTGAAAAAGCGATTGCCATCGGGACGTTGATGATAAACACCCACGACCAGCTGTAATGATCGCAAATCCAGCCACCCAGCACCGGGCCTATTACGGGCGCGAGCAATGTTGTCATCGCCCATAATCCCGTCGCCTGCATGGATTTTTCTTTCGGGAAAATACGCAGCAGTAACGTTTGCGATAAGGCCATCAGGGGGCCTCCCGCCATGCCCTGAAAAACCCTCATCAGCAGCAGCATTCCCAGCGAAGTGGAAAGGCCGCAAAGCAAAGAGAAAATACCGAACATGAACACGGAAACGGAGAAAACGCGCACGCCGCCGAACCGTGTGGTTAACCATCCTGATAGCGGTACCGTAATGGCTTCAGCCACAGCATAGGCCGTGATGATCCACGTGCCCTGGCTGGTCCCTGCGCCCAGGGCACCAGCCATGTTGGGTTGAGTGACGTTTGCAATGGTCATGTTGAGCACGGCTAAAAAGTTAGCCATTGCAAGTACCAGGGCACCAATCCATAACATACCGCCTTTCAGCGAAGGCGGCTGATTATCGATAACTAATGTAGACATGGCCTGGTTTCCGTTATTCACTTTTTAAGTTAACTGTCGCTTTCATGGACAGACCAACCCGCAACGGATGCGCCGCAAGCTCATCAGCATTGAGTTTGATGCGCACCGGCAAACGCTGAACAACCTTTATCCAGTTACCCGTTGCGTTCTGCGCCGGAATAATTGAAAACGCTGCGCCGGTGCCGCCATCAAAGCCTTCTACCGTTCCATGGAAAGGCACGCTATCGCCATACAGATCGCTCACCAGTTCTACCTTTTGTCCCACTTTCACATGCTGGAGCTGAACTTCCTTGAAGTTGGCATTGACGTGAATTTGCTGCACCGGCACTACGGACAATAACGGTGTGGAAGGCTGGACGCGTTGTCCAAGCTCGACCTGGCGACGAGCAACCACGCCATCGACTGGCGAACGGATCACGGTTCTTTCCAGATCCAGCCTGGCCTGATCGCGCTTGGCTCTGGCGAGAGCGACTTCCGGGTTGGTTTCGGTATTTGCATCCTCAATCATCACGGCATTCGCCTGTCTTGCGCCCACAGCCGCCTGTCTTGCTGCATCTGCTTGCGCCACGGCGGCTTTAGCGGCATTCAGGTTTGCCAGTGCGGAAGCGTAAACGTTTTGAATACGCGTCAGCTCGTCGCCTGAAATCGCGCCCGTCTGCATTAACGCTTCGCGTCGCTTGAGGTCAACCGTCGCGCGCTGGAAGTCAGCGTTTGCGGCATCAACCTGGGCCAGCAGACGTTTTTGCTCTTTTTCATTTGCCACAACTTCTGCGCCGAGTTTTGTGTCGGTGGCCTTATATCCATTTACCCGCCGAATGGCCAGGTTCAGGTTTGCTTCCGCCTGATTAAGCGCTAACTCTGCGTCAGTAGGATCCAGCTGGATCAGAACATCGCCTTTTTTTACCACCTGAGAATCCGTGACCAGGATGGCATTTACCGTACCGGTGATCGCGGAAGAGAGCTGAGCGGACTCGACATCGGTATAGGCGTTATCGGTTTCAACATATCGGGAACCCACTAATTCCCAGTATGCGAACGAGCCTGCGCCAGCCAGCGCGATGCTTAATGCGAGATAAGAGAATAAACGTTTTCTTTTTTTCTTCTTGATATCGGATGATTCAATATTTTGATTTTCAATAGCTGCAGAATGACTCATTTTATTTCCTTTCTTTCCACTATTTAGTAATTAACCTGGTGTTAAAAAATCACTGTTTGTTAGAGGTATATCCGCCGCCTAATGCGCGCGCTAATGCGACGTCAATCGTAAAGGCGCGAGAATTTACATCGGCTAATTTTCGGCGGGCCGCAACCAGCTCATCTTCCGAGGACAAGACGTCCAGATAATCAGCGACCTTTCCTTCATACCTTTGTTTGGTGAGGGAATACGCCTTTTCTGCCGACGTGACTGCGCCCTGAGAATAAAGCATCTCGTCTTTAAGAGAGGCTCTGCTGGTGAGCGCATCGCTCACTTCCCGAAGTGCATTCGTTAACGTGTCGTTATAAACCTGCACTGCAATGTCATATTCACCGCTGGCGTATTTCAAATCACCCTGGAGCTTCTGCGTATTAAATATTGGCAACGATATGGCCGGGCCAAAGCTGCCAATTGCTGAGCCACTCCGGGTAAGGTTGTTAATACCCAATGACTGGAACCCGGCAAAGGCAACCAGATTAACGCTTGGGTAAAAACCGGCTTTTTTCTGTTTGATTTGCTCTGCTGCCGCCTCGGCGCGTAAACGTGCCGCGACAATATCAGGACGTCGACCAATCAGATCCAACGCAATATTCGGAGGAAGTTCCTCATGCGCTAAAAGCGTTGCCTTAGGCGCGGTGATTGCCAGCGATCTGTCAGGCCCATCGCCGATCAGTGCAGCGAGCTCATGTTTTTTGATCGCAATAGCTTCATCTATTGCCACCAGGTTTGCTTTTGCGTTGAGTTGACGCGTCTCGACCTGTTGAAGGCTGGATAAATCTTCAAGCCCCGCGTCATGTCGTTGCTGGAATAACGCGAGCGTACTGGTTCGTATAGTGAGGGTGTCGTTAAGCGTTTCGCGAACGGTGTATAAATGCGCCAGCTCCGCGTAAACGGTAACAATAGAAGAAGAGAGCACCAATCTTGTTTGTGCTTCTTCCGCCACCGCCGCCATTTCACCAGACGTCGCAGCCGCGAGCGCGGCGCGGTTTTTACCCCAAAAATCAATTTCCCAGCTCATATCAAGCGTGGTGCGCCCATAGCTGTTCCAGTTTTGAGGCGTTGCGCTTTCAGGCGTCACATAGTTGTAACTCATTTTGTCCCGCATAAAGCTGGCGTTTGCGGTGACCTCAGGGAAAAGCGATCCGCTCGCGCTTTGCGTCATCGCCTGGGCCTGCTTCACGCGGGCTTCGGCGATGTTAAGCGTGGGGGAATTTTTAAGCGCGTCATCAATCAGCCCGTTGAGCTGCTCGTCACCGTATTTCTTCCACCAGTAATCTTTCGGCCACTGGCCGTTCTGAGGCGGGAAACTTTGATCGCTTTTAAGTTGTGTGACCGTCTTCATAGGCGGTGGGGTGCCAGGATCGGGGATCATGGCGCATCCGCTCATACTGATGGCGGAAATGACAACACAGCTCATCACTATCCTGGACCGGGTTAAACCGGAAATGCGACACCTCGGAAGTGTCTCCTGAAAACCTTTCATCAGTACGCTCATCATGCTGTTCATAGAGTAGTTCAAATGAAGTACCGTACAGTACGGTACACTTTATATCTTGACTTATGAGCGCCGTCAAATGAAAATGTACTGGTCAGTACGATTACGAACCCTACTATCTGACGTGATTCCGAAATCAGAGAACAAAAAGTGTTGGCCCCGGCCAGGCACCTAAACTAACGAGGAAACATATGGATAAAAGAGCGCTTAAACGGCAACAGATTCTGGAAGTCGCATCCGGACTGTTTCGACAAAAGGGATTTGATGCCACGTCTATCTCAGAGATTAACGCGATTGTTGGTGGCTCAAAATCGACAATTTACAGTCACTTTTCTTCGAAAGAAGAGCTATTTGTCGAATGCATGTCTTCAGAAACTGAACAGTATATAAAGAGCATGACTATTGAAACTGCGGGGCAGGTGCGCCTTTTCAGAAAATCACCACAGCTGGTCATCGAGCAATTTGCCGTTGCCTTTTTACGCTATATTTGCTCTCCGGATATTGTGGATTTGCAAAGATTAATGATTTCCGAGGCCGGAAGATCGGGTATCGGAGAATTATATTATGCGCGAATGCAAAAATTGCGTTCAAATGTTTCGGCGCTTTTTACCGATTTAATGAATCAAAATATTTTAAGAAAAGACGATCCTGTGCTGGCGGCTGAGTATTTTCGTTCTCTTCTCCAGGCCGACATACTGGAACCCTTGCTTTTAAAAGCAAGGAAGGATCAGCCTGACGAAAGTGAAATCGTCATGAAAGCACAGGCCTCCGTTAATGCGTTTATGAAACTGTATGGTCCTGAAAAAATTGAGGATGTAGCAAAGACATCTTTCTAAAATACAGTAAGCGTTCTTTCACCCTATTATTAGGGTGATTTTTCTTTTAGGAATATTTATTTTCAATTGTCATTGGATGACTTTGCCAACGGCCTTCTTGTAAATAAAATTTCGTGGATACTTATGTGTATAAAGTTTACTCTCTTAAAAGATCGTGAAGCTGTAATTAAGTCTCTTACTCACTGGATTGACTCGAATTTATACCGGCCCATTACCGTTTTAGATGTGGCGCGGAAATCCGGTTATTCATTGGCTTACATTCAGCGGAACTTTCGCCAGGAGTGTGGCATAAGTATAGGTCTCTATATCCGAAGCCGGAAACTTGAAAAAGCCGCGCATATGCTCAGACATACGCAGCTCTCTGTTTCAGA
Organism: Enterobacter sp. 61D5; assembly: GCF_034107965.1. NCBI lineage: Bacteria > Pseudomonadati > Pseudomonadota > Gammaproteobacteria > Enterobacterales > Enterobacteriaceae > Enterobacter > Enterobacter sp. 61D5. Next base: position 53,512 of record NZ_JAWNFK010000020.1, read on the forward strand.
TATATTCTCGATGTTAGGATACGAGGAGCCGTCAACGTTCAGCAGAGCGTTCTCGAATCAATATGGGCTCTCCCCAACCAAATACCGCGAGCTGGCTAAAAAAAGTCACTACATGAATGGATTGTCGATGTTGATTACTGAGGTAACACGCGAATAAAGCGATAATCCGCTAACCCGCCTCCAGCATCCCAAAGCTCACAATCCGCGCGCGGCCCAACTCTTTCGCCCGGTACAAGGCCACATCCGCGGCGCGCAGCAGGTTGTCAGTCTGGGCATGTTGCGGGTAGCTGGCAATGCCAATCGACACGTCCACCGGCCCAATCTCGGTCAGCCCGTAGCGAATCGACAGCTCATGTACGCCGGTGTAAATCTTCTGCGCGCAGGCGTACGCCTCTGGTTCATCGGCACCTGGAAGCAGCACCAGAAACTCCTCGCCCCCGTAGCGGAATGCGAGTCCGTTGTCATGGGCAGCCCGCTGGACAATTGACGCCACGCTTTTAATCACCCGATCGCCCGCTTCATGGCCGAAGCGGTCATTGATGCTCTTGAAGTGATCGATGTCGATCATCATGCAGCTTAACGGCTCGCCGGTACGCATCGCCTGTGCCGTTTGGGTTTGCAGGGTATTTTCCAGATGATGACGATTACGCAGGCCCGTGAGCGGGTCGAACAAGGCTTTTTCCAGCAACGCGTCGCGCAGCCGTTGGTTGGCCAGCGCCAGCCCGAGCGCCTCGGCCATCAGTTCCAGAAACGCGCGGGAAGGGGCATTATCCGCCGTAATATTCTGGAAGGAGAGCAGGCCAATGGCCTCGCCCTGGGCGATAAGCGGCACGCACAGGGAACTTTCCGCCTGTGATGCCGGAAGATGATAGCAGGCGATATCCGGCTCACCGTTTACCGGCGGGTGGCTCTGCCCGCGGCGCACGGCCCAGCACTCATCCGGATGGAAGCTCGTCTCTTCACCAACCGGTGAAAGCCATTGCGCGACGCAGCGCATCTGCCACGGATCGCGGTCAAGGACGTAAAGTCGGCCCGCAATCCCCGGCGCGATATTAGGCGCAAACAGCTCCGCCACGTTAATCACATCGTTAAAGTTCTCACACCCCTGCAGCCGCTGGGTCATGCGCGCCAGCAGCTCGCGGATGGCCCAGTCGGCATCGCGCTCTCTTTCCAGACGTTGTCGCGCAAGGCCGTTTTCACGGAAGATGCGGATGGCCTGGGCCATATCGCCAATTTCATCAATCTGGTTGAAATTGGGCGTTTCAACCGCGTAATCCTGCGATGCCAGACGGTGTACCACGTCGCTCAGGCGCACCACGGGGCGCAGCACGCGGCGCTTCAATATAAAGCCGAGAACAAACAGGAACAGCAGGGCGGTCAGGCCGACCATAAGCTCAGAGGCCGTACGCAGCGCTTTCGATTTTTTTGTCGCCTCCTGAACGGAGACGATGACGCGCTTGTCGAGTATCTGGCGGAAGTGATCGATCTGGTTTTGTGCGCGCTCAAGCTCCTGCTCATAGGGCGCACCGTAGAGTAGCGCAACGGCCTGCGCATCTTCTCCCTGCGCCGCGCTCGTTAGTGCCATCTGCTGCTCGTCCTGCAGTTCATCAATGATTTTTATGCCTTCGCGCAGCAGGGACAGCTCATCATCCGATGCACCGTTGTCCCGTAGCTTTTCAAGCCGGAGTTCAACGCGCTTCAGGTTGTTCTCTGACTGGCTATATTCCTTCAACGTTTGCGGATCTTTTTTGATGACGTAGAGGCGTGCTAAATTCGACTGCACCCAGGCATCGGTTTCGATATCTTCCGTAAGCTCATCAAAACGCTGGCGTTGTTCAACGGCCTGACGTTCAGCAGTGTCAGCACTTGACGCCATCAGCATGATGACGCCTGAGGCGATGGTCAGGCAGACTGTGGCACCATAGGCCCAGTTTGTTATCGTCGCGATTCGCACCAGATGATCCTTTTACGACATGAGTAGGATGGCGTTCTTCAAATTATAGAAAACGTCTGATTTAAGGCGAAAAAAAGGCGGCACAGCGCCGCCTGGTGTGGTCTTTATCGTCACATCCTCACAATTCTGGAGGGTTTTTTCCTTCTTCGATGAAATCCGCGTCCAGCTCTTCGGCGTTACCTGCATGATCTCGCCCTGAAAAGAGGTTCCAGCAGGCGATAAACAGCGCGGCGATGAGCGGCCCAATCACAAAGCCGTTAATGCCGTACAGCTCCATGCCGCCAAGGGTGGAGATCAAAATCAGGTAGTCCGGCATTTTGGTGTCTTTCCCCACCAGCAGCGGGCGCAGGATGTTGTCCACCAGCCCGACGATAATCACGAAGAAGCCGACAATAAACAGTCCTTGCCAAAGCTGGTGGGTGGCGAACAGGAAGATGGCGGCGGGCACCCAGACAATCGCCGAGCCGATGGCGGGTACCAGCGAGAGGAAGGCCATCAGCGCGCCCCAGAGCACGCTGCCGTCAATACCGGCAATAGCAAACGCAACCCCGCCGAGTATGCCCTGAACCACTGCCACCGCCGCCGTTCCTTTTACCGTGGCTCGCGATACGCCGACGAATTTGGCGAACAGGTGCTGCTTGGCGAAATCAGACAGCGGCAGGGAGTCGAGGATCTGGCGCACCAGATACGGGCCGTCTTTCAGCAGGAAGAACAGCAGATAAAGCATGATGCCGAAGCTTATCGCAAAGCCAAACGTGCCCTTGCCAATCAGAAACGCGCTGCCGGCGAGATACTGCCCGCCCTGCAGGGCGACATCAGAGAGTTTTTTCTGGATCTGCGCGGCGTTGGTCAGGTTGTGATCCGCCAGGAAGCCGCTGGCCCAGTCAGGCAGATGGTTGAAGATGCTTGCCACCACTTCCGGGAACTGGGTGTTGTTCTCCTGAAGCTTCGTGTAAACCACGTTCAGCTCAATGGCGAGCGAGGAGAGGATCACCATCAGCGGAATAAAGACGATCAGGCAGATAATGCCAATGGTCAACAGCGAGGCCAGCCCGTTGCGATCCCCCAGCGCGGCGCGCAGCCTGTTTTTTACCGGGTTGAAGATGACGGTCAGAATAGCGGCCCACAGTATCGCGGAGAAGTAGGGCGACAGCACGTCGAAGAAGGCCCAGGTTACGAGGGCGAGAATAAAGATAAAGAAACCTTTGGTCAGTCCGTTAAAGCGCATTAGTCAGTCCTGGTTACTAATAAACTGTCTCGACTATAGAACTGATTGTGAGAATTACCAACCTTGCGCCGGGTGGCGGGCAGTGTTGCGGTATGAATCCACGCTTTACGGATACCACTTTCGACTGACCGAAGATCGCCTCTTCCTGCACCATGCTGTCAGTATCTGCTTGCGGAGGTGCTTATGGCCTGGCGTCCAATTCTCTATGTGATCCTCACCACCCACCCCAGACTTAGCGCGAGGCGTGCCCGTTTGCGTCTGGTCATCTAGCTTTTTATTAACAATCGCGGTATAACACACCTTCTTTGGATGTTTAGATGTCCATACGTATAGAAGGTAATATGCAAACACAACAAGAAAATGGGCAGCTTAAGCGCACCATGAAAACACGCCACCTGGTTATGCTCTCGCTGGGCGGCGTGATTGGGACAGGGTTATTCTTCAATACCGGCTACATCATTTCAACGACCGGGGCGGCGGGCACGCTGCTGGCGTACCTGATAGGCGCGCTGGTGGTCTGGCTGGTGATGCAGTGTCTGGGCGAGCTTTCCGTGGCGATGCCGGAAACCGGCGCGTTCCACGTCTATGCCGCCCGCTATCTTGGCCCGGCGACGGGCTACACCGTAGCGTGGCTCTACTGGCTTACCTGGACGGTGGCGCTCGGCTCAAGCTTTACCGCCGCCGGCTTCTGCATGCAGTACTGGTTCCCGCAGGTGCCCGTCTGGGCGTGGTGCGTGGTCTTCTGCGTGGTGATTTTTGGCCTCAACGTCATCTCGACGCGCTTCTTTGCTGAAGGCGAATTCTGGTTCTCCCTGGTCAAAGTCATCACTATCATCGCCTTTATTATTCTTGGCGGCGCGGCGGTCTTTGGCTTTATCCCTATGCAGGACGGTTCACCCGCGCCGGGCTTAAGCAACATCACCGCCGAGGGCTGGTTCCCGCACGGCGGCCTGCCGATCCTGATGACCATGGTGGCGGTGAACTTTGCCTTCTCCGGTACCGAGCTCATCGGCATCGCGGCGGGGGAAACGGAAAATCCGCACAAGGTGATTCCGGTTGCGATCCGCACCACCATTGCGCGCCTGATTATCTTCTTTATCGGTACCGTGTTTGTGCTGGCGGCGCTGATCCCGATGCAGCAGGCAGGCGTGGAAAAAAGCCCGTTCGTGCTGGTGTTTGAAAAGGTCGGTATTCCTTACGCGGCAGATATCGTTAACTTCGTGATCCTGACGGCGATCCTCTCGGCGGCGAACTCGGGCCTGTACGCCTCCGGGCGCATGCTGTGGTCGCTTTCGAATGAGAAAACGCTGCCGCGCTGCTTTGCGCGCGTAAACAAAAACGGCGTGCCGCTGACGGCGCTCTCGGTTTCTATGCTCGGCGGCGTGCTGGCGCTGTTCTCAAGCGTCGTGGCGCCGGACACGGTGTTTGTCGCGCTCTCGGCGATTTCCGGTTTTGCGGTAGTGGCGGTGTGGATCAGCATCTGTGCGTCGCACTTCGTTTTCCGTCGCCGCCATCTGCAGTCCGGCCAGCCGCTTTCTGCGCTGCAGTATCGTGCCCCCTGGTATCCGCTGGTGCCGGTGCTCGGTTTTATCCTCTGCGTGGTGGCCTGTGTCGGCCTGTGGTTTGACCCAAGCCAGCGCATTGCCCTTTATTGCGGGCTTCCGTTTGTCGCTCTGTGTTATGGTGCGTACTACCTGACCCGAAATATGACATCGCAGGAGCCTGAACATGTCGCAGAATAACCCGCTTACCGCCATCCTTGAAAAACAGCCGTTTGTGGTGCTGGATGGCGCGATGGCGACGGAGCTGGAAGCGCGCGGCTGTAACCTGGCAGACAGCCTCTGGTCAGCCAAAGTGCTGGTGGAAAACCCGGAACTCATCCGTGAAGTGCATCTCGATTACTATCGCGCGGGCGCGCAGGTGGCGATCACCGCCAGCTATCAGGCCACGCCTGTGGGCTTTGCGGCGCGCGGCCTGGACGAAGGGCAGTCCCGCGCGCTGATCGGTAAAAGCGTGGAGCTGGCGCGTAAGGCGCGCGAAGCGTATCTGGCTGAAAATCCGCATGCGGGCACGCTGCTGGTGGCGGGATCTATCGGGCCATACGGAGCATATCTGGCGGATGGCTCAGAGTATCGAGGCGACTACGTACGCAGTGCGGAGGAATTCACCACCTTCCATCGTCCGCGCGTGGAAGCGCTGCTGGATGCGGGCGCTGACCTGCTGGCCTGCGAAACGCTGCCCTCGTTTGCCGAAATTAAGGCGCTGGCGGCGCTGCTGTCTGAATATCCCCGCGCCCGGGCCTGGTTCTCGTTCACCTTACGGGACAGCGAACACCTGAGCGACGGTACGCCGCTGCGTGACGTGGTCAGCGTGCTGGAAAACTCTCCGCACATCGTCGCGCTGGGCATTAACTGTATCGCCCTGGAAAATACCACGGCGGCGCTGAAGCATCTGCAAAGCCTGACGTCGCTGCCGCTGGTGGTTTACCCGAACTCGGGCGAGCATTATGACGCGGTAACCAAAACCTGGCACCACCACGGCGAAGCGTGCGAGACGCTGGCGGGGTATCTTCCGCAGTGGCAGACTGCCGGGGCGAAGCTGATTGGCGGATGCTGTCGCACCACGCCGAAAGACATTGCTGAGCTGAACGCACAGCGCTGATGCCCTCACCCTGACCCTCTCCCACGGGGAGAGGGGGAAAAAACAACCGCACAAAATCAACTATCCTTTCCCGCTTTTTATCTAAAAACGAATCGTTATGAGCGATTCATTTTTATTCCTTTATCAAAATTCCCGCGCCAGAAATACTGCCCTCATAACAACAAGGGGAGCAGGCACTATGGCAATTTCATCGCGAATCACACTTCTCGGCGCACTGGCGCTGTGGGCATTTCAGGCGCAGGCGGTGGACGTCACCGTCGCGTATCAAACCTCTGCGGAACCGGCGAAAGTCGCGCAGGCGGACAACACCTTTGCGAAAGAGAGCGGCGCGAAAGTCGACTGGCGCAAGTTCGACAGCGGCGCCTCCGTGGTTCGTGCGTTAGCCTCCGGCGACGTGCAGATCGGCAATATCGGCTCCAGCCCGCTGGCGGTCGCGGTCAGCCAGCAGGTGCCGATTGAGGTGTTCCTGCTGGCCTCGCAGCTCGGTAACTCTGAAGCTCTGGTGGTGAAGAAAAACATCACTAAGCCGGAAGATCTGATCGGCAAACGCATCGCCGTGCCGTTTATCTCCACCACCCACTACAGCCTGCTGGCGGCGCTGAAACACTGGGGCATCAAGCCGGGTCAGGTACAAATCATCAACCTGCAGCCGCCGGCGATTATCGCCGCCTGGCAGCGCGGGGATATTGACGGTGCTTACGTCTGGGCTCCGGCAGTGAACGAACTGGAAAAAGACGGCACCGTGCTGACCGACTCTGAAAAAGTGGGCCAGTGGGGTGCGCCAACCCTCGACGTGTGGGTAGTGCGCAAAGACTTCGCCGAGAAACATCCTGAGGTGGTGAAAGCCTTCGCCAAAAGCGCGATTGACGCCCAGCAGCCGTACATCAGTAACCCGGATGAATGGCTGAAGCAGCCCGCCAACCTGGAAAAACTCTCCCGCCTGAGCGGCGTGCCGGAAGCGGACGTGCCGGGGCTGGTGAAAGGCAATACCTATCTGACGCCCGCGCAGCAGGTGCAGCAGCTGACCGGGCCGGTGAACAAAGCGATTGTTGATACCGCCACCTTCCTGAAAGAGCAGGGCAAAGTGCCTGCGGTGGCGGCGGATTACAGCCAGTACGTGACCGATCGTTTTGTGAAATAAGGAGTCCGTCATGCTGAATATTACGAACCTGTACGCCGATTACGGTGGAAAACCCGCGCTGGAGGATATCAACCTGACGCTGGACAGCGGTGAACTGCTGGTGGTGCTGGGCCCGTCCGGGTGCGGAAAAACCACGCTGCTGAATCTGATCGCCGGGTTTGTCCCTTATCAGCATGGCACCATTCAACTGGAAGGCAAAAAGGTGGAAGGCCCGGGAGCCGAGCGCGGCGTAGTCTTCCAGAACGAAGGGTTGCTTCCCTGGCGCAACGTTCAGGAAAACGTGGCGTTTGGGCTACAGCTTGCGGGCGTCAATCGCGAACAGCGGCTGGAAACGGCACGGACGATGCTGAAAAAAGTGGGGCTGGAAGGGGCGGAAAAACGCTTTATCTGGCAGCTTTCCGGCGGCCAGCGGCAGCGCGTGGGTATTGCCCGCGCGCTGGCCGCGAATCCGCAGCTGTTGCTGCTGGACGAGCCGTTCGGGGCGCTGGACGCCTTCACCCGCGAGCAGATGCAAACCCTGCTGCTGCGCCTGTGGCATGAGACCGGCAAGCAGGTGCTGTTGATTACCCACGATATTGAAGAGGCGGTGTTTATGGCGACGGAGCTGGTGCTGCTCTCGCCGGGGCCGGGCCGCGTGCTGGAGCGTTTGCCGCTGGATTTCGCCCGCCGCTACGTCGCGGGCGAACCCGTGCGCAGCATCAAATCCGACCCGCGGTTTATCGAGCAGCGTGAATACGTCTTAAGCCGCGTGTTTGAGCAACGGGAGGCCTTCTCATGAGCATCGTTTTCAGTGAAAAAACGCGCCGCACGCGTCTGGCGCTGCGCTGGCCTTTCTCGCGCCAAATCACGTTGAGCGTCGGTACGCTGCTGGTGCTGCTGGCTGTGTGGTGGGCGGTTGCTGCCCAGCAGTGGGTCAGCCCGCTATTTCTGCCACCGCCGGGACAGGTGCTGGCCAAACTCATTACCATCGCCGGGCCGCAGGGCTTTATGGACGCCACGCTCTGGCAGCATCTTGGGGCAAGCCTGACGCGTATTCTGGTGGCGCTGCTGGCGGCGGTAATTATTGGGATACCGGTCGGGATCGCGATGGGCTTGAGCCCGACGGTGCGCGGCATACTCGACCCGCTGATTGAGCTTTACCGCCCGGTGCCGCCGCTGGCCTATCTGCCGCTGATGGTTATCTGGTTTGGCATCGGTGAAACGTCAAAAATCCTGCTGATTTATCTGGCGATTTTCGCCCCGGTGGCCATGTCGGCGCTGGCGGGGGTGAAGAGCGCCCAGCAGGTGCGGATCCGCGCGGCGCAGTCGCTGGGGGCAAGCCGCACGCAGGTGCTGCTGTTCGTGATTTTACCGGGCGCGCTGCCGGAAATTTTAACCGGGCTGCGCATCGGCCTCGGCGTGGGCTGGTCCACGCTGGTGGCGGCAGAGCTGATTGCGGCCACGCGCGGCCTTGGGTTTATGGTGCAGTCGGCGGGAGAGTTCCTGGCGACTGACGTGGTGCTGGCAGGGATCGCGGCGATCGCCGCGATCGCCTTCGGATTAGAACTGGGGCTGCGCGCGTTACAGCGCCGCCTGACGCCCTGGCATGGAGAAATACAATGAGTGAACGTCTGACCATTACCCCGCTGGGGCCGTACATTGGCGCGCAGGTGTCGGGCCTGGATGTGACCCGTCCGCTGAGCGATAACCAGTTCGAGCAGCTGTACCACGCGGTGCTGCGTCATCAGGTCGTTTTCCTGCGCGAGCAGGCGATCACCCCGCAGCAGCAGCGCGCGCTGGCTCTGCGCTTTGGCGATCTGCATATCCACCCCGTCTATCCCCATGCGGAAGGCGTGGAGGAGATTATCGTTCTGGACACCCACAACGATAACCCGCCGGACAACGACAACTGGCACACCGACGTGACCTTTATCGAGACGCCGCCCGCCGGCGCTATTCTGGCGGCGAAGCTGCTGCCGGAAACCGGGGGTGATACGCTGTGGACCAGCGGGATTGCGGCGTATGAGGCGCTCTCCGCGCCGTTCCGGACGCTGTTGAGCGGGCTGCGGGCGGAGCACGACTTCAAAAAATCGTTCCAGGAGTACAAGTACCGTAAAACGGAAGAGGAACATCAGCGCTGGCAGGAGGCGGTTGCGAAGCATCCTCCGCTGCTGCACCCGGTGGTGCGGACCCATCCTGTCACGGGCAAGCAGGCGCTGTTCGTGAACGAAGGGTTCACGACGCGCATCGTGGACGTGACGGAGAAAGAGAGCGAGGCGCTGTTAAGCTTCCTGTTCGCGCATATCACCAAGCCGGAGTTTCAGGTGCGCTGGCGCTGGCAGGAGAACGATCTGGCGATCTGGGATAACCGCGTAACGCAGCATTATGCCAATGCGGACTATCTGCCGCAGCGCCGGATTATGCAGCGGGCGACGATTTTGGGCGATAAGCCGTTTTATCGCCCTTGATCCTGTAGTACCCGTAGGCCGGGTGGCGGCTACGCCTTACCCGGCCTACAAAAAACTGCACACTTAAAGGTGCGCCTCAATATACCGCTGGTAGCGGTTCGCCTTCAGGTAACACAAATCCACCAGCACCAGCCCGTCGACGCAGTTGTTGAACTCCGGGTCGCTGCCAAAATCAATAAACTGCACGCCGCCGGGCTCGCAAAGCTCGGAATATTGCTTGTAGAGCGGCGGAATGCCGCAGCCCAGATTGCCGAGCAGGGATTTCAGCTTTGTCAGGTCGTCTACGTAATCCACGCCGCCAAACTGCGCGAGCACGTCCGGCAGGGACGCGGGATACGGCTGGCGCGAGGCGGCCAGCGGATGCGTCGCCGGGAACCACAGACGGTAAAATGCCACCAGCAGATCCCGCGCGGCAGGCGGTAAGCCGCCGGAAATGGAGACCGGGCCAAACAGGTAGCGATAGTTTGGATAACGCGCCAGGTAAGCCCCAATGCCGGACCATAAATAATCCAGGCCGCGTCGACCCCAGTAGCGCGGCTGAATAAAGCTGCGCCCCAGCTCAATGCCGTGCTCCAGCACGTCCTGCATTTTGTCGTCGTAGTGGAACAGGCTATAGCTGTACAACCCTTCCAGACCGCGACGTTCAACCTGTCTGGCGGTCGGCATAAAGCGATACGCGCCAACGATCTCCAGATCCTCATCATCCCACAGGATCAGGTGCAGATAATCATCGTCGTAGCTGTCGGTGTCCCGGCGCTTGCCGCTCCCTTCCTCCACCGCGCGAAAAGCAATCTCGCGCAGGCGGCCCAGCTCGCGCAGCAGCGGGGCGTCTTCCTGACCGTTGCGCTGCCAAAGATAGATGGTTTTACCGTCGCTGGTATTGCCCAGACATTCGGCCTGTGCCAGCGCGCGTTTCAGGGTGGCCCGGTCTTCCGGACGGGCAATGGCGCACTGGGTTTTAAAGACGCCAGGCACTCCCTTGCCAAGACGCATCACGTGCTGACGGCACTGCTCGGCCATCTCACGCGACGAAAGGGTGGCGCTATGCCAGTTATGCCAGGCAATCTGCTGGCCGATTTTGATCGGCAGCTGGCTGTGGCGGCGGCGGAACATCTGCTGCATCAATAGCAGCATCGACAGAGTTGGCGACACCAGCGTGCTGGCATAAAAGAGCAGGCTGTTATGCGCCTGAATATGCACCGGCAGCAGCGGGGCGCGCAGCTTGCTGGCGAGTTTGATAAAGCCAGAGTGCCACTTTTTGTCGCGAATGCCTTTGCGCGTGGGGCGGGAAACTTCTCCGGCCGGGAAGAAGATCAGCACGCCCGCGTTTTGCAGATGCTGCTCCATCTGAACCAGCGACGATTTCGCCGTCCTGCCGCCCATATTGTCCACCGGAATAAACAGCGAGCTTAGGGGCTCAAGGTGGGTCAGCATCCGGTTGGTCACGACTTTAACATCGCGACGCACGCGGGAGACGGCGTACATCAGCGCCAGCCCGTCCAGCGTACCCGTCGGGTGGTTGGCAATAATGACCAGGGGGCCATGTTCGGGGATTTGTTCAAGATCGCGGGCGGAAACGGTGCAGAGAATATCAAGGTGTTCCAGAACTTGCTCCACCATATCCAGTCCTTTCAGGTGGCGGTGTGCTGCGGCAAATTGCTGGAATTCCTCTTCGTAAAACAGTCTTTTTAACAGACTTTTTTGCCAGGGTGCAGGCCTCGCCTGAGGCCAAAGATCGTCGAGAACGCTATCGAGGCTAAACATGATTACTCCTCCTGCCGTCTTGCGAAGACAGTAGAAGGAGCAGATGTCGGTTGTATTGCAGTTTGGTGAAGATTAACGCAGGATTTTCTTCTCGGCCAGATCCAGCGCGAAGTAGCTGAAGATCAGATCCGCGCCTGCGCGTTTGATGGCGCCGAGGCTTTCGAGGACCACTTTCTCTTCGTCAATCGCACCGGCCAGCGCGGCGAATTTGATCATCGCGTACTCGCCGCTGACCTGGTAAGCGCCCAGCGGCAGCCCGGTGCGCTCGCGAATGTCGCGCAGGATATCAAGGTACGCGCCCGCAGGTTTCACCATCAGGCAGTCTGCGCCCTGGGCTTCATCAAGCAGGGATTCGCGAATCGCTTCCCGACGGTTCAGCGGGTTCATCTGATAGGTTTTACGATCGCCCTTCAGCGCCGTGCCCGCCGCTTCACGGAACGGGCCGTAGAAGGAGGAGGCAAATTTAGTGGAGTAAGACATGATGGCGGTGTCGGTAAAACCCGCCGCGTCCAGGGCCTGACGAATCGCCTGAACCTGTCCGTCCATTGCGGCAGAGGGCGCGATGAAGTCCGCACCCGCAGCGGCAGCAACGACCGCCTGTTTGCCGAGGTTCAGCAGGGTGGCATCGTTATCCACGCCGTGATCGCACAGCACGCCGCAGTGGCCGTGAGAAGTGTATTCGCAGAAGCAGGTGTCTGACATGACCACCATTTCCGGCACGGTCTCTTTGCAGATGCGGGACATGCGGGCGACGAGGCCATCTTCTTTCCACGCGTCGCTGCCGGTGGCATCGGTATGGTGAGAGATGCCGAAGGTCATCACCGAGCGGATCCCCGCGTTGGCGATGCGTTCAATTTCACGCGCCAGATATTTCTCCGGAATGCGCATTACGCCCGGCATGGCTTCGATGGCTTTGTAGTCATCGATCTCTTCTTCGACAAAAATCGGCAACACCAGATCGTTTAAGGTCAGGGTTGTCTCTTCAAACATAGCGCGCAGTGCGGGTGACTTGCGCAGGCGGCGGGGACGTGCAATTAAATCGGTCATGGTATGCCTGATGTTTGTGGAACAAAGAAGACTAGTGTACCCGAAAGCGTCGTGAGGTGTTTATTAAAGTGGGCGGTTTACCGGTAGATCATGCAAGACTGCGGGAACGGTGTCGTGCGGAGCAAACGGTTTAACATCAACCGCTTGCCCACGGAATATTAAAATTAGTTAGACGCGGTGAGAACCTGGGCTTTATTGGCGCTCAGTTCAGCCACTAAGTTATTAATCCCGTCACTCATATTGACGAAACGCGTATGCGGGGAGCGGGTGACCACCACAAATGCGCCCACGTTTGACTGCGGGATCATGGCCATATAAGTGATGAATCCGCCGCCGCCGCCGGTTTTCTGAATAATACCCGGACGGCCATTTTTTGGTGCCATATAGACCCAGCCCATGCCGAGCGCGTCGGCTTTACCCGGCACGTCCATCCCGATGACGCGTTGCAGCTGAGTGCGCTGATAAATCAGGGTCTGCATGCGATCGGCCTGGCTGCTGCGAGCGTAGAAATCTGAGGAAAGGAACTGCTGCATCCAGCGCATCATGTCGCCAGGGGTGGAATAGACCCCGCCGCTGCCCACGGCCGCGAGCGTGTTATTACAGGGGCTAGCGCCTTTCTCCGCCACCATCAGGCGACGACACTGATCCGGGGACGGGGTAAAGGTGGTGTCTTTCATACCCAGCGGACGGGTTATCTGCTCTTCAAACAGCTGCGTGTAGGGTTTGCCAGCCGCCGTTGAAAGGGCGTCCGCCAGCAGGTCAAAGGCCAGGTTTGAATAAGAGGCCTGCGAACCCGGCGCCGCCTTCAGCGTGGCGGTACTCAGGTAGCGCCAGCGCTGGTCGCGCGTTGGCCAGACAAATACGTCACGGTGCGCCGCCCCGCCTGGCTGCTCACGCGGCAGGGCGCTGGTGTGGGTGGCAAGGTTCACAAGCCGGATCGGCGTCCCCTGATACGTGGGTACCCGGGCGCCTGGCGGCGCGTATTTGCTGAGCGGGTCGTCGAGCTTCACCACGCCCTGGTCGAGCAGTTTCACCAGCATTTCGCTGGTCATCAGCTTGGTTAAGGACGCGATGCGGATAACGGAATCCAGCTGCGGGTGAACGTTATTTCCTGGGCGCGTTTCGCCAAAGCTGCGGAACACACGCTGGTTGCCGTCAATGACGACCATCGCCATCCCGGTTGCGCCGCTGCCGTAATAGATAAGGTTCGCGTAGCGATCGGCAATATCTGAAGCTAAAACGGGCGCCGTCAGCGGTTGGGCTGCCTGGGCGGTAGAAAAGCTCACCGCACACAGCGCGGCAAAAGAGAGCAGACAACGTTTCAACGAAAAGCATCCATGAAGTGAATGAGGAAAGTAATGGGTATTTATACTACTAAACGGTACCGCGCAATGCCCCGAATTGCATAACGATAGCGAGAAAAACGTAACCATGGGTAAATATGAATAATTTACTTGCGAGCCATCTCCCATTTTGTGACATCGGGCTTATGATAGGCACCAGTGTCACTCAATCTTACGGAGAACGGTATGTCTGAGAAACGTGTGGTTATGGTTGTCGATATGCAGAACGGAGTATTTGAAACCCCGCGTCATCAGCGCGAAAAGTGTGTCTCTCTGATCAACCAGCTTACGCAGGCAGCCGACAAGGTGATTTTTATTCAGCATACCGAGGCCGGGGGCCTGGAAGAGGGAAGCGAAGGGTTTGCGCTACTGCCTGAACTCCATCAGCCTGCTGACGCGCTTTACGTCACTAAAACCGCCTGCGATGCCTTCTATAACACCGCGCTTGAGGCGCTGCTGCGTGAGCAGGGCATTCGCGAGTTTGTCATCTGCGGCTGCGCCACCGACTACTGCGTCGATGCGACGATCAAGAACGGCGTTAGCCGGGGTTACCACATCACCGTGGCGGAAGATGCCCATACCACATCCAACCGCCCGGCTGCTGAAGCACAGATCCTGATTAACCATCACAACGACGTCTGGCGTAACTTCATTGCCCCGGCGAACCCTATCGCAGTGAAACGCACCGAAACAATTCTCGAAAACTGGAAAGCGAACTAATAATCAACCCTCGGGTCTGACCTTTTTGCCTGGGCCGGGAGGCTGGCCTGGGCAGGTTTTTCGTGTGGTAACGTGTTGTGCACAGCAACAGCCATAACAACAAGAAGGAAGCATTATGTTTAAGTCTTTTTTCCCAAAGCCGGGGCCTTTTTTCCTGTCGGCATTTATTTGGGCACTTATCGCTGTCATTTTCTGGCAGGCGGGCGGCGGCGCATGGCTGACGCGCATTACGGGAGCGACAGGCGAGGTGCCGATTAGCGCGGCGCGCTTCTGGTCGCTGAGCTACCTGCTGTTTTACGCCTACTACATGGTGTGCGTAGGGCTGTTTGCCCTGTTCTGGTTTGTCTATTCTCCGCACCGCTGGCAGTACTGGTCGATCCTGGGCACATCGCTGATTATTTTTGTGACCTGGTTCCTGGTGGAAGTGGGCGTGGCGGTTAACGCCTGGTATGCGCCGTTCTACGATCTGATACAGACCGCGCTGAGCTCGCCGCATAAGGTGACCATTAACCAGTTCTATCATGAAGTTGGCGTCTTCCTCGGCATCGCCCTGATAGCGGTGATCATCGGCGTGATGAACAATTTCTTCGTCAGCCACTACGTTTTCCGCTGGCGTACCGCGATGAACGAACATTACATGGCGCACTGGCAGCACCTGCGCCATATCGAAGGCGCCGCGCAGCGCGTGCAGGAGGACACCATGCGTTTTGCCTCCACGCTTGAAGACATGGGCGTCAGCTTTATCAACGCCATCATGACGCTGATTGCCTTCCTGCCCGTGCTGGTGACGCTCTCGGCGCACGTGCCGGATTTGCCGATTGTCGGCCATATTCCTTATGGTCTGGTGATTGCCGCGATCGTCTGGTCGCTGATGGGTACGGGCCTGCTGGCGGTGGTCGGGATCAAACTGCCGGGCCTGGAGTTTAAAAATCAACGCGTGGAAGCCGCTTACCGTAAAGAGCTGGTTTACGGTGAAGATGATGCCAACCGCGCCTCGCCGCCAACCGTCCGCGAGCTGTTTGGCGCCGTGCGTCGTAACTATTTCCGTCTTTACTTCCACTATATGTATTTCAACATTGCCCGTATTTTGTATCTGCAGGTGGATAGCGTTTTCGGTTTGTTCCTGCTGTTTCCGTCGATTGTTGCGGGTACGATTACGCTCGGTCTGATGACGCAGATCACCAACGTTTTCGGTCAGGTTCGCGGGTCGTTCCAGTACCTGATCAGCTCCTGGACCACGCTGGTGGAACTGATGTCCATCTACAAACGTCTGCGCAGTTTTGAACGTGAGCTGGACGATCGTGACCTGCAGGAAGTCACCAATACATTTAGCTAATACAGGAAGTTGCTATGCCTTTTGCCGTACCGCGCGCGTTACCGTTGTCCTTGCTGGCCGCTCTTGTGCTGGCAGGGTGTGCCGAAAAAGGGGCTGCTCCGCTCAAAAAGGGGGAGAAGCCCGTCGATGTGGCGAGCGTTGTGCGGCAGAAAATGCCCGCCAGCGTGAAGGATCGCAATGCGTGGGCAGACGCGCTGGCAAAGACCTTTGAAAGCCAAAAGATCGCGCCTACCGAGGAGAATATCTGCTCGGTGCTGGCGGTGGCGCAGCAGGAGTCAATGTACCAGTCAGACCCGGTTGTGCCGGGGCTGAATAAAATCGCCTGGAAAGAGATCGACCGCCGCGCGGAGTCCATGCATATCCCGGTGTTCCTCGTGCACACCGCGCTTAAAATCACCTCGCCGAACGGCAAAAGCTACAGCGAACGGCTGGATACGGTGAAAACCGAAAAACAGCTTAGCGCTATCTTTGATGATTTCATCAGTATGGTGCCGATGGGGCAGAAGCTGTTTGGTTCACTGAACCCGGTACACACCGGTGGTCCGATGCAGGTGAGCATTGCGTTCGCGGAGAAGCATACCGACGGCTACCCGTGGAAAATCGACGGTACGGTACGTCAGGAGGTCTTCTCCCTGCGCGGTGGGCTGTGGTTCGGCACGTATCATCTGCTGAACTATCCGGCGAACTACAATGAGCCGCTGTACCGCTTTGCCGACTTTAACGCGGGCTGGTATGCCAGCCGTAATGCGGCATTCCAGAGTGCGGTCAGCCGCGCAAGCGGCGTCAAGCTCGCGCTGGACGGCGATCTCATCGCTTACGGCAGCAGCGAGGCGGGAAGCACCGAGCTGGCAGTACGGAAATTATCGACAACGCTTGGCTTGAGCAACAGCGACATTCGCCGTCAGCTAGAGAAAGGCGACAGCCTGGCCTTTGAGAAGACGGATCTGTACAACAAGGTGTTTGCGCTTGCGGAGCAGAAAAGTGGGAAAACGTTACCGAGGGCGATCCTGCCGGGGATCCAGCTGGAAAGCCCGAAGATCACGCGTAACCTGACAACCGCATGGTTCGCAAAACGCGTGGACGATCGCCGGGCGCGCTGTATGGGGCTTTAACGGCGGCGGCGAAAGCGCAACACTAACGCCACAACGCCCAGAATCATACATCCCGCGAGGAAGGGGATCAGGCCGAACAGTGTGCTGACGCCAAACCCAATTTCAACTCGCGGGCGTCCGTTATCTTGCACCTGCATCAGGTGTTCATAAACGCCAGGGGCATGGACCAGCATATTGAGCAGCTGGGAACCGGCCCAGAAGCAGAACAGGACAAACAGGGCATAAGCAATATTACCCGCCGTGGAGGTTTTTGGTTTGCCGCCAAAAATCGGTTTCGACAATGTAAAGTCAGCCATGTTGACCTCCCGTGGTTTCACTCTGTTTTAATACGCGTCTTACGGGGTGAGTTTGACAGGTCATCGCATTTGTCAATATCAGAATCGTGGTAATTTGCGCTCAGGAATTCTCCTGGATTGTCGATTTCTGCAGCACATCACAATTTCATCACTTAAGTGAAATTGCGTCGCGTTTCAGAATTTCCGTATCTGCCACAGACCTGGCCGTAAAACTGTGAGAGGATGTCTTTTTTTCCTGCCGGAGTTGTTATGAAGCTCACGTCCAAACTACGCCGTGACTGGCACTACTACGCCTTTGCTATCGGGCTGATCTTTATTCTTAACGGTGTCGTGGGCCTGTTGGGGTTTGAAGCAAAAGGATGGCAAACCTATGCCGTCGGGCTGGTGACCTGGGTGATAAGTTTCTGGCTGGCGGGGCTGATTATCCGCCGTCGTCCTGAAGAGACGACAGCGGATGAGGCGAAGAGCGCCGATTAACCGTTTACGGAACTTTTAAGCGCACTGTCGGCGGCGTGACGCTCCAGCGCCAGTTCGATCAGGCGGGTGATCAGTTCCGGGTAGCTCAGGCCGCTGGCCTGCCACAGTTTTGGATACATGCTGATGTTAGTGAACCCCGGCAGCGTGTTGATTTCATTGATCACCACTTCGTTTTCCGGCGTCAGGAACACATCCACGCGCGCCATGCCGCAGCAGCCGAGCGTCTGATAAGCGCGAATGGCGATCGCCCGGATCTTATTGTTAATCGCCGGATCGATATCCGCAGGAACGACAACCTGCGCGCCTTTGTCATCAATGTATTTGGTGTCGTACGAATAGAAGTCGCTGTTTAACACCACTTCGCCGCAGGTGCTCGCCTGTGGGAAATCGTTGCCCAGCACGGCGCACTCAATTTCACGGCCTTTGATGCCCTGCTCAACCACCACTTTATGGTCGAACTCAAACGCCAGACGGACAGCCTGCGTGAACTCTGCTTCGCTGGTGACTTTGCTGACGCCCACGGAGGAGCCCTGGTTTGCCGGCTTCACAAACAGCGGCAGACCCAGCTCTCCGCTAATTTGCGCGAAGCCGTGTTTGTCGCGGTTTGCGCGGGTGAGGGTCACGAATGGCGCAATATTCAGCCCGGCATCGCGCAGCAGGCGTTTGGTGACGTCTTTGTCCATGCACGCGGCAGAGCCGAGTACGTCCGAGCCGACGAACGGCAGGTTGGCCATGCGCAGCATCCCCTGCAGGGAACCATCTTCGCCCAGGGTGCCGTGAACGATAGGGAAGACCACGTCGATCTGGGCGAGAGCCTGAGCGTTGCCGGCGTCGATGAGCTGCCCCTTCACGACGCCGGGTACGGTGGCGACGCTCACTTCCGAAGGATTAAGGGCGATATGCGCCGGATCGTGAGCGTTCAGCAGATACTGGCTGGCATCGTTAACGTGCCACTGACCCTGTTTATCAATGCCCAGCAGCACCACGTCGAAACGGCTTTTATCGATCGCATCAACGATATTTTTGGCCGATTGCAATGACACTTCGTGCTCCGCTGATTTTCCCCCAAAGACAATACCTACGCGCTGCTTAGCCATCTCACTCTCTTCCAGTCTGACGAAAAGCCAATAACATACCACGATGCCCGGCGGGTTTCGCGGCCTTCTGCCATAATGTTTTGGGGAATGTTGAGGGGGGAGAGTGAAAGGAAAAACGCTGCTGACCGTATTCATCATAGTGGCCGTTGCAACGGTGGGTTACCGCTGGTTGCCGCCTTACTACAACCCTTTCATGCCGCTAACGCTTGACGACCCGCCGGGCCGAATCGCCCAGTATAAGCTTCGGCGCCTGACCCCCGAGGCGTGCGCGAGCCTGCTTTCGCAGGCTAACCAAAGAGATCTCATCCGCACCCAGCCGGTGGCCGACAGCGGTGGCGCGTGTCCGCTTAACAACGTCGTGCGCGTGCGTGATTTCGGTCCGGTCGGCCTGAACAGCAGTTTTCTTGCCAGCTGTCCGCTGGCGCTCAGCTCTGCGCTGTTTATCAGCCAGCAGGCCCGGCCGCTGACAAAACGCTATACGGGCAGCGACCTGGCGCGTATCGACCACCTCGGCAGCTATGCCTGCCGCAATATTTACCACCGCCCTGACGCGCGACGCAGTGAGCATGCCACGGCGGAGGCGCTGGATATCGCCGCCTTTCGGCTGGCGAACGGGGAACGCGTCACGGTGCTGAACGGCTGGAAGGCGGCAGCAACGCAGCCATGGCTTAAGGCCATGCTGTCGGCAAGCTGCGGCTACTACGGAAACGGCCTCGGGCCGGAGTATAACGCGGCGCATGCCAACCATTTTCATCTGGGAATGCGCGGTTTCGGACTCTGTCGGTGAAGCATAATATTCCGCCAGAAAATGGATAATTTGTGACTTATTTCACAAATATGATGACTGGGAAGATAAAACACCAAAGTCAGTCAGGCCGCATCTCTGGTGCGATGTCAAAACGCGTAACTTGCTAATCTGTAGGCGAATTCGCCTAAAAATGAAGACTATTTCTTTATGGAATCCTGGAAAGTTAATCTCATCTCGGTCTGGTTCGGCTGCTTCTTCACCGGGCTGGCCATCAGCCAGATCCTGCCGTTCCTGCCGCTGTACGTCTCGCAGCTGGGGGTGACCTCGCATGAAGCGCTCTCCATGTGGTCCGGCCTGACGTTCAGCGTCACGTTTCTGGTCTCCGCCATTGTGTCACCTATGTGGGGCAGCCTGGCGGATCGGAAAGGCCGAAAACTGATGCTGCTGCGCGCCTCGCTCGGGATGGCGATTGCCATTCTGCTCCAGGCCTTCGCCACCAACGTCTGGCAGCTGTTTTTCCTGCGTGCGGTGATGGGACTGACGTCCGGGTACATTCCGAATGCCATGGCGCTGGTCGCCTCTCAGGTGCCGCGCGAGCGTAGCGGCTGGGCGTTAAGTACGCTCTCCACGGCACAGATCAGCGGCGTCATCGGCGGTCCGCTGCTGGGCGGCTTTCTGGCGGACCACGTCGGACTGCGCGCGGTATTTATCATCACCGCGATCCTGCTGGTGGTCAGTTTTCTGATCACGCTCTTTCTTATCAAAGAGGGGGGCCGCCCGGTTATCAGTAAATCTGAACGCCTGAGCGGCAAGGCCGTCTTCGCCTCGCTGCCCTATCCGGGACTGATGATCAGCCTGTTTCTGACCACTATGGTTATCCAGCTTTGTAACGGTTCGGTCGGTCCGATTCTGGCGCTGTTTATCAAGTCTATGGAGCCGGACAGCACAAATATCGCTTTTCTGAGCGGCATGATTGCCGCCGTGCCGGGCGTATCCGCCCTGATTTCCGCGCCGCGTCTGGGAAAACTGGGTGACAGGATCGGCACGGCGCGCATCCTGATGGCGACGCTGATCTTTGCGGTCGTGCTCTTCTTCGCGATGTCGTTTGTCACCTCTCCGCTTCAGCTTGGCGTATTGCGATTCCTGCTCGGGTTTGCTGATGGTGCAATGTTGCCTGCAGTACAGACTCTGCTGGTTAAATATTCCAGCGACCAGGTGACGGGGCGTATTTTTGGATATAACCAGTCATTTATGTATCTGGGGAATGTTGCCGGTCCGCTTATTGGCGCATCCGTTTCCGCGATGGCCGGTTTTCGTTGGGTATTTGCCGCCACGGCGATTGTCGTTTTAATCAATATTATCCAGCTGGCTATTGCGCTGCGTCGCCGCAGACAAATAGCGGAAGCGAAATCGTCGAGATAATCGTTTCGTTGATGTATTATATATTCTTATGGTAGCCGCATTTTTATATAACAAAATGCGGCATTTTTTTTATAGAGAAACGTTTCGCTCACCGCGGCGGTTCTTTATTTTTATTCCTGTATCACTTTTGCATACCATAATAAATTTCTTCTCTTTGCATTATGGATTCAGAATGCTAACTTCAGACAAAACTGAAAAAGGAACTGGCACGATGAAAAATCTCATTGCTGAATTGCTGGTCAAGCTGGCACAAAAGGAAGAGGAGTCAAAAGAGCTGGTTGCTCAGGTCGAAGCGCTGGAAATTGTGGTCACCGCGCTGCTGCGACAAATGGCGAAAACCGATCAACAGGCGTTGATTGAGAGCGTGGAAGGCGCGCTGGACAGCGTCAGGCCTGAATCGCAGGTTCCGGTTGAGGATGCCGAAATGCTCCACCAGTACGTAAAGAAGCTGTTAAGGCATCCGCGCACCTAAACCGTCACAGGACGTAACGACGTGTCATAGAATTGTCATGCAGGATGCCTATAGTCGCTCTGTTTTTATTTTTATGTATTTGTACATGGAGAAAATAAATTGAAACAGAGCGCACTTTTCATCGCATTACTTCCCCTGTTAATTACCCCTGCCATTTATGCCGATACTGCCCAAACCAGCTTGCTGGATAATCGCGCGGCAAAAGGGGATATCACCCAGCCTGGCGGCGCACGCCGTTTATCAGAAGATCAAACTGCCGCTATTCGCGCTTCGCTGAATGATAAGCCGGCGAAAAATATTATTCTGCTTATTGGCGATGGAATGGGGGATTCCGAAATCACGGCGGCGCGAAATTATGCCGAGGGTGCGGGCGGCTTTTTTAAAGGTATCGATGCATTACCGCTGACCGGACAATATACCCATTACGCGCTGGATAAAAAAACCGGTAAACCGGATTACGTCACGGACTCCGCGGCCTCTGCTACGGCGTGGTCCACCGGCGTGAAAACCTATAATGGCGCGCTGGGTGTGGATATTCACGAAAAAGATCACCAAACCCTTCTGGAGATGGCAAAAGCGGCGGGCCTGGCGACCGGCAACGTCTCCACCGCTGAACTTCAGGATGCAACGCCCGCGGCGCTGGTGGCGCACGTGACCTCGCGTAAATGCTACGGTCCGTCAGTGACCAGCGAAAAATGCCCGACGAACGCGCTGGAAAAAGGCGGCAAAGGCTCGATTACGGAACAGCTGCTGAACGCGCGTCCTGACGTGACCCTGGGCGGTGGCGCGAAAACCTTCGCAGAAACCGCGACGGCGGGCGAGTGGCAGGGCAAAACGCTGCGCGAGCAGGCGCAGGCCCGCGGCTATCAGCTGGTGAGTGACGCAAATTCGCTGGCAGCCATCACCGAGGCGAACCAGGACAAGCCGCTGCTGGGGCTATTCTCTGACGGCAACATGCCCGTGCGCTGGGAAGGACCAAAAGCCTCTTATCACGGCAATATCGATAAACCGGCCGTAACCTGTACGCCTAACCCGAAACGCACGGACAGCGTACCGACGCTGGCGGCGATGACTGATAAAGCCATCTCTCTGCTGAGCAAGAGCGAAAAAGGGTTCTTCCTGCAGGTGGAAGGCGCGTCGATCGATAAGCAAGATCATGCGGCGAATCCGTGCGGCCAGATTGGCGAAACCGTCGATCTGGACGAAGCGGTGCAGAAGGCGCTTGAGTTCGCGAAAAAAGACGGTAACACCCTGGTGGTGGTCACCGCGGACCATGCTCACGCCAGCCAGATTATTCCGGCAGATACCAAAGCCCCGGGCCTGACGCAGGCGCTGAATACCAAAGATGGCGTCGTTATGGTGTTGAGCTACGGCAACTCTGAAGAAGAGTCCATGGAGCACACCGGCACCCAGCTGCGCATTGCAGCCTATGGGCCGCACGCGGCAAACGTGGTAGGCCTGACCGATCAAACGGATCTGTTCTACACCATGAAGGCGGCGCTGGGTCTTAAATGATAAAATCCCGGCGGAAATCACATCTGCCGGGTGGTTTTTTTCCTGTCACGAACCAGACTTACAGGGAATGTTCACAAAAGGATGGTGCAATGAAAACAACATTACTGGTTACTCTGCTCTCTGGCCTGTTCCTGATCGCATCGGCGAACGCGGAAGAGAAGACGCTAACGCCGCAACAACAGCGTATGACCACCTGTAATCAACAGGCGACGTCTCAGAGTCTGAAGGGAGATGCTCGCAAGACCTACATGAGCGACTGCCTTAAAAACGGCGCCGCGAAGCCGGCTGAAAAAAGCCTGACGCCGCAGCAGCAAAAAATGCGCGAGTGTAATGCGAAAGCAACCGAACAGTCCCTTAAAGGGGATGACCGCAGCAAGTTCATGAGCGCGTGCCTGAAGAAAAAAGTGTAGTCCAAACGGGTGAGCGGCTCCGGCGGCTCACCCGAAATTTCATACTTTCCCCGCAGACCCCCTCTCTATAATTTGGGAAAATGTTTCAGAATATTCCCAAAAATGATGAATGATGAAACGTATTACAACAAAAAGCGCATTCGGGAAGAGTGGAATTTAACCCTTTCTCAGGATGACCCTCACCGCGCCGGCATTCAGTTTGCCCGGCGAGTTCGGCTGGCGCGCGCCGTCGGGCTGGCGGCGATGTTTTTCCCCGTTGCGGGGATGCTGGTCACCCATTTTTTACCCGGTGGCTGGTGGCTTTTACTGGTGGGGTGGTCGTTCGTCTGGCCCCATTTTGCCTGGCAGCTGTCCTGCCGTGCCGCTTCACCTCATCAGCAGGAAATTTTCAATCTCAAAATCGATGCCATTATTGCCGGACTCTGGATCGGCGTGATGGGGATGAATGCGTTACCCACCGCAGCGCTGGTGATGATGGTGGGGATGAATATGATGGGTTCAGGGGGCTGTCGTCTGTTTCTCCCGGGGATCGCGTTGACGCTGCTCTCCGCGCTGGTGACCCTGCCACTCGTCGGGAAGGTTGTCGTCTTCAACCCCGACCTTGTGGAGTGGGGCTTAACGTTACCCGTACTCGTGCTGTATCCCATGCTGTTTGCCTGGCTTAGCCACCGAACCGCCATCAGGCTTGCGGAACATAAGCAGCGGCTGGAAATGATGAGCACACGAGACGGGATGACCGGGGTCTTCAACCGCCGACACTGGGAAATGCTGTTGCGAAATGAATTTGAGCATTGTCGGCGCGACCACAGCACCGCCACGATATTGCTGATTGATATCGACCACTTTAAAAACATCAACGACACCTGGGGGCACGACGTGGGCGACGAGGCGATCGTTGCCATTACGCGTCAGCTCCAGCGGTCGGTACGGTCAGGCGATGCGATCGGCCGGTTTGGCGGGGATGAGTTTGCGGTGATCATGTCGCAGACAGCGGCGGAGAGCGCCATCGCCGTGATGTCGCGACTGCATGAGCGGCTGGAAAAACTGACGTTACCGTGCGCGCCAAAAGAAGCGCTGCGCATCAGCGTCGGCGTTGCCCCCTGGGGGCCGCAGTTTGGACACTATCGGGAATGGCTAAAGGCGGCTGACGTGGCGCTGTATAAGGCGAAAAATGCCGGACGCGGCCGCACCGAAGTGGCCGCCTGACGCCCGGTCAGAAATCATGATTTACTCAGCTTCTCTGATTTTTCCATGCATTTTGCCATCGCTTCAATGACGGCCGAGCGGAACCCGCGCTCTTCCAGCACCCGCACCGCTTCGATGGTGGTACCGCCTGGAGAGCAGACCATATCTTTCAGTTCACCCGGATGTTTGCCGGTTTCCAGCACCATTTTGGCGGAGCCCATGACGGCCTGCGCGGCGAACTTATACGCCTGCGCGCGCGGCATTCCGCCAAGCACGGCAGCGTCGGCCATCGCTTCTAAAAACATGAACACATAGGCAGGGGCTGAGCCACTCACGCCAACCACCGGATGGATCATCGATTCGGCAATCACTTCTGCTTCACCGAAGCAGCGGAAAATATTCAGCACGTCGGCTACTTCTTCCGTGGTCACCAGCGCGTTAGGCGTGACGGAGGTCATGCCGGCATTAACCAGCGAGGGGGTATTGGGCATCGCGCGGACGATTTTACGATCGTGACCCAGCGCGCGCGCCAGCTGATCGAGCGTGACGCCCGCGGCAATCGACACGACCAGCGTCTCTTTATTCAGGCTGGAGGTGATATCGCTCAGCACTTTGATCATGATGTTCGGCTTGACGGCGCCAAAGACGATATCGGCGACCTGGGCGACTTCCTGCGCGCTTTCGGCGGCGTTGATCCCGTATTGATCGCGCAACCCGGCGACCTTGTCCGGTGACGGGGTATAGACCCAAATCTGACCCGGCAGCACCTGCCCGCTGGCGATCAGACCGCCCAGGATGGCTTTGCCCATGTTACCGCAGCCGATAAACCCGATTTTCTTGTCCATCACGATTCTCCGTCATTATGCGTTGTTTTCTCTGATTGATAGCTTAACAACGAAATGCAGGCGACAATAGTCGGCAGACTCATTATGGGAAGACAATATGGCGATTTGGGTTGATGCGGACGCGTGTCCGAACGTGATTAAAGAGATTTTATTTCGCGCCGCCGAGCGCGTTCAGATGCCGCTGACGCTGGTGGCGAACCAGAATATTCGCGTACCGCCTTCGCGGTTCATCCGCTCCTTGCGCGTGCCGGCCGGGTTCGACGTGGCGGATAACGAAATTGTTCGCCTGTGCAGCGCGGAGGATCTGGTGATCACGGCGGATATTCCGCTGGCCGCCGAAGTGCTGGAGAAAGGGGCGGCGGCGCTCAATCCGCGCGGGGAGCGTTACTCGCCTTCGACCATTCGGGAAAAGCTCACCATGCGCGATTTTATGGATACGATGCGGGCCAGCGGCGTGCAGACCGGTGGACCGGACAGCCTGTCCCAGCGCGACCGTCAGCAGTTCGCTGCCGAGCTGGATAAATGGCTGCTGGAAGTGAAGCGCCGTACAGCGTAATGATAATTATTGTCAGTTTGTGGTACAGTGTGGCCTCCACAGGGTTGTCATCCCGTACCGCTTTGCAGTAAAGTAATCGCAACATCTTCTGCAATTATTTCTTTACACTCTTCAGCCATTCGGCATCAAGGGGAACACCTGGCATGACCCAACCCATCTTTTTAGTTGGCCCCCGCGGCTGTGGGAAAACCACCGTTGGCCTGGAGCTGGCACGCGTGTGTCATCGCCAGTTTGTTGATACCGACCACTGGCTGCAAACCGAGGCCGGAAAAACCATCGCCGAGATTGTTGAGCAAGAGGGATGGGAGAGCTTTCGCGCGCGCGAAACCGCCGCGCTGAAAGCGGTCACCACCCCGTCTGCCGTGATCGCGACCGGCGGAGGCATCGTTCTGGCGGAGTGCAATCGTCACTTTATGCGCGAAAAGGGGATTGTGATTTATCTCAGCGCGCCGGTGTCGGCTCTGGTAGGGCGGCTGGAAGCCTTTCCGGAAGCGGGGCAACGCCCCGCGCTGACCTCCAGGCCGCTCAGCGAAGAGGTGAGCGAAGTGCTGGCCGAACGCGATGCGTTATACCGCGAAGCGGCTCACCACGTGGTGGATGCGTCCGCGTCTCCCGAAGACGTTGTGATTCAGATTATTACCGCCCTGCGTTTGGCTTGTGCCAGCTAACCGGCGTCTATACTTATAGCTCAGACATAAAAAAAGGATGAGCTATGCCAACCAGACCTCCCTATCCGCGTGAAGCGCGCGTTGTTACCGTTGAAAAAGGCCAGACGGGTCATACCGTGACCTGGTATCAACTGCGTGCCGATCACCCCAAGCCGGACTCGCTGATCAGTGAACACGAGACTGAACAGGAAGCGCTGGATGCGAAACGGCGCTATGAAGATCCCGACATAACCTGAATGTTTTCCTAAACGTTCCAGTATCGTGCCTGAATCACACTTTTTACTCATCGGGAAAGTTAAGCAGGAGTTAATATTTAGTTATTACAAGTAACTCCGGTATCGGCAGGCGATCTTTACATTTCGATGTCGTGATCGCCTGCTACGCTTGGTGCTGTTTTGGTGAAAAAATGAACTGTGCAGCGTAGTGAGCTTGTACCTGTGTGCACGATGTTGAAGTAATGGAAGGCGATCAAGATGAAGGCAACGTTGGCGATCCTCACCATTGGTGTGGTCCCTGTAAGCGAAGTGTTACCGCTCTTAACCGAGCATGTATCTGAACAACAGATAACGCATCTTAGCCTGCTGGGGAAGATGACTCGGGAAGAGGTCATGGAAGACTACGCTGTCGAGGCGGGGGAGGATCCCCTGGCGACGTTATTAAGCGACGGTAAACTGGCGCATGTTTCACGTCAGAAAATCGAGCGTTCGCTGCAGGGCGTAATAGAAGTGCTCGATAATCAAGGTTATGACGTTATTTTGCTGATGAGTACCGCGCCCATTAAGGGCCTCACGGCGCGTAATGCGATTTTGCTGGAGCCGATGCGGATCATTCCACCGCTGGTGGCCTCCATCGTGGATGGTCATCAGGTGGGGGTGATTGTGCCCATTGAGGAGCTCATGGATAACCAGGAGGCAAAGTGGCACGTGCTGGAAAAAGTGCCCTTGTATGCGCTGGCAAATCCGTTCTGGGACAGTGAGGCCAAGCTCATTGCTGCCGGGAAGGAGCTGCTTGAGAGAGGGGCAGATGTCTTGATCCTGGACTGCCTCGGTTTCCATCAGCATCATCGCGATCTGCTGCAAAAAGCGCTGGATGTTCCCGTGCTGTTATCCAACGTTCTGATGGCTCGCCTGGCCTCGGAACTCCTCATGTAATGATTTTGCGTGACAGGTGATGAGCATGGCCCCTATAGTGAATTTTTATCTAAAAATATAAGGGCCAGTTCATGCTTCAGAGTAACGAATACTTTTCCGGTAAAGTGAAATCCATTGGTTTTACCAGCAGCAGCACTGGCCGCGCCAGTGTTGGCGTTATGGCGGAAGGGGAATACACCTTTGGCACGGCGGAAGCTGAAGAAATGACGGTCGTCAGCGGGGCGCTGAACGTCTTACTGCCGGGTGAAACGGAATGGAAAGTTTACGCTGCCGGGCAAGTTTTCAACGTCCCTGGCCACAGCGAGTTCCATTTGCAGGTCGCTGAACCTACCTCTTACCTGTGCCGCTACCTGAAATAAAAAATAAGCCGGGTGGCGCTAACGCTTACCCGGCCTGCGTTTTGCCTGTTATCTCTGCGCTTCGCCGCCGAGACCTTCCACCAGATTCTGAATCAACGCGGCCAGCTCGCCGGTCATCAGGATGAAGTCCGCGTCAAAGCGCTGGGCATAATCTTCCCTGTCGATATCTTCGTTCTGATCGCGCAGCTCGTCACAGAACTTCAGACGCTTAACGGAGCCGTCGTCGCACATCACGAACTGAATGCGCTGCTGCCAGTCGAGCGCCAGTTTAGTGACCACTTTACCCGCTTCGATGTGTACAGCGATCTCGTCGCTCACCAGATCCTGCTTCTTCGCGCGGATCACGCCGCCATCTTCCAACAGGGCTTTCAGCTCGGCTTCATCAAGGATCTGGAAACCCTGAGCCGCAGCGCCGCTGCGTACCCATTCGGTCAGCGTCAGCTCGATCGGCGTTTCCAGCGCCAGTGGAACGACCGGTAAAGATCCGATGCTTTTACGCAGCAGGGCCAGCGTATCTTCTGCTTTCTTGGCGCTGGCGCAGTCCACCATGATCAGGCCGTTGACTGTGTCGATCCACATCATGGTCTGGCTGAAGCGGCTGAAGGCGCGCGGCAGCAGGGAGTGCAGCACTTCGTCTTTCAGCGAATCTTTCTCGGTCTTTTTCAGCTTGCGGCCCTGTTCGGCTTCCAGCTTGAAAATTTTCGCTTCGAGCGCCTGCTTAACCACCGGCGTCGGCAGGATTTTCTCTTCTTTACGGGCGCAGACGATGATTTGACCCGTGCTGCTGGCGTGGGTCAGTGCATCGCTTTGTGAACCCATTGGCGGAACCCAGCCGGTTTTCGCCATATCCTGGCTACCGCAAGGGGAAAAGGTATAAGCGGCTAACTGTTTTTCCATCTCTTCTGCACGCAGCGAAACGTCGCGGCTGAGACGGTAAACCATCAAATTTTTGAACCACAGCATGATAATTTCCACGGCCTTGTCGTTAAATCAGCGGGCATGATAACGAATTGTCGCATCGCTTGCATTGCTAATCGGGAAGCGTGCTTCTACTCTGTTGATAATCAAAATAATGAGGAGAGTCTTGTGCGTATTGGGATCGATTTGGGCGGCACCAAAACAGAAGTCATCGCACTGAGCGAGCAGGGGGAGCAGCTGTTCCGCCACCGTTTGCCGACACCGCGCGATGATTATCACCAAACTATCGAGACGATTGCCAGCCTGGTTGAGATGGCAGAGCAGGCGACAGGGCAAACCGGCAGCGTCGGGATGGGGATCCCGGGGTCGATCTCGCCGTATACCGGGGTGGTTAAAAATGCCAACTCCACCTGGCTCAACGGTCAGCCGTTTGACAAAGATTTGAGCCAACGTCTGAACCGCGAAGTGCGTCTGGCCAACGACGCCAACTGCCTGGCGGTCTCTGAGGCCATCGACGGCGCGGCGGCCGATGCTCAGACCGTATTTGCCGTGATCGTCGGTACCGGCTGCGGCGCGGGCGTGGCGTTCGGCGGACGCGCCCATATCGGCGGTAACGGCACCGCGGGCGAGTGGGGACACAACCCGCTGCCGTGGATGGATGAAGACGAGCTTAAATACCGCGCTGAAGTGCCGTGCTACTGCGGAAAGCAGGGCTGTATTGAGACGTTTATCTCCGGCACCGGTTTTGCGACCGACTACCACCGCTTAAGCGGCCAGCCGTTAAAGGGCAACGAAATCATGCGTCTGGTCGAAGAACAGGATCCGGTCGCCGAGCTGGCCCTTAGCCGCTACGAAATGCGGCTGGCGAAATCCCTGGCGCACGTGGTGAATATTCTCGATCCGGACGTGATTGTGCTCGGCGGCGGCATGAGCAACGTTGACCGGCTGTATGCCACGGTACCGAACCTGGTGAAACAGTGGGTCTTCGGCGGCGAGTGTGAAACCCCGATCCGCAAAGCTGTCCACGGTGACTCCAGCGGCGTGCGCGGCGCGGCGTGGTTGTGGTCGGAATAAAAGCAAATAATGTTTATTCCCTCTCCCTGTGGGAGAGGGCTAGGGTGCGGGCATCAGACCGCACCCTAACCCCATTTATTCCACCGCAAACACCTTATCCAGCCTGCTGTACCCCAGCCCGTTGATCTTCTTCACCTTGATCTGCACCGGAATGCGCTCTTTCATCGCCTCTACGTGGCTGATCACGCCGATGGTTTTCCCGGTGGCGTTCAGCGCGTCGAGCGCATCCAGCGCGGTATCCAGCGTTTCACTGTCGAGCGTGCCGAACCCTTCATCCAGGAACAGGGAATCGATCCGCGTTTTATGACTCACCAGATCGGAAAGGGCCAGCGCCAGCGCCAGGCTGACCAGGAAGCTCTCGCCGCCCGAGAGCGTACGGGTATCACGAACCGCATCCGCCTGCCAGGTATCGACCACTTCCAGCTCCAGCGCGTCGCTGGCCTTGCGCTGCAGCAGATAACGCCCGTGCAGACGGTTAAGCTGCTGGTTAGCAAGCCAGACGAGATTATCCAGCGTCAGCCCCTGCGCGAATTTACGGAACTTGTCGCCGGTGCTGGAGCCGATCAGCGCGTTCAGATAACCCCAGTCGTCCGCCTCGCGCGCGGCCTCTTCAATTTGCTGCATCAACGCCAGCTGGTGCTGACGGTTATCGCTGTCCTGCTTAAGCTGCTGGCGGATCTCGCCCTGATGCGTCGTGTTCTCGCGAAGCCGTTGCGCCAGCTGCTGCAGCTGGCTTTGCAGCGTGGGGGCATCGGCGTTGAGCCCTTCCGGCCGCAGTGCCAGATGAGACTGCAGCTGCTGGTTAGCCTGGCCGGAAAGGGCTGCGGCCTGCTGTATCTGGCTTTCCAGCGACTGCTTCAGCTGTTCGAGGCGACGAATAGCGTCGTCATCCAGCAGCGCGGCAAGGAACGCATCCCGATCGGCAAAGCAGCTCGCTGCGAGCGCCGCGGTGAACTGTGCCTGCGACTGAAGCAGGCGCTCTTGCTCCAGCTTTTCCTGCTGCTGCTGCGCGCTGAGCTGGCTTTGTAGCGACACGCATTCGTCGTGCACGTCGCGCCAGCCGTCCGGAATGGCCGGTTCGGCCTCTTCGCTGTGCGTTTCCGGAAGCGTGTCGAGCAGCGGCTTGAGAGCATTTATGCGTTCCAGAAGCACGCCGTGCTGCGTTTGTTTCTCCTGCCACTGCGCGAATTCCGCTTCGCGGGCGTGCAGCCAGGCGGCTTCATTCCCGTCTTCAGGTACGTTAAGTGATAGCGAAAGCAGGGTGTGTTCCAGCGCCAGGCGCGCGGCCGCCAGCTGCTGCTGATGCTGTCGCTCCAGCACTTCCTGCTCGTTCAACTGGTTTTGCAGGGTCAGACGCTGGCTGAGCTGATAGAGCTGGCGCTCGTACTGTTCCTGCTCGTTCATCCATGGCGTGATATCTTCCTGAATATTCAACGCTATGTTCAGGGAATCGCAGGCCTCCATCCACTCTTTAGTGAGTGCTTGCTCTTCCTGAGAGAGCGTCTGCGCTTCGTCAGTCTCGCGCCGGATCTGCTGCGTCAGGGCATTAACCTGTCCCAGCACCAGCAGCCCTTCCTCTTTAAGTGCGGCGACCTCTTTTTCCAGGAGATCGCGGCGGCGCTGGTTATCCGTCAGCTCAAGCGACTGGTATTGCGCAACGGCGGGATGCTCGCTGGAGCCGCACAGCGGACAGGGTTTGCCTGACTCAAGCCGGGAACGATAGCTTTCCAGGTCTTTAAACGTCGCTTCACGTTCGCACAGGGCCTTCAGGTCCAGATAGTGCTGATGTTTCTCTTTGTACTGCTGGCGGCGCAGCGTCAGCGTTTCATTGAGTTTATTTTGATCGGCCTGGGCCTTCTGCACGCTTTCACCGCTCTGGCGCAGGCGCTTTTGCAGCGGCTGATAGCGGGCATGCAGCGACGTTAGCCGCTGGCGCAGCGTGCGTGACCGGGACTGCTGCTCCATGGCCGCGCTGACCTCATCCGCCGTCAGCGTCAGCGCATTTTCCGGCATCTCAGCCAGCCTGTTGCGTAGTTCACCCATCCGCGCAGCAAGCGAGGCTAACTGCGTTTTGTCGCGGTTAAGCTGTGAGAACTGGGCACGCCAGCCGGCTATCTCCTGCCCCAGCAGGCGATAGCGCTCGTGCTCCGCCAGCCACTGCGCCAGCGCCGTCAGTTCGGTCTGAAGCTGCTCATGATTCCGCTGGGCGGTATGACGGATCCGCGCGCGCAGCGCGGTTTTGGCTTGTAAGCGAGTATTTACTTCGATAATTCGCTGCTGGGTTTGCGTCAGGCGCGCGGTTTGCTCCTGCTGGTGCTCCCAAAGCGGTCGAAGCTGGGCGGCAGGCAGAGCAAGCTGGAGCTTTGCCAGCTCTGGCGCAGCGTTCGTCAGCGCCTGTTGCGCCTGCAGCTGCATCGCGGTGACGCGCTGTTGCTCAAGCACGAGTTCATCATGGCGCGTAAGCCACTGAAAATCTTTCTGTTGGCTTTGCTGCTGAACCAGCAGGGTTTTCTCTTCGTCAGTAAGCGCCTGCAAACTTTGCTGCAACTGCTGCTGTTGCTCTTCGCTCAACAGCACGACGCCTGCCGCCTGCGCCTCGTATTTTTCTAGCAAGCTGCGGGCGGCTTTGTGCTTCTCAAACACCATGGCGGAAATCTGGCCATAGATCTCGGTGCCGGTCAGCTCTTCCAGCAGCTCGGCGCGATCGCTCGGCCTGGCATTAAGGAAGGCGGCAAACTGCCCCTGTGAGAGCAGCATCGAGCGGGTGAAGCGGCCATAGTCCAGCCCGGTGAGCGCAGCGGTTTGCTCCAGTTTATCCGTCACTTTATCGGCCAGGATTTTGCCATCTTCGCAGCGCGCCAGCTCCACGCGCGGCGCCTGCAGGTTGCCGTCCGGCTGGTTGCGCGCGCGGTTCTGGCTCCAGAATGCGCGATAGGCGGTGCCTTTTACCTCGAACTCCACTTCAGCCAGGCACTCGGCGGTGTCGCGCGTCATCAGGTCGTTTTGCGCCTGAGAAACCTTCTGCAGTCGCGGCGTTTCGTGATAAAGCGCCAGACAGATGGCGTCAAGCAGGGTGGTTTTACCTGCTCCGGTCGCGCCGGTGATGGCAAACAGCCCGTTGCTGGCAAAGGGCTCCGCGGTAAAGTCAATTTTCCACTCGCCCTTGAGGGAGTTGAGATTTTTCAGGCGCAGGCTCAAAATTTTCATGCGTTTTCTTCCTCATCATTGAGCGCATGCAGGGTATGGCTGAACAGTTCGCTGAGT
The DNA here is from genome assembly GCF_034107965.1 of Enterobacter sp. 61D5. Classification (NCBI taxonomy): domain Bacteria; kingdom Pseudomonadati; phylum Pseudomonadota; class Gammaproteobacteria; order Enterobacterales; family Enterobacteriaceae; genus Enterobacter; species Enterobacter sp. 61D5. The sequence goes on from NZ_JAWNFK010000020.1 coordinate 86,722, forward strand.
CTTGCGCGCTTCGCGTCGTCAATTTCCTCCTGCGAGAGCCTGCGTTCAAACACCTCTTCAACCCGAAGCTCACTGAGCGTTTCGCGTTGAGCGCTTAACAGAATTTTCTCGCGCTGCTCGCGGCTGCGGCGTACCAGTAAAACTTCGACGGGCAAATCTTCCGTCAGCGCCTGAATTTTACGCTGCATATCGTGCAGGTAGTCATCGGTGGTGATTTCGATATCCAGCCAGACGGGCGGGTTAAGCGCCGCGCCGCGCCACTGCTCAAGCTGGGCGGTAATGGTGTCAAGACCGCCCTTCAGCACCGCCAGCGGCTGGGTGACGGGCACCTCCAGCGTCTCGACGGCGTGAAGTTTCCCTTCGGAGAAGCTCACCAGATGGACGGATTTGGCCTTGCCCGTTTCGTCAAAGCTGAGCGAAATTGGCGAGCCGCAGTAGCGGATGTGCTCGCTGCCGCCGACGATCTGCGCCCGGTGTATGTGCCCGAGCGCAATGTAGTCGGCTGGCGGGAAGTTCTGCGCCGGAAAGGCATCCAGCGTGCCGATATAGATCTCACGTACGGCGTCACTTTTACTGGCCCCGACGGTGGTGAGGTGCCCGGTTGCAATCACCGGAATCGGCTGGTCCCCCCGCAGGGTACAGGCATCGGCGTGCTGCTGGTGATAATAATCGGTGATGGCCTGCAGGAGATGCTGCTGTTTTTCCACGCCCGACAGCCCCGCCTGGCTTTGCACGATGTCGCGCGGCCGTAAAAAGGGAATGGGGCACAGTACCGCCCCCGGCGTGCCGTCGCGTTTTTTCAGGATCTGCGGGGCGTGCCCGGCGCTGGCGACGACGGTGGTATTGAGAAATGCCAGGATGTCGCGGGATTCATTGAGCGTCGCGACGGAATCATGGTTGCCGGCGACAATCACCAGATGACAGCCGGTTTGCTGCAAATTCACCACGAAGCGGTTGTACAGTTCACGCGCATAGCTGGGGGGCGAGCCGGTATCAAAGATGTCACCCGCCACAATAATCGCGTCCACCTCGTGCGTCCGGGCCGTTTCCAGCAGCCAGTTCAGGAACGCTTCATGTTCAGCCGCACGGCTTTTGCTGTAAAAATTTTGACCCAGATGCCAGTCCGAGGTGTGAAGTATGCGCATAGCTGATCCGTGGCAAAAAAGAGAAAGCAGGATTATAAACGTTCAGAGACGGGAAAATAACCGCTGTAATAAAACAACGGTTTGCCCCTTATCGTGGTACTGTTTTTCATAAATCTGTCATAAATCTGACGCATAATGGCGCCGAATTACAAACTTGTAACTTAAATAAGATAAGACAGGGCAAAGTATGGCGAGACGTATTCTGGTCGTAGAAGATGAAGCTCCAATTCGTGAAATGGTGTGCTTCGTGCTCGAGCAAAACGGCTTCCAGCCGGTTGAAGCGGAAGATTATGACAGCGCAGTGAACCAGCTGAATGAACCCTGGCCCGATCTGATTCTGCTGGACTGGATGTTGCCCGGCGGCTCCGGACTGCAGTTTATCAAACACCTGAAGCGTGAAGCGCTGACCCGCGACATCCCGGTTGTGATGCTCACGGCGCGCGGAGAAGAAGAGGATCGCGTTCGCGGTCTGGAGACCGGCGCGGATGATTACATTACTAAACCGTTCTCCCCAAAAGAGCTGGTTGCCCGCATTAAAGCCGTGATGCGCCGAATTTCACCGATGGCGGTGGAAGAGGTGATAGAGATGCAGGGGCTGAGCCTTGACCCCACCTCACACCGCGTGATGACCGGTGAAAATCCCCTCGACATGGGGCCTACCGAATTTAAACTCCTGCACTTCTTTATGACCCACCCGGAACGCGTTTACAGCCGCGAGCAGTTGCTGAATAACGTCTGGGGAACTAACGTGTATGTCGAAGACCGGACGGTTGACGTACATATTCGCCGCCTGCGAAAAGCACTGGAACTGAGCGGCCACGATCGCATGGTGCAGACGGTCCGCGGCACGGGTTATCGTTTTTCTACCCGTTTCTGAACAATGACAGGAGTGTGACGCGTGCTGGAACGTCTGTCATGGAAAAGGCTCGTCTTTGAACTGATCTTATGCTGTATTCCGGCCTTCCTTCTGGGGGCCTTTCTTGGACACCTGCCGTGGTTTCTGCTGGCGTCGGTCACCGGGCTGCTGATCTGGCATTTCTGGAACCTGCTGCGCCTCTCCTGGTGGCTGTGGGTTGACCGAAGTATGACGCCGCCGCCGGGAAGCGGCAGCTGGGAGCCGCTGCTGTATGGTCTGCATCAGATGCAGATGCGTAATAAAAAGCGTCGCCGCGAGCTGGGAAGCCTGATTAAGCGTTTTCGCAGCGGTGCAGAGTCGCTGCCGGATGCCGTTATTCTGACGACCGAAGAAGGGACGATCTTCTGGTGTAACGGCCTTGCGCAACAGCTGCTGGGCCTGCGCTGGCCCGACGACAATGGCCAGAATATCCTCAACCTTCTGCGCTATCCCGAGTTCACGCTGTATCTGAAAAAGCGTGATTTTACCCGCCCGCACAATCTGAAGCTCAATAATGGTCGCCATCTGGAAATCCGCGTAATGCCCTACAGCGATAAGCAGTGGCTGATGGTGGCGCGCGATGTCACCCAGATGCACCAGCTGGAAGGGGCGCGTCGCAACTTCTTCGCCAACGTCAGTCACGAACTGCGTACCCCGCTGACCGTGCTTCAGGGCTACCTGGAGATGATGCAGGAGCAAACGCTTGAAGGCGCGCCGCGTGAAAAAGCGCTGCACACCATGCGCGAGCAAACGCACCGGATGGAAGGGCTGGTGAAGCAGCTGCTGACGCTCTCGAAGATTGAAGCGGCGCCGACGCTCGCGCTAAATGACACCATTGATGTGCCGATGATGCTGCGGGTCGTTGAGCGTGAAGCGCAGACGCTAAGCCACAAAAAGCATCACCTGACCTTTGAGGTCGACAACACGCTGAAGGTGCTGGGCAGCGAAGATGAACTGCGGAGCGCCATTTCCAACCTGGTGTATAACGCGGTGAATCATACGCCGGAGGGGACGAAAATCGTGGTGCGCTGGCAGCATACCCAAACGGGGGCTGAGTTTAGCGTGGAAGACAACGGGCCGGGGATTGCGCCTGAGCATATTCCGCGTCTGACCGAGCGCTTTTACCGTGTGGATAAAGCGCGATCCCGGCAGACAGGCGGAAGCGGTCTGGGGCTGGCAATTGTGAAACACGCGGTGAATCACCATGAAAGCCGTCTCGATATTCAGAGTACGCTGGGTAAAGGAACCCGCTTCAGTTTCGTTATTCCGGAACGATTAATTGCCAAAAAGATCGCCTGACGGCAGGCGTGTCATTTTACCTTTCCACGGGTCAGCGTCTGCTGGCCCGTTTGCTTTGCAGTCAAGCGAAACGCGGATGAATTTTATACGGCTGACTGTTTTTTGTTCGCATGATTAGCCATGGGTTTTTCTTATAAATAGCGTATTGTTCTGAGGTGTATTTTCATGCTGGCATATTGTTCTGGTTTTACGATCCCACCTTGCCTTTAAACGTTATAAGCGTTTAAATTGCGCCCCAGATACTGTCAGACCGACTGTATTTGCGTGGTAAATCGAAAAACTATTCTTCTCCACGCCAGGACGGGAGCATTTCCCGCTGAAATTGAGCAAATTTTCGGCTGTATCGTCCCGTCAGGGATATCGAAAATCTCAATGTTTTCAACACCACATCCACAGGCAGTAAGGTTTTATGACCCATCACTTAAAATCGCGTGACATCATCGCGCTGGGCTTTATGACATTTGCGCTGTTCGTTGGCGCAGGCAACATCATTTTCCCTCCAATGGTTGGCTTACAGGCGGGTGAACACGTCTGGACCGCCGCGTTTGGTTTCCTGATTACTGCCGTGGGTCTGCCGGTTCTGACCGTCGTCGCGCTGGCGAAAGTCGGCGGCGGTGTGGATAGCCTCAGCACCCCGATTGGCAAAGTTGCAGGTGTTCTGCTGGCAACCGTCTGCTATCTGGCCGTTGGCCCGCTGTTTGCAACCCCGCGTACGGCAACCGTGTCCTTCGAAGTGGGTATTGCTCCCCTGACCGGTGACGGTGCGATGCCGCTGTTTATCTATAGCCTGATCTACTTCGCAATCGTGATTCTGGTTTCCCTCTATCCGGGCAAGCTGCTGGATACCGTGGGTAACTTCCTGGCTCCGCTGAAAATTGTGGCGCTGATTGTTCTGGCGGTTGCGGCCATCGTCTGGCCAGCGGGTCCGATTAGCGACGCGATGGACGCCTATAAAAACGCCGCGTTCTCTAACGGCTTTGTGAACGGCTACCTGACGATGGATACGCTGGGCGCGATGGTGTTTGGTATCGTTATCGTTAACGCCGCGCGTTCCCGCGGTGTGACCGAAGCGCGTCTGCTGACCCGCTATACTATTTGGGCTGGCCTGATGGCCGGTGTGGGGCTGACGCTGCTCTATCTGGCGCTGTTCCGTCTGGGCTCCGACAGCGCCATGCTGGTTGAGCAGAACGCCAACGGTGCGGCTATCCTGCACGCCTACGTTCAGCACACCTTTGGCGGTGCGGGCAGTATGCTGCTGGCAGCGCTGATTTTCCTGGCGTGTCTGGTGACGGCGGTTGGCCTGACCTGCGCCTGCGCAGAGTTCTTTGCACAGTATCTGCCGCTCTCTTACCGCACCCTGGTGTTTATCCTCGGCATCTTCTCTATGGCGGTGTCCAACCTCGGTCTGAGCCACCTGATTCAGGTCTCGATTCCAGTGCTGACGGCAATTTACCCGCCGTGTATCGTGCTGGTGGTGCTGAGCTTTACTCGCCCGTGGTGGAACAACTCTTCACGAATTATTGCGCCAGCCATGTTTATCAGCCTGATTTTTGGTATCCTTGACGGGATTAAAGCATCAGCTTTCGCGCACATACTGCCGGCATGGACACAGCGTCTGCCGCTGTCCGAGCAGGGGCTGGCCTGGCTGATGCCTACCGTTGTTGCACTGGTTCTGGCGATTATCTGGGACCGTGCTGCAGGGCGTCAGGTCGCATCGAACGCTCATTAATCAACGGCAACAAACTGTTTAACCACGGGGCTTAAGGCCCCGTGGTTTTTTGTTTTTTTCGTGTTGAATGGCAAGATTTAAATGGAAAGCACTAACAAACTTAAACGTGGATTGAGCACGCGCCACATCCGCTTTATGGCGCTGGGCTCTGCTATCGGCACCGGTCTTTTTTATGGCTCGGCAGATGCCATCAAAATGGCCGGTCCCAGCGTTCTGCTGGCGTACATCATCGGCGGCGTGGCGGCGTATATCATCATGCGCGCCCTCGGCGAAATGTCGGTTCACAACCCGTCTGCCAGCTCCTTCTCCCGCTACGCACAGGAAAACCTCGGCCCGCTGGCCGGGTTTATCACCGGCTGGACCTACTGCTTTGAAATCCTGATTGTGGCGATTGCCGACGTGACGGCGTTTGGCATCTATATGGGCGTCTGGTTCCCGGCGGTGCCGCACTGGATTTGGGTGCTGAGCGTGGTGCTGATCATCTGCGCCGTCAACCTGATGAGCGTGAAGGTGTTTGGCGAGCTGGAGTTCTGGTTCTCCTTCTTTAAAGTCGCGACCATTATCATCATGATCCTCGCCGGTTTCGGCATCATCATCTGGGGAATTGGCAACGGCGGGCAGCCGACCGGCATCCATAACCTCTGGAGCAACGGGGGCTTCTTCAGCAACGGCTGGCTCGGAATGGTGATGTCGCTGCAGATGGTGATGTTCGCCTACGGCGGCATCGAGATTATCGGTATCACCGCCGGGGAAGCGAAAGATCCGGAGAAGTCCATTCCGCGCGCCATCAACTCGGTGCCGATGCGTATTCTGGTGTTCTACGTGGGTACGCTGTTCGTGATTATGTCCATCTACCCGTGGAATCAGGTCGGCACTAACGGTAGCCCGTTTGTTCTGACCTTCCAGCATATGGGAATTGCCTTTGCGGCCAGCATTCTCAACTTTGTGGTGCTGACCGCGTCGCTCTCGGCGATCAACAGTGACGTCTTTGGCGTGGGCCGTATGCTGCACGGCATGGCGGAGCAGGGCAGCGCGCCGAAGGTGTTCGCCAAAACCTCACGCCGCGGCACGCCGTGGGTAACCGTTGTGGTGATGACCGTAGCGCTGCTGTTCTCGGTTTACCTGAACTACATCATGCCGGAGAACGTCTTCCTGGTGATCGCATCGCTGGCGACCTTCGCGACGGTGTGGGTGTGGATCATGATCCTGCTGTCGCAGATCGCGTTCCGCCGTCGTCTGTCGCCGGATGAGGCGAAAGCGCTGAAGTTCAAAGTTCCGGGCGGCGTTGCGACGACCGTCGTCGGGCTGATCTTCCTGGTGTTTATCATTGGCCTGATTGGCTACCATCCGGATACCCGCATTTCCCTGTACGTGGGCTGCGCGTGGATCGTTCTGCTGCTTATCGGCTGGGTGTTTAAGTGCCGCCGCGACCGTCAGCTGGCGGAAGCGCAGTAAAATTTTTATTCCCTCTCCCTGTGGGAGAGGGAATTTTGCCTCCTCCTCCTTTCTCCTCCCCCAATAATCCCGAACGTGATGAGCTATCCTTAACCACCCTGTGGCAAGGTGACGTCAATTTCATCAGAGGGGATTCGTGATGTTAAACGCCTGGCACCTTCCGGTTGCCCCATTTGTTAAGCAAAACAAAGACAACCTTGTGATTACGCTCTGGCTGGCGGGAGAAAATCAGCCTGAACGCGTGACGCTCCGCGCCGAAATAGATAACGAAGAGACCGGGCTGAAAATGCACAGGCTGCGCAGCCAGCCGCAGCCGGGGATCACTGCTTGGCGGGCGAATATCGACCTGAGCAGCGGACAGCCGCGCCGCCGTTATAGCTTCAAACTGCTGTGGAATAACCGCCAGCTGTGGTTTACCCCTCAGGGGTTTAGCCGTTTCCCGCCCGCACGGCTGGAGCAGTTCGCGGTCGATTACCCGGATAACGGCCCGCAGTGGGTTAACGATCAGGTGTTTTACCAGATTTTCCCGGACCGTTTTGCGCGCAGCGAAAAACGCACCGCCGACCAGGATAAGATCTATCACCACCATGCGGCGGGCCACGACATTATCCTGAAAGCGTGGGATGAGCCCTTAACCGCGCAGGCGGGCGGCTCGACCTTTTACGGTGGCGATCTCGACGGCATCAGCGAAAAGCTGCCGTACCTGAAAAAGCTCGGCGTGACGGCGCTGTATCTCAACCCGGTGTTTAAAGCCCCGAGCGTGCACAAATACGATACCGAAGATTATCGCCACGTTGACGCGCAGTTTGGCGGTGACGAGGCGCTGCTGCGCCTGCGTAAGAACACCCAAAACGAAGGCATGCGCCTGATTCTGGACGGCGTGTTCAACCACAGCGGAGATTCGCACGCCTGGTTTGACCGTCATAACCAGTCGATGGGCGGGGCATGTCATAACCCGGAGTCGCCGCAGCGCGGCTGGTACAGCTTTAACGAGGAGGGCCGCGCGCTGGACTGGCTGGGTTACGCCAGCCTGCCGAAGCTGGATTTCCAGTCGCCAACGCTCGTGAATGAAATCTACGGCGGTGAAGACAGCATCGTCCGTCACTGGCTGAAGGCGCCGTGGAATATGGACGGCTGGCGTCTGGACGTAGTGCATATGCTCGGCGAAGCGGGCGGGGCGCGGAATAACCTTCAGCACGTCGCCGGGATTACGCGCTCGGCAAAAGCGGCCCAGCCGGAGGCGTTCGTCTTTGGCGAGCACTTTGGCGACGCGCGCCAGTGGCTGCAGAACGATGCGGAAGATGCGGCGATGAACTATCGCGGCTTTACCTTCCCGCTGTGGGGATTCCTCGCTAACACCGATATCTCCTACGATCCGAATCATATCGACGCTGAAACCTGCATGGCGTGGATGGAGAACTATCGCGCCGGTCTGTCCCATCAGCAGCAGCTGCGGATGTTCAACCAGCTCGATAGCCACGATACCGCCCGCTTTAAATCCCTGCTCGGCAAGGATGCGGCGCGTCTGCCGCTGGCGGTCACCTGGCTCTTCACCTGGCCGGGCGTGCCGTGCATCTATTATGGAGACGAAGTGGGGCTGGACGGCAACAACGATCCGTTCTGCCGTAAAACCTTCCCGTGGGAGCCAGAGAAGCAGGACAAGTTGCTGTTCAGCCTGTATCAGCGGCTGGTGAGGCTGCGTAAGCAGAGTCTCGCCCTGCGCTACGGCGGCTGTCAGGTGGTGTATGCCCACGATAACGTGGTGGTGTTTGCTCGCGTCTACAATCAGCAGCGCGTGCTTGTGGCCATTAACCGGGGCGAAGCCTGCGAAGTGGTGCTGGATGATTCACCGCTGCTGAAGGTGGCTACGTGGAAGAATAAAGAGGGCAAGGCGACGATACAGGACGGCGTGCTGGCGCTGCCTGCGGTATCCGCGACGATCTGGTTCGGCAGCTAAGACCTGCTAATGTTTCCACCTTTTAAGATGGCGCAAATGCAACTATTTGTGTCAATCTTAACGGATCGTTTACGGTGAAGGTGGAAACATGGACGAGCTTTACATCCTTGGCTGTTTGTTCCTGGTTTTTGCGCTGGTGGTTGCGCCCGTGCTTGCGGTTATTGGCTTTAATCGAAGTACGGCGGCGCGACAGGAGATCGCCCGGCTACGCCAGCGCATTGAGGCGCTTGAGCAGCGCGGCGCGAATGAGATAGCGCCAGAGCCGGTGCAGTCTGCCGCGCCGGTGGTTGAAGATGCTCCCGCGCCTGTCGACCCCTGGCGTTCCGATACTCCCGCAGCCGTGGCAGAACCCGCTCCGGCCCCGACGCCTGCGGCAAAACAGCCTTCTGCCTTTGGCGGCATCCTGACGTCGCTGGCGCGCTGGTTTATGCAGGGTAATCCGCTGGCGAAGCTTGGGATCCTGCTGCTTTTCCTCGGTCTTTCATTCCTGCTGCGCTATACCGTTGAACATTCCCTGTTCCCGCTTGAGCTGCGCCTCGTGGCAACGTCGCTGTTTGCCATCGTTCTGCTGGCGGTCGGGTGGCGGCTGCGGCACAGGCAGCGTGTCTATGCCCTGATCCTCCAGGGCGGGGCGACCGGCGTGCTCTACCTGACGGTCTTCGGCGCCTTCCGGCTCTGGCAGATGCTGCCGATGACGCTGGCCTTTGCGCTGCTGGTGGTGATTTGCGCGGCGAGCGTCGGGCTGGCGGTGCTGCAGAAGGCGCTGAGCCTGGCCATGCTGGCAAGCCTCGGCGGGTATCTTGCGCCGCTGCTGTTGTCCACCGGGGGCGGCAGCTTTGTGGCGCTGTTCTCTTTCTATCTCCTGCTTTCCATCGGCATTCTCGCTATCAGCATCTGGCAGCACTGGCGCGAGCTGAACCTGCTCGGGCTGCTGTTTACGTTCGGCGTGGGCGGCCTGTGGGGGCTGAATGACTACCAGCCTGAAGACTACTGGGTCTGCCAGCTGTTCCTGATTGCCAATACGCTGATATTCGGCGTCCTGAGCGTGGCGCTGTCGCTGCGGGCGCAGGAGAAAGGGAAGCAAATTATTGACGGCGTGCTGCTGTTTGCCCCGCCGCTGGTTGGTTTTGGAATGCAGTATGGCATGACGCAGCACTGGACCTACGGTCCTGCGCTCAGCGCGCTGGGATACGGCGCATTTTATCTTACCCTCGCGTTCCTTGCGCTGCGGCGCTATCCTTCCATCGGACGACCACTGGTCATGGCGGCGCTGGCTATCGGCGGCGGGTTCGCTACCCTCGCCATTCCGCTGGCGCTGTCGGCACGCTGGACGGCGATGGCCTGGGCGCTGGAAGGGCTGGGTATCCTCTGGCTGGGCGTGCAGCAGCACCAGCGTCGTATGAGCTATAGCGGGACGGCGCTGCTGGTGCTGGCGCTCGGCAGCGCGCTGTGGGCGCAAACGAACGGCGTTACGTCCCTGAGCCTGCTGCTGATCTTCACCATCCTCAGCCTTTGCTGGCTGGCTGCGGCCTGGCTGTGGCGGACTCTCTTCCTGCCGGTCAGCCGGGCGCTGCTGGCAGGCGGACTGCTGTTCTGGCTCGTGGCGCTGCTGGGCGCATCGCGGCTGGTGCTGACGCAGGAATTACCGATTCTGGCGGGCGAGCTGGCGCTGACGGCGGCATCGGTCTGGGGCTGGCGGCAGGTGGCTGCTCGTCTGGCGTGGCGGGAGCTGGATGCCAGCAAATGGCTGCTGTGGCCGGTTATGCTGCTGATGGTGAGTTATCAGCTCTGGCACCAGCAGATCGTTGCCGCCGGCTGGTCAAATCTGGCCTGGTGCGTTGCGCTTCCTGCCGCGCTGATGCTGTTGCGACGCGACGGTGAAAGACTCCTGCCGCGCATCGCGATGGGGCTGCATTTGTCGCTGTTCTGGATGATTTTGCTGGCGCTGGCCGCTGAGCTTTACTGGTTTGCCCGGTCGTTGCCGTGGGGCATGGCGGCCTGGGGCAGCGGTTTAGCGATGGCAGCAGGCGGCGGGGTAATTATGGGGCTCTCTGCAGCCGTACGGCGTCGCGGGTGGCCGTTCCGGGAGTGGCCTGCGCTCTACGCCTGCCTGGCGCCGATCCCCGCGGTCGTGGCGCTGCTGGTACTGCTGGTGGTGACCAATTTCCAGGACGGCGTGGTCTATCGTCAGACCTGGCTGCCGCTGATAAACCCGCTTGAGGAAGGCGCGGCGTTCGCGCTGCTGGGGCTGGTCGTCTTTTATCGGGCGGTGGATCGCTACTACCCGGCGTGGCTCTCGCAGGCCCGTCCATGGCCTGCCGTCGCGATTATGGCGTTTGGCTTCTGGTGGCTTAACGGCGCGCTGATGCGCGCCCTGGCCTGGTACGGCGACGTGGCCTGGAATATGGCATCGCTATGGGATTCGCGGCTTATCCAGACCAGTTTTGCCCTGTTCTGGATGCTGAGCGCGCTGGTGGTCATGATCCATGCCACCCGTCGGGCTTCCCGGCAGGAGTGGCTCTGCGGTGCCGCGCTGCTGGGCGTGGTGATGGTTAAACTGATGCTGGTGGACAGCGCGGGCGGAGGCGGTTTGTCGCGCGCGGTGGCGTTTATCGGCGTGGCGATACTGGTTCTGATCGTGGGGTATTTCTCACCGCTACCGCCCAAAACAGGAGATGAAAAATGAAATGGATGAAGGCGGTAGCCTGTACCGCGCTGCTGGCGCTTTCCGGCCCGGCGTTTTGCGACGAGGGACAAACGGAATCGCCCCGGGACTATGCTTTTGGTCTTTCACTCGATACGTCTGTTCCTTCCCAGTGGTATCGGGTGATGCTGCCGCTCGCCGTCTATGAGCAAAGCACGTCGCCGGATCTGCATGATGTCCGCGTCTTTAACCAGTCGGGCGAGCCGGTTCCCTTCAGCCTGGTCAGCGCGACGCGTCCGCAGGCGCCAGCGCAATCCACCGCGCTGCGCCTCTTCCCGCTGGACGTCTCGCCGCTTGCGGCTTCGCAAGGATCCGGTGATAGCGATAAGATCCTGCTTCGTTCGGGAAACGGCGTTGAGATTGTGCTGGAGGGGCAAAAAGCCGCCGCAGCCGGGCAACATTATCTGCTGACCCTGCCGGAACAGGCGACGGGCGAGATCGCTATATCCCAGCTGCAGCTGCTCTGGAATACCCCGCAGACGCCGTGGCAGGGAACGGCGTCGGTCTATTACAGCGAGGATCTTAAGCGCTGGTATACCCTGCGTGAGGATATGCCATTGCTGGACGTCGTCAGCGGCCACGATCGTCTTAAGCTCGATCGGATCGATACCGACACCGTTTTATCTCCCGATGCGAATCGCTATCTCATGGTGGTGCTGAATGCGCAGAGCCAGGGGCTAGCTTTGACCGGCGTAAACGCAATCAGCGCACCTGCCCAGGCGGCCCCGGAAGCTATCGACCTTGAGGGGGAAGGGGAACAGCTATCGACAAGCGAAGCGCAGTGGCACTGGGCGCGCCCGCAGCCGCTGAGTGCTGTCAGCATCTCACTGAATGGCGATGGCGTCCTTCCCGTGGAGATCGCGTGGCGGAGTACGGAAAAAGACGCATGGCATCCCCTGAAAAAAGAGGTTCTTTACCGTCTTGAGGGAAAAACGTCGCCACCGGTTTCGCTTAACGGGGGCGCGGTGCAGGCAGTGAAAATCACGACGCTGAATGCGCGTCTGCCAGAATACCTGCCGAGCGTCACGGGACATCGCGACCGCTATGACCTGGTGTTCAACGCGCAGGGGAAAGCGCCGTACGTGCTCGCCTGGGGCAACGGCGCCGCAAAGCCTGCCAGCGTGGAGCCCGGCATGCTGATCCCAGCCGACCTGCGCAAGACCTATGATATGGCGAACCTGCCGCAGGCCGACATTCTGGATGATGTCGCGTTAGGCGGCCAGGGGCGTCTGACCGCTACCTCTGCGGCCGAGCGGGAGAGCAGGATGAACACGCTTCTGGTATGGGGCGTGCTGATTGCGGGGGTGATTCTGCTGGCGGGCATGGCCTGGCGCATCTGGCGAGAGACACAGCGTAAGGCATAAAAAAGGCCCGCATAAGCGGGCCTTTTTCGTAAACCGTGCCGATTACAGGCTGGATACGTTCTCAGACAGGTATTTAGCAACGCCGTCTGGAGACGCGTTCATGCCTTCTTTACCTTTTTCCCACTGAGCCGGGCACACTTCGCCGTGCTCTTCGTGGAACTGCAGCGCGTCAACCATGCGCAGCATTTCGTCGATGTTACGACCCAGCGGCAGATCGTTCACAACCTGGTGACGAACGATGCCGTTAGCGTCGATCAGGAAGGAACCACGCAGCGCAACGCCAGCGTCCGGATGTTCGATACCGTAAGCCTGCTGGATTTCGCGTTTGATGTCCGCAACCATTGCGTATTTCACCGCACCGATGCCGCCTTTGTCGACAGGGGTGTTACGCCATGCGTTGTGTACAAATTCAGAGTCGAAGGAGACGCCAACAACTTCCACGCCACGCTTCTGGAATTCTTCATAACGTTTGTCGAAGGCAATCAGCTCAGACGGGCAAACGAAAGTGAAGTCCATTGGCCAGAAGAACAGAACGGTCGCTTTACCGTTGGTGTGCTGTTTGAAGTTGAAGTTTTCAACGATTTCACCGTTGCCCAGAACTGCTGCAGCTGTAAAATCCGGAGCCGGACGAGTTACCAGAACCATATGATTCTCCTGTAGATACTAAGGTTATTTGGAACGCAACGCGAGCCAGTATAGAGAGTGTTCATGGATAAGACAAAGAGGTGGTGACAATCGTTCCGCCAGCTTTTACCTATCAATGTCAATTCTGTCAGAGCTGTTTGTTTTTCGCCTGCGCCATCATGCGCGGGTAAAACTGCCAGAAACGCGCTTCCAGCGCATCGTAATGTTCATCCAGGTCATACCAGGAATCCCGCAGCGCATCCAGTCGCGGTCGGCGGCTTGCCATCCCATTCAACACGTTCTGGATGAAATCCATCTCGCGATAGCGCTCTAGCCAGCGTTCCGACCATAAATAGTTATTCAGATTCACAAAGCGCGGCGGCGAGTCGGGCAGAATGATCGACACCTGCTGGTGGGCATAGCGCACAAACGCCGGCAAGGGCATCTCCGGCGACAGCTGTTCCCAGTGGCGCGACAGAAAGTGATCCCACATCACGTCGAGCGTGATCGGCGCAACGCGGCGCGTTTCAGGGCGAAACCACGCTTTGGCTTCCGTCACTTCCGGCAGCTTATCCGTCAGCACGTCGATGCGGCGGTGCATGAAAATTCCGTCGACAACCTCCGGGGAATAGTCCTCAGCGGGGTTGCCGCGTACGAAATCGGCCAGCAAATTGCCGGACAGGGAGCTGTCAGCGAGGTGAGCGAGATGCAGGTGAGCGAGAAAATTCATGCGTTTTATTTGTCCGGGGGCGGCTAGTTGTTGCAGCAAAAGGGTGTGAGCACTAGACTATGCCGCCTGTTTTTAAGTCACGAGTATACGTCATGCGCGTCGCCGATTTCTCCTTTGAACTACCTGAATCCCTGATTGCTCACTATCCCATGCCTGAGCGCAGCAGCTGTCGCTTACTGTCACTGGATGGGCCAACGGGCGAGCTGACGCACGGTACTTTCACCGATTTGCTCGACAAGCTCAACCCTGGCGATCTGCTGGTCTTTAACAATACACGCGTGATCCCGGCGCGCCTGTTTGGCCGTAAAGCCAGCGGCGGCAAGATTGAAGTGCTGGTCGAACGTATGCTCGATGATAAACGTATTCTGGCACATATTCGCGCGTCTAAGGCGCCGAAGCCGGGCGCTGAACTGCTGCTGGGCGATGACGAGAGCATCAAAGCGACCATGACCGCGCGCCACGATGCGCTGTTTGAGGTGGAGTTCAACGACGAGCGCACGGTGCTCGATATCCTGAACGCCATCGGCCACATGCCGCTGCCGCCGTATATTGAGCGTCCGGACGAAGAGGCCGACCGCGAGCTGTACCAGACCGTCTACAGCCAGAAGCCAGGCGCCGTTGCTGCGCCGACCGCGGGCCTGCATTTTGATGAGCCGCTGCTGGAGAAACTGCGCGCGAAGGGCGTGGAGATGGCGTTCGTGACGCTGCACGTCGGCGCGGGAACCTTCCAGCCGGTGCGCGTGGACAGCATTGAAGATCACATCATGCACTCTGAGTATGCTGAAGTGCCTCAGGACGTGGTGGACGCGGTGCTGGCGGCGAAAGCGCGCGGTAGCCGCGTCGTGGCGGTCGGTACAACGTCCGTGCGCTCACTCGAGAGCGCCGCGCAGGCGGCGAAGCGCAATCTTATCGAGCCGTTCTTTGGCGATACGCAGATCTTTATCTACCCGGGCTATCAGTACAAAGTGATTGACGCGCTGGTGACCAACTTCCATCTGCCTGAATCAACGCTGATTATGCTGGTGTCGGCATTTGCCGGTTATCAGCATACGATGGCGGCCTACAAGTCTGCGGTAGAACAAAAATATCGCTTTTTTAGCTACGGGGACGCGATGTTTATCACGTACAATCCGCTGGCTTTGAATGAGCGTGTCGGGGAATAAGTCCGCGGCACCGTTTTACAACGTTGGACTGTTTTTCTGACGTCGGAGAAAAAATGAAATTTGAACTCGATACCACCGATGGCCGCGCGCGTCGCGGTCGCCTGGTGTTTGATCGCGGCGTGGTGGAAACCCCCGCGTTTATGCCTGTGGGCACGTACGGCACCGTAAAAGGGATGACGCCGGAAGAAGTAGAAGCCACCGGCGCACAGATTATCCTCGGCAACACCTTCCACCTGTGGCTGCGTCCGGGTCAGGAGATCATGAAGCTCCACGGCGACCTGCACGATTTCATGCAGTGGAAAGGCCCAATACTGACCGACTCCGGCGGCTTCCAGGTCTTCAGCCTGGGCGATATCCGCAAGATCACAGAGCAGGGCGTACACTTCCGTAACCCGATCAACGGCGATCCGATTTTCCTCGATCCCGAAAAATCGATGGAGATTCAGTACGATCTCGGCTCTGACATCGTGATGATCTTCGACGAATGTACGCCGTATCCTGCTGACTGGGACTACGCAAAATGCTCCATGGAGATGTCTCTGCGCTGGGCGAAGCGTAGCCGTGATCGTTTTGACTCCCTGCAGAACAAAAATGCGCTGTTCGGCATTATCCAGGGCAGCGTTTACGAAGATTTACGCGATATCTCTGTTAAAGGTCTGGTAGAGATAGGTTTTGATGGCTACGCTGTCGGCGGTTTGGCTGTGGGTGAGCCGAAGGAAGACATGCACCGCATTCTGGAGCATGTCTGCCCGCAAATCCCGGCGGATAAACCACGATACCTGATGGGCGTGGGTAAACCAGAAGATCTGGTTGAAGGCGTACGCCGCGGCATTGATATGTTCGACTGCGTCATGCCAACCCGCAACGCGCGTAACGGCCATTTGTTCGTTACCGATGGCGTGGTGAAAATCCGTAACGCGAAGCATAAGAGTGACACCAGCCCGCTCGATTCCGAGTGCGATTGCTATACCTGTCGCAATTATTCTCGCGCGTATCTGCATCATCTCGATCGTTGCAACGAGATTTTGGGCGCGCGTCTCAATACCATTCATAATCTTCGTTATTATCAGCGCTTAATGGCTGGTTTACGTAAGGCTATCGAAGAGGGTAAATTAGAGAGCTTCGTGACCGATTTCTACCAACGTCAGGGGCGGGATGTTCCACCGTTGAACGTTGATTAATTTTAATAATGAGGGAATTTGAATGAGCTTTTTTATTTCTGATGCGGTAGCGGCAACAGGTGCTCCAGCGCAGGGCAGCCCGATGTCTCTGATTCTGATGCTGGTTGTGTTCGGTCTGATCTTCTACTTCATGATCCTGCGTCCACAGCAGAAGCGCACCAAAGAGCACAAAAACCTGATGAACTCCATTGCGAAAGGCGATGAAGTACTGACTAACGGTGGTCTGGTGGGTCGCGTAACCAAAGTGGCTGAAAATGGCTACATTGCTATCGCCCTGAACGACACCACTGAAGTGGTCATCAAACGTGACTTCGTAGCTGCCGTTCTGCCGAAAGGCACCATGAAGGCGCTGTAATCCCAACTTTTCCCAAAGGGAACTGCCGTGTTAAACCGTTATCCTTTGTGGAAGTACATCATGCTGGTCGTCGTGATTCTCGTCGGCCTGCTGTACGCGCTTCCCAACCTGTATGGTGAGGATCCGGCTGTTCAAATCACTGGCGCGCGCGGTGTCGCCGCCAGTGAGCAAACGCTGATCCAGGTCCAGAAAACGTTACAAGAAGAAAAAATTACCGCTAAGTCTGTGGCTCTGGAAGAGGGTGCAATTCTTGCTCGCTTCGACACCACCGACACGCAGCTCCGCGCTCGCGAAGCGCTGATGGGCGTGCTGGGTGACAAATACGTCGTAGCGCTTAACCTTGCCCCTGCAACCCCGCGTTGGCTGGCTGCGATGAAAGCAGAGCCAATGAAACTCGGTCTTGACCTGCGTGGCGGCGTTCACTTCCTGATGGAAGTGGATATGGATACCGCACTCGGCAAGCTGCAGGAACAGAATATCGACAGCCTGCGCAGCGATCTGCGTGATAAAGGCATCGCTTACACCACCGTGCGTAAAGAAGATAACTACGGCATGAGCATCACGTTCCGCGACACTGCGGCGCGCGATCAGGCTGTAGATTACCTGACTCAACGTCACCGTGACCTGGTGATCACCTCTCAGGGCAGCAACCAGCTGCGCGCGGTGATGACCGATGCACGTCTGAAAGAAGCGCGTGAATACGCCGTTCAGCAGAACATCAACATTCTGCGTAACCGTGTAAACCAGCTGGGCGTGGCTGAGCCGCTGGTACAGCGTCAGGGTGCTGACCGTATCGTGGTTGAACTGCCGGGTATCCAGGATACAGCGCGTGCGAAAGAGATTCTGGGTGCGACTGCAACCCTGGAATTCCGTCTGGTTAACTCTAATGTCGATCAGTCCGCTGCTGCCGCAGGCCGTATTCCGGGTGACTCCGAAGTGAAACAGACCCGCGAAGGTCAGCCAGTTGTGCTGTACAAACGCGTGATCCTGACCGGTGACCATATCACCGACTCCACTTCCAGCCAGGACGAATACAACCAGCCGCAGGTTAACATCTCGCTCGATAGCGCGGGTGGTAACATCATGTCCAACTTCACCAAGGACAACATCGGCAAACCGATGGCAACCCTGTTCGTGGAGTACAAAGACAGCGGTAAGAAAGATGCAAACGGTCGTGCGGTGCTGGTGAAAGAGGAAGAGGTGATTAACATCGCCAATATCCAGTCTCGTCTGGGTAACAGCTTCCGTATTACCGGTATTAACAACCCGAACGAAGCGCGTCAGCTCTCCCTGCTGCTGCGTGCCGGTGCGCTGATTGCGCCAATTCAGATTGTCGAAGAACGTACCATTGGTCCAACTCTGGGTATGCAAAACATTCAGCAGGGTCTGGAAGCGTGTCTGGCCGGTCTGGTGGTCTCTATCCTCTTCATGATCTTCTTCTATAAGAAGTTTGGTCTGATTGCGACGTCCGCTCTGCTGGCAAACCTGGTGCTGATCATCGGCATCATGTCCCTGCTGCCGGGCGCGACGCTGACCATGCCGGGTATTGCGGGTATCGTTCTGACCCTTGCGGTGGCGGTCGACGCCAACGTACTGATAAACGAACGTATCAAAGAAGAGTTGAGCAACGGTCGCTCTGTGCAACAGGCGATTGAAGAAGGCTACAAAGGGGCGTTCAGCTCCATCTTCGATGCGAACGTAACAACACTGATTAAGGTTCTTATCCTGTATGCAGTGGGTACTGGCGCGATCAAAGGCTTTGCGATTACAACCGGTATCGGTGTTGCAACGTCGATGTTTACCGCTATTGTCGGCACCCGTGCCATCGTGAACCTGCTGTACGGCGGCAAGCGCGTCAAAAAGCTGTCTATCTGAGGAGTGCGTTGTGGCACAGGAATATACTGTTGAACAATTAAACCACGGCCGTAAAGTCTGGGACTTTATGCGCTGGGACTACTGGGCCTTCGGCATTTCAGGTTTCCTGCTGATTCTGTCCATCGTCATTATGGGCGTGAAAGGCTTTAACTGGGGGCTGGATTTCACCGGCGGTACGGTCATTGAGATCTCCCTGGAAAAACCGGTCGATATGGACCAGATGCGTTTGTCTCTGCAGAAAGCGGGCTTTGAAGAGCCGCTGCTGCAGAACTTCGGCAGCAGTCGCGACATCATGGTGCGTATGCCGCCGGTGCACGATGCTAACGGCAGCCAGGAGCTGGGCAGCAAGGTTGTTAGCGTGATTAACGAAACAACCAGACAGAACGCGGCGGTCAAGCGTATTGAGTTCGTCGGCCCAAGCGTGGGTGCTGACCTGGCGCAGACCGGCGCAATGGCGCTGCTGGTGGCGCTGATCTCCATTCTGGTATACGTAGGTTTCCGCTTTGAGTGGCGACTGGCGGCCGGTGTGGTTATCGCTCTGGCGCACGACGTGGTGATCACCATGGGCATACTGTCGCTGTTCCACATTGAGATTGACCTGACGATTGTGGCATCCCTGATGTCCGTTATCGGTTACTCACTGAACGACAGTATCGTGGTATCTGACCGTATCCGTGAAAACTTCCGTAAGATCCGTCGCGGTACGCCGTACGAAATCTTTAACGTGTCGTTGACCCAGACGCTGCACCGTACCCTGATCACATCCGGTACCACCCTGATGGTGATTCTGATGCTGTTCCTCTTCGGTGGTCCGGTACTGGAAGGCTTCTCGCTGACCATGTTGATTGGTGTGACTATCGGTACGGCGTCGTCTATCTACGTCGCGTCCGCACTGGCACTGAAACTCGGCATGAAGCGCGAGCACCTGCTCCAGCAGAAAGTCGAGAAAGAAGGGGCGGATCAGCCGTCCATTCTGCCGTAAGGCGACGTTTAGCGCGTTATCGAAATCCCGGTCGGTTGACCGGGATTTTTTTTATCTGCTCCTGACAAACACTCCTGACAGTATGCTGTCAGGAGCCCTGTCGTAGACTCCTTCTGAACCCAAACAACAGGCAGGAGAATATATGAAAAGCGTCATTAACTGGTTTGAAATTCCGGTCGCGGATATGGATCGCGCCATCAAATTTTATGAGCCGGTGATGCAGCTCGCGCTGCGTCGCGAGAAAATGGACTGTGCGGAGCTGGCCGTTTTCCCGCATGAGGATCCGTATACCGGCGGGGCGCTGGCAAAATTTGACGGCGTTACACCGTCTTTGCAGGGCGCTATTATTTACCTGCATACTGACAATCTGGCGGCCACGCTCGATCGCATCGCCTCTGCGGGCGGCGAGTGCGTGTTTGGCCCGCTGGAACTGCCGCATGGCATTGGTACTATCGCATTATTTACCGACAGCGAGGGTAACCGCGTCGGCCTCCATCAACCTGCCTGAGAGCGGAATAAGATATGACCCGACGCGCTGACCGTTTGTTTCAGATTGTGCAGATCCTGCGGGGCAGGCGTCTGACAACGGCAGCGCATCTGGCGGACCGGCTTGGCGTATCCGAGCGCACGGTCTACCGCGATATCCGCGACCTGTCGCTTTCCGGGGTGCCGGTGGAAGGTGAGGCGGGGAGCGGATATCGGCTGATGTCGGGTTTTGACCTACCGCCGCTGATGCTGACTAATAAGGAGTCAGAGGCGCTGATCGTCGCGATTCGCCTGCTCAAAACCTGGGGAGGGGAATCGCTGTCGCGCGAGCTGGAGTCGGCTCAGGAGAAGGTGCTGGCTATCCTGCCCGAGGAGAGTCGTCGAAAGGCTGAGCAGACGCGGATCTACGCCCCGGATTTTTGCATGCAAAGCCACTCCCGCAGCGATTTTGACAGGATCCATCAGGCGATTTCCGCCCAGCGCGTGCTGGCGCTGCATTACCGTGATGAAGCCGGACAGCTCTCAAAGCGCGAGGTTCAGCCGCTGGGCTTGTTCTTCTGGGGGGAGCGTTGGCTGCTGGCGGCGTGGTGCGAACGGCGCGATGACTATCGCTGTTTCCGGCTCGACCGATGCCTCAATATTGTGCAGACGGAGAGGCGGTTTAGCGAGAGTGCGGACAGATCGCTGGCGGATTTTTTGCGAAAGGTTAAGCAGTAAAAAGCCAGCTCTTGAGCTGGGTTTTTTAGCCGGCGGCGAGGTAAAAGCAAAACGGCAACGTATGTTGCCGTTTTAGTATTTGTTCCCTCTCCCTGTGGGAGAGGGGCAGGGTGAGGGCATCAGCCCGCACAGTCCCGAACAGGTTAGAAGTTATAACCCACAACCAGGTAACCACCCCAGCCGGTAGAGCGGACGCTGAAGTCGCCGTTGCCGAAGTTCAGGCTCGCGTCGTCGTTCCACTGACCACCGTTGTGCCAGTAACGCGCAACAACAGAGTAGTGCCAGTGATCGTAGTTCAGCGCCAGGATGTGGCTGGAGGCGATGGAGTCGTTGGTGCGCGCTTTCTTACCGTTCAGGTCGCGGAAGTCGTTGTCGCCCAGATCTGAACCCCAGTCAAAGTTGGTGAAGCCGATATAGCTCAGGTTACCGCCCCACAGCTGGGTAATTGGCACAAAGTATTTCACTTTGAAACGGTAGCCATCCCACTCGTTTTCGTTCGCAGCACCGTAGTTCTGCCACTGGTACTTAGCATACACGTTCAGAGACAGGCTCATTGGCAGGCCGGTATCGATGTCCGTACCCAGACCCATGTACCAGGTGCTCTGGCGACCGGACTTGTTGCGGCCCATGTCGTAGATGTAGTTGTTCGCAAAGTACCACTCTTTGAACGGACCAAACGCCAGGCTGGTACCGGTCAGTTTATCAATAGAGAAACGTGGTTCAATTTCCATGAACAGTGGGGAACCGTGGTTCCAGATACCTTTCGCGTCGGTGTTACCGCCGAAGAATACCGGTGCATCCATATAGCCATAGAAATCAAACCAGTCTTTCTTGGCGAACGCTTCGTACTCCAGGTAGGTATCGTTGCGGATCTGTGGTCCGAAACGGGTGTGGTAGCTGCCGACTACGTTAACGCTCTGGTGCCACCAGTCGGAGAGGTATTGTGGTTTATCGTTTTCCGCTGCGTTAACAGTGAAAGAGGAAGAAAGTGCCAGCACGGCGCCAGCTGCGAGTAATGTTTTTTTCATAATCATGCCACTGATTGAAATTCCCTTCCGGGAGTGAAAAATGCGCGAATTGCGTTTCTAAATATTTCGTGTTTCTGCGGTGCCTATTATAGGAATCCCTGCTCACAAAAATATGTGTTGTTTCACATATCTCTCATACGCGTAATCGATTGCGTTCACGTTTGCGTACTTTAAACGGCCGGGATTGTAGCGGCAATCATTTATGTTGCCAATCCATACGAAATGTAAATGTTAGCGGAGTGACATTTCACTCCGCTAAAAAGGAGGGGATTAGTGCGCGGCGGGTTGAATGTCGTGAATGCGGATAAAGCCTAACTGTTCCGGCGTAAGACCGCTTAACTGAAGCGGGATATCCACATCGCTTGGTGCTAAAACACTGGCCGGGGCGGTGAAGAGTTGATTCTTCACGTTCACCTCCTGGTAATTCTCCGTGGTGCCCTGGATCTGGCCCCACTCGACAGTGCCGCTGAAGGCCGGAAGCGGATCGTTGGACTCTCCCTGGATACGTAATGTTGCGCGAGTACCATCTGCATTCGCCGCCACATTCACCAGAGACATTTTTAGCGTGCCGATCTGACTATTGAGCCGCGCAGGCGTATTCGCGCCCGGCAGCAGATAAACCCCGCTGCTGGATTTGGCATTCAGCGCGTTTTGCTGGGTGATTTTCACCGTTTCTTTGTTCAGCTTGTCCATCGCCGTATTGAGCGTATTGACGCTCTGTTTCAACTGACGGACTTCGGTTTGCTGTGCACAGGCGCTAAGGGTGAAGAGGCTCCCCACCAGCAAAATTTTAAGGTAACGTCTTGTCATTGCGTTTATTTCCTTGAAATAACGGATCGCCTTAATGGTAGCCAGCCTCAACGTGTCAGACATAGATCCTTTGTCTCAAAAAGCTCTTCCTTTGTTGTCAGGCCAGATCAGGGTAAAATGAAAATTAGTTAACCACATAACAGGGATACCGTATGCATTGCCCATTCTGCTCCGCTGTGGATACCAAAGTCATCGACTCTCGTCTTGTGGGCGAAGGGTCATCCGTACGCCGTCGTCGGCAGTGTCTGGTGTGCAACGAGCGTTTCACGACCTTTGAGGTTGCAGAGCTGGTAATGCCGCGCGTGGTAAAAAGCAACGACGTGCGCGAGCCGTTTAACGAAGAGAAACTGCGCAGCGGGATGCTGAAGGCCCTGGAAAAACGACCCGTCAGCGCGGACGACGTTGAGATGGCGTTAAACCACATAAAATCTTACCTTCGTGGTTTGGGTGAGCGTGAAGTGCCGAGCAAAATGATTGGCAACCTGGTGATGGAGCAGCTGAAAAAGCTCGATAAGGTCGCCTATATCCGCTTCGCCTCGGTCTACCGCAGCTTCGAAGACATCAAAGAGTTTGGCGAAGAGATCGCCCGCTTACAGGATTAAGCTCATGCAGGATGAGATTTACATGGCGAGAGCCATGAAGCTGGCGCAGCGCGGTCGTTTTACCACCCATCCCAACCCGAACGTCGGGTGCGTTATCGTTAAAGATGGCGAGATCGTAGGGGAGGGGTTTCACTATCGTGCTGGCGAGCCGCATGCCGAGGTCCATGCGTTGCGCATGGCCGGTGAGAAGGCGCGCGGTGCCACAGCCTACGTCACGCTGGAGCCCTGCAGCCATCACGGGCGTACGCCGCCGTGCTGCGAAGCGCTGATCGCGGCGGGTGTTTCACGCGTGGTCGCCTCAATGCAGGACCCGAATCCACAGGTTGCCGGACGCGGTCTGTATCGCCTGCAGCAGGAAGGCATTGACGTCAGCTATGGGCTGATGATGCAGGACGCGGAAGCGATCAACAAAGGCTTTCTGAAGCGCATGCGCACGGGGTTCCCGTATATTCAGCTTAAGCTGGGCGCCTCGCTGGACGGTCGTACGGCGATGGCAAACGGCGAAAGCCAGTGGATCACGTCACCACAGGCAAGGCGCGATGTGCAACGTCTTCGCGCGCAAAGCCATGCTATTCTCACCAGCAGTGAAACCGTTCTGGCTGACGATCCGGCCATGACCGTGCGCTGGGACGAGCTGAATGCGGATACTCAGGCGCTTTACCCGCAGGAGAACCTGCGTCAGCCGCTGCGTATTATCATTGATAGCCAGAACCGCGTGACGCCGGAGCACCGTATTGTCCAGCTACCGGGTGAAACCTGGATTGCCCGCACCAAAGAAGATACGCGCGAATGGCCGGAAGGCGTGCGCAGTATTATGGTGCCGGAGCATAACGGTCATCTGGATCTGGTGGTGCTGATGATGCTGCTCGGCAAGCAGCAGGTGAACAGCATCTGGGTTGAAGCGGGGCCAACGCTCGCCGGTGCGCTTTTACAGGCCGGGCTGGTGGATGAGCTGATTGTTTACGTTGCGCCTAAACTGTTAGGTCACGACGCGCGCGGCCTGTTTGTGCTGCCCGGCCTTGAAAAACTGGCCGACGCACCGCAACTCAAATTTAGCGAGATTCGTCCGGTAGGCCCGGATGTCTGCCTCCACTTAACGACAGCGTAATTGCTCCTGAAATAGGGAAGCAGTGCGCAAAGTATTATGATAAAATCCGCCCCCCTGCGGGGCCAAATGAACCCGTAAAGGAAGAGTATGAACATTATTGAAGCTGCTGTAGCTACCCCGGACGCTCGCGTCGCCATCACCATTGCGCGTTTCAACAACTTCATCAACGACAGCCTGCTGGAAGGTGCGATTGACGCCCTGAAACGTATCGGCCAGGTTAAAGATGACAACATTACCGTTGTTTGGGTTCCAGGCGCTTACGAACTGCCACTGGCGGCGGGCGCGCTGGCGAAAACCGGTAAATACGACGCGGTGATTGCGCTGGGTACCGTTATTCGTGGCGGCACTGCGCACTTCGAATACGTTGCGGGCGGTGCAAGCAACGGTCTGGCACACGTTGCGCAGGATGCTGAAATTCCTGTCGCGTTCGGCGTGCTGACCACCGAAAGTATTGAACAAGCCATCGAACGTGCTGGCACCAAAGCCGGTAACAAAGGTGCAGAAGCTGCACTGACCGCGCTTGAAATGATCAATGTATTGAAAGCCATCAAGGCCTGATTTTTTTGTAAGGGGAATTCCGTGAAACCTGCTGCTCGTCGCCGCGCCCGTGAATGTGCCGTCCAGGCACTTTACTCCTGGCAGTTGTCCCAGAACGACATCGCTGATGTTGAATACCAGTTCCTGTCAGAACAGGACGTAAAAGACGTTGACGTTCTGTACTTCCGCGAACTGCTGTCGGGAGTGGCGACTAATAGCGCGTATCTCGATGGCCTGATGAAGCCATACCTGTCCCGTCTGCTCGAAGAGCTGGGTCAGGTTGAAAAAGCAGTGTTGCGTATCGCGCTGTTTGAGCTGTCTAAACGTGATGATGTGCCGTATAAAGTGGCCATCAACGAAGCGATCGAGCTGGCGAAAACCTTCGGCGCTGAAGACAGCCACAAGTTTGTAAACGGCGTACTTGATAAAGCAGCACCTGCGATCCGTCCCCACAAAAAG
Organism: Enterobacter sp. 61D5; assembly: GCF_034107965.1. Classification (NCBI taxonomy): domain Bacteria; kingdom Pseudomonadati; phylum Pseudomonadota; class Gammaproteobacteria; order Enterobacterales; family Enterobacteriaceae; genus Enterobacter; species Enterobacter sp. 61D5. Next base: position 111,927 of record NZ_JAWNFK010000020.1, read on the forward strand.
TGATCCGCAAACCGGAGTCCTGCATTGCCTGACGGGCAGTGCGGCTCCGGTTTTTTCTTTTATTTGCTGAGGCATAACGTATGGCATGCGGCGAATTCTCCCTGATTGCCCGTTATTTCGACCGTGTCAGAACCTCTCGTCTTGATGTTGAAACCGGCATTGGCGATGACTGTGCACTTCTCAATATTCCCGAAAAACAGACGCTGGCAATCAGCACCGACACCCTGGTGTGCGGCCGTCATTTCTTACCGGATATCGATCCTGCCGATCTGGCGTATAAAGCCCTGGCGGTTAACGTCAGCGATCTGGCGGCGATGGGTGCCGATCCCGCGTGGCTGACGCTGGCTCTGACGCTGCCTGAAGTAGATGAAGCCTGGCTGGAAGCCTTTAGCGATGCGCTGTTTGAGCAGCTTAGCTATTACGATATGCAGCTGATTGGCGGCGATACGACTGCCGGTCCGCTGTCGATGACGCTGGCGATCCACGGCTACGTGCCGCTCGGCCGCGCGCTGAAGCGCTCAGGTGCAAAACCCGGCGACTGGATCTACGTGACCGGTACGCCGGGCGACAGCGCGGCTGGGCTGGCGATCCTGCAGAACCGTTTAGCGGTTGAAGACGCTGACGATGCGGCGTATCTGGTGAAACGCCACCTGCGGCCAACGCCGCGTATTCTGCACGGCCAGGCGCTGCGCGAACGGGCAAGCTCGGCTATCGATCTCTCTGACGGACTGATCTCCGATCTCGGTCATATTCTGAAGGCCAGCGGCGTCGGTGCGCGCGTTGACCTGGATCTCTTCCCGCTGTCTGAGCAGCTGCTTCGCCATGTGGAGCCTGAGCAGGCCCTTCGCTGGGCGCTCTCCGGTGGTGAAGACTATGAGTTGTGCTTCACGGTGCCTGAGCTCAACCGTGGAACGCTGGACGTGGCGTTAGCGCATCTCGGCGCGAAGTTTACCTGCATCGGTCAGATCATGCCGGAGAGTGAAGGGCTGAAGTTTGTGAAAGACGGTGCGCCCGTTAAGCTGGACTGGAAAGGGTACGATCACTTCGCGTGATGTTGTGCGCTCTGTATTGCCGGGTGGCGGCTTCGCCTTACCCGGCCTACGGATTAGATGGTAAGAGCTTACTTAAACCCCACCACAGGATGCTGCTGATACGGCGTCTCCAGCTCGGCAATCTGCTCCGGCGTCAGCGTGATATCCACCGCATTCAGCAGCTCATCCAGCTGTTCTTCCCGCGACGTTCCAATAATCGGCGCTGCGACCCCGCGCTTGCCCAGCAGCCACGCCAGCGCCACCTGCGCGCGGGTTGCACCGGTATCATCGGCGATCCCGGCTAAACGTTCGGCAATCAGCGCATCGCTGGCTTCTGTACCGCCATAGAGATTCTTTCCCACTTCATCCGATACGAGGCGAGCCGTGGTTTCACCCCACGGACGGGTCAGGCGACCGCGCGCCAGCGGGCTCCACGGGATCACCGCCACGCCCTCCTGATGGCATAGCGGCAGCATCTCGCGTTCTTCTTCACGATAGATCAGATTGTAGTGATCCTGCATGGTGACAAAGCGCGCCCAGCCGTGCTGCGCCTGGAGATCCAGCGCCTGGGCAAACTGCGACGCGTGCATAGACGACGCGCCGATGTGGCGTGCTTTACCGGCTTTGACCACATCATTCAACGCTTCAAGCGTCTCCTCGACTGGCGTGTTGTAATCCCAGCGGTGAATTTGCAGCAGGTCGACGTAATCCATATTCAGGCGTCTGAGGCTGTCATCAATGGAGCGCAGGATCTGCGCGCGAGAAAGGCCCTCAGCCAGGTCACCCACCGGGTAGTAGACCTTGGTGGCGACGACGATGTCATCACGACGGGCAAAATCGCGCAGGGCGCGGCCGACAATCTCCTCGCTGCTGCCGTCGGAGTAGCTGTTGGCGGTGTCAAAGAAGTTAATGCCGCCCTCGATGGCGCGTTTGATAATCGGACGGCTGCTCTCTTCCGGCAGCGTCCAGGCGTGGTTTCCCCGATCGGGCTCGCCAAAGGTCATGCAGCCCAGGCAAAGTCGGGAAACCTTAAGGTCCGTTTTTCCTAATGTTGTGTATTGCACGGTTCCGCTCCTGCTGTTTAAACACCAGGTTTAAGCATAGCAGGAGCGGAAAAGGGGGAAGGGGTCAGTCCAGCCAGGCGCGGATTTTGGCTTCGATACCGGCGGCGTCCAGGCCTATAGCCGCACGGGCTTCATCCTGGGTACCCTGAGGAATGAAATGATCCGGCAGGCCGAGGTTCAGCACCAGCACGGCTTTACGGTTCGCCATCAGCACCTCGTTCACGCCGCTGCCCGCGCCGCCCATGATGGCGTTTTCTTCCAGCGTGACCAGCACGTCATGCGTCTCAGCCATACTCAGAATCAGAGAGTCATCGAGCGGCTTCACAAAGCGCATGTCCACCAGGGTGGCATTCAGCGCTTCAGCCGCTTTCGCGGCCTCGGGCATCAGCGTGCCGAAGTTCATGATCGCCACTTTCTCACCGCGACGCTTAACCACCCCTTTACCGATCGGTAGTTTTTCCAGCGGCTGAAGCTCAACGCCTACCGCATTGCCGCGCGGGTAGCGAACGGCGCTTGGGCCATTCTGATAGTGGTAGCCGGTAAACAGCATCTGACGGCATTCGTTCTCGTCGCTTGGCGTCATGATAACCATATCGGGAATACAGCGCAGGAAAGACAGATCAAACGCGCCCTGGTGCGTCTGGCCGTCGGCACCGACGATGCCTGCACGATCGATAGCAAACAGTACCGGCAGCTTCTGAATCGCCACGTCGTGGATAACCTGATCGTAGGCGCGCTGCAGGAAGGTGGAGTAGATAGCGACAACCGGCTTGTAGCCCCCAATAGCCAGGCCCGCTGCAAACGTCACCGCATGCTGCTCGGCAATAGCAACGTCAAAATACTGGTCAGGGTATTTTCTGGAGAACTCCACCATGCCGGAGCCTTCACGCATGGCAGGCGTCACCGCCATCAGCTTGTTGTCTTTCGCGGCGGTTTCGCACAGCCAGTCGCCGAAGATTTTGGAATAGCTCGGCATGCCGCCGCTACTTTTTGGCAGACAGCCGCTGGACGGGTCAAATTTCGGTACCGCGTGGAAGGTGATCGGATCTTTTTCCGCCGGTTCGTAACCGCGCCCTTTTTTAGTCATGATATGCAGGAATTGCGGGCCTTTCAGGTCGCGCATGTTCTTGAGCGTGGTCACCAGGCCCAGCACGTCATGGCCGTCAACCGGGCCAATATAGTTAAAGCCCAGCTCTTCAAACAGGGTGCCCGGCACCACCATGCCTTTGATGTGTTCTTCGGTACGCTTGAGCAGCTCTTTAATCGGCGGTACGCCGGAGAAGACTTTCTTGCCGCCTTCGCGCAGCGAGGAGTAAAGCTTGCCGGAGAGCAGCTGGGCCAGATGGTTGTTCAGCGCGCCGACGTTCTCGGAGATCGACATTTCGTTATCGTTAAGGATAACCAGCATGTCCGGCTTGATGTCGCCCGCATGGTTCATGGCTTCGAAGGCCATACCGGCGGTAATGGCCCCATCGCCAATCACGCAGACGGTGCGGCGCTGCTTGTTCTCTTTCTCGGCGGCAACGGCAATACCGATGCCCGCCGAAATGGAGGTGGAGGAGTGGCCGACGCTCAGCACGTCGTACTCGCTCTCACCGCGCCACGGGAACGGGTGCAGGCCGCCTTTCTGACGAATGGTGCCAATTTTATCGCGACGTCCGGTCAGAATTTTGTGCGGATAAGCCTGGTGGCCCACGTCCCAGATGAGCTGATCGAACGGCGTGTTATAGACGTAGTGCAGCGCCACGGTCAGCTCTACCGTGCCAAGCCCGGAGGCGAAATGGCCGCTGGAGCGGCTTACGCTGTCGAGCAGGTAGCGACGCAGCTCGTCGCACAGCTTCGGCAGGCTCTCTTTCGGCAACAGACGTAACTCCTGGGTGGAGTCAACTAACGCCAGTGTCGGGTATTTGGCAATATCAAAACTCATCAAAGGCTCATCGTGATATATAGTTTATTTATTACGCTGGATTATATAGTCCGCTAGCGCTTCCAGTGCCGAGGTATCCAGCGATTGCGCGGCCAGTTCATTTAGCGACTGGCGGGCATCATCAATCAGATCCCGGGCTTTACGCTGGGCTTGCTCAAGACCCAGCAGGGCGGGGTAGGTACTTTTGCCAAGCTGCTGGTCCGCACCCTGACGTTTACCCAATGTTGCAGTATCGCCCACCACATCCAGAATGTCATCCTGAACCTGGAATGCCAGGCCGATACTTTCTGCGTATCTGTCCAGAATCGGCAGGGCTTTGCGCCCTTGTTCACCCGCGCTCAGCGCGCCCAGGCGAACGGCGGAACGAATCAACGCCCCGGTTTTATGGCGATGAATACGCTCCAGCTGTTCCAGATTAACCTGACGTCCTTCCGCTTCAAGATCCAGCGCCTGTCCGCCGCACATGCCGGCCACGCCGCTGGCCATTGCCAGCTCGGAGATCATCGCCAGGCGGTCGCGGTCGGCCACTTCCGCCATCGGCGCGTCGCTCAGAATCGAGAATGCCAGCGTTTGCAGGGCATCACCCGCCAGAATGGCATTCGCCTCGCCAAACTTGATATGGCAGGTGGGTTGACCCCGACGCAAATCGTCGTCGTCCATGGCCGGGAGATCGTCGTGGATCAGCGAGTAGGCATGGATGCACTCAACGGCGGCTGCCGGGGCGTCCAGCGTGTTGTCGCTGATGCCAAACATATTGCCCGTGGCGTATACCAGGAACGGGCGCAGGCGCTTTCCACCCAAGAGTGCGCCATAGTGCATGGCTTCAACCAGTGGAGTGTTCTGAAAAGGCTGTGGCGCAATAAAACGGCGCAGGGCGTCGTTGGCGCGTACGACACGCGCCTGAAGCTCGTTGGAAAAATCCATTTACTCGGCGTCCGGTGTAAAAGGCGTGGTTTTCGCGTCTTCGCTGTCGGAAAGCAGGATCTGCACGCGCTGCTCGGCCTGCTGCAGTTTGACCTGTCCCTGGCGCGCCAGCTGCACGCCACGCTCGAATTCGTTGAGCGCCTCTTCCAGCGGGAGATCGCCGCTTTCAAGACGGGTAACGATTTGCTCCAGTTCACTCAGCGCAGTTTCGAAACTGGCCGGTGCGTCGTTCTTCTTCGGCATAGTGAATTGACTCTTATATTCTCAGCCCCGACATGGTAACGGACTCAGGGCAATTATCAAATAACGCGCAATGTGCACAGGAGCGGCGCGATGGTGGTATACTTGCGCGCCTGGATGCAGCCACGGGTGTGGGCTGCTGTACTCTTTTCCATTACAAGCCTTAATACGCTTGCCTAAGAAACATTGCCGCCATGAAGTTTATCATTAAATTGTTCCCTGAAATCACCATCAAAAGCCAATCTGTGCGTTTGCGCTTTATTAAAATTCTCACCGGGAACATTCGTAACGTATTAAAGCACTACGACGAAACCCTCGCCGTGGTGCGCCACTGGGACCACGTTGAAGTGCGCGCCAAAGACGAAAACAAACGTCAGGATATTCGCGACGCGCTGACCCGTATTCCGGGGATCCACCATATCCTGGAAGTGGAAGATGTTCCGTTCAGCGATATGCACGACATCTTCGAGAAAGCGCTGGTCCAGTACCGCGACCAGATCGAAGGCAAAACCTTCTGCGTGCGCGTGAAGCGTCGCGGCAAGCACGAGTTCAGCTCTATTGAAGTGGAACGTTACGTCGGCGGCGGTTTGAACCAGCACGTTGAAACGGCGCGCGTTCGTCTGACCAACCCGGACGTAACCGTGAATCTGGAGATCGAAAACGATCGCCTGCTGCTGGTGAAAGGGCGCTATGAAGGTATCGGCGGCTTCCCGATTGGCACCCAGGAAGACGTATTGTCCCTGATCTCCGGCGGCTTCGACTCCGGCGTCTCCAGCTATATGCTGATGCGTCGCGGCTGCCGTGTGCACTATTGCTTCTTCAACCTGGGCGGCGCGGCGCACGAAATCGGCGTTCGTCAGGTCGCGCATTACCTGTGGAACCGCTTCGGCAGCTCCCACCGCGTGCGTTTCGTGGCGATCAACTTCGAACCTGTGGTCGGCGAAATCCTCGAAAAAGTGGACGACGGCCAGATGGGCGTGGTGCTGAAACGCATGATGGTGCGTGCGGCGTCCAAAGTTGCCGAGCGCTACGGCGTGCAGGCGCTGGTCACCGGTGAAGCGCTGGGCCAGGTTTCCAGCCAGACGCTGACCAACCTGCGTCTCATCGACAACGTGTCTGATACGCTGATCCTGCGTCCGCTGATCTCCCATGATAAAGAGCACATCATCGATCTGGCGCGCGAAATCGGCACCGAAGATTTTGCCCGCACCATGCCGGAATACTGCGGCGTGATCTCAAAAAGCCCAACGGTGAAGGCGGTGAAGGCGAAGATCGAAGCGGAAGAAGAGAACTTCGATTTTAGCATTCTGGAAAAAGTGGTGGAGGAAGCCTCCAACATCGACATCCGCGAGATTGCCCAGCAGACCGAGCAGGAAGTCGTTGAAGTTGAAACCGTGAGCGGTTTTGGTGCCAGCGATGTGATTGTGGATATTCGTTCTATTGATGAACAGGACGCCAGCCCGCTGAACGTCGAAGGCGTGGAGGTGGTTTCTCTGCCGTTCTACAAGCTGAGCACGAAGTTTGGCGATCTCGACAAGAGCAAAACCTATCTGCTGTGGTGCGAGCGCGGGGTGATGAGCCGCCTGCAGGCGCTGTATCTGCGCGAGCAGGGCTTTGCGAACGTGAAGGTGTATCGCCCGTAGTTTTTTGCCGGGGAGTGCGGCCTGAAGCCCTCACCCCGGCCCTCTCCCACAGGGAGAGGGAGAACACCTATTCGTAATAATTATAAATCCCCGCAGGCATCACCAGCGATGACGCTACTTCGTACGCTTTCTCGCGCCCGACCAGCAGGTCAATAATCTTTAAGCCAAAATCAATCGCGGTGCCTGGCCCCTGGCTGGTCAGCAGGTTGACGCGCGGATCCCAGACGACGCGTTTATCCACCCAGTGCTCTTCCGGGATCGTATCCTTAAGCCCCGGGAAACCGGTCATGTTGCCGATGGGGAAGATATCGTGCGGAATCAGAACCGTTCCGGCGGCGGCACAGATTGCCGCGACGATGCGGCCGGATAAATGAAACTGACGCACGGTCTCAACAAGCAGCGGGCTGTCGCGAAAACATTCCGCGCCTTTTAAACCGCCGGGCAGCACGATGATGTCGTAATCGCCGTCAGCCACCTGAACAAGGGGGGCATCCGCAAGGATTTTCACCCCGCGCGAGCAGGTGATTGCCAGATTACCGTCGCTGGCGACGCTGGCGGTGGTGACCTTAATGCCGCCGCGCACCATCAAATCAATGGTGGTGACCGCTTCCATCTCTTCGCTACCAGGGGCGAGGCAGATCAGTGCTGACGCGCTCATATTCACTCTCCTTACGTTTAACCAGGTCATACAGACGGGCGTTTTCCGGCACGGCGATACCGTGCGCGCGGGCGCGTTTTAACAGATAGCCGGTGATGTAGTCGATCTCCGTGTGGCGTAATGCCCGAACATCCTGCAGCATCGAGGAGATGTTTTCTGCCGTGCTCTCAATGACCTGCTCGACATAGCAGCGTAAATCGTCTGCCGAGGTATGCAGGCCTTCCCGCTCAACGACCGCCGCGACTTCCGCACACAGCATAGCAACGTCCTGCGGATGATTTTTCAGCTCTCCGTTCGGGCAGTTCCACAGCGCCGTCAGCGGATTGATTACGCAGTTTACCGCCAGCTTGCGCCACAGCTGAGGGCGGATGTTGTTGTGCCAGGCGACGTCCGGCAGCACCTTCTGCAGCACATCGGCAAGATAGCTGTAATCTCCATCCTGAGTTCTGGCGGGCCCGATGTGCGTCACGCCGCTGGCGACATGCACGATGATGTTGCCGTCGCGACGCGCAGCGTGCGTGGTCGTCGCCATCAGCAGGGGCTGCGGGACGTTTTTCAGCTCATCAAGCGTCCCCATGCCGTTATGCAGCAGCAGAATGGGGGAAGTGGAGGGAAGCTGCGCGGCCAGCGTTTTTACCGCGTCTGAGACCTGCCACGCTTTGAGCGTCACCAGTAAAAGATCGCTTTGCGCCAGGAAATCAGGATCGTTCGCGGTGAGGGATTCGTTAAAGATGCTTCCGTCTTCACCAATCAGGTTTACACTGCAATAGGGCTGGGGCACGCGCAGCCAGCCCTGAACCTCATGTCCGTGCTTGCACAACGCGGTCAGCCATAGCTGACCAAGCGCTCCGCATCCGAGCACCGTAATTTTCATTGTTCCTCCTCACCTGCAACTGCGCCAGGTGTTACAGCTTAATTATACAGCTAAGCTTCTGTTGAGTTATGCCTCGTAGCGGGTATTATGCAACGCAACAAAAGTGAAGGGAGAAGAAAAGATGCCATCTTTCGATATTGTTTCCGAAGTTGATATCCAGGAAGTTCGCAACGGCGTTGAGAACGCAACCCGCGAAGTTGAGTCACGTTTCGATTTTCGCGGCGTTGAGGCGTCGTTTGAGCTGAACGACGCAAATAAGACCATTAAGGTGCTGAGCGAGTCTGACTTCCAGGTGAATCAGCTGCTCGACATTCTGCGCGCCAAGCTGTTAAAACGCGGCATCGAAGGGACGTCTCTGGACGTGCCGGAAGAGTTTGTGCACAGCGGTAAGAACTGGTTTGTTGAAGCCAAACTGAAGCAGGGCATCGAGAGCGCGGTGCAGAAGAAGATCGTTAAGCTCATTAAAGACAGCAAGCTGAAGGTGCAGGCGCAGATCCAGGGCGAAGAAATTCGCGTGACCGGGAAGTCCCGCGATGATCTCCAGTCCGTAATGGCGCTGGTGCGCGGCGGCGATCTGGGGCAACCGTTCCAGTTTAAAAACTTCCGCGATTAATATAAAAAAGCCCGGTTTAACCGGGCTTTTTTTACGCTTTGAGCGCCTGCTCGACTTCGAAGCGGTTTGTCATTTTACTGTCTATTTTGACGTAAGCGCTGCGCTCTTCCGGGACGATGAGCACTTCTGTCACACCCTCTTTGGCTTCCAGACGCTGCTTCAGCATATCGCTGATTTCCACATCATCCGGGATTTCCACGCGCAGGCTGCTCACGTAGCGCGGCTCTTTCATGGTGCTGGCGACCAGCAGCCAGACTATTGCCAATAGCGCACCGGCGAGGAATACGGTTTGTGAATCAAACAGGCCGTCCACCCAGCCGCCTAGCGAGCCGCCGATCGCCACGCCGAGAAACTGGCTGGTGGAGTAGATGCCCATCGCGGTGCCTTTATATCCGGCGGGGGACTCTTTGCTGATCAGCGACGGCAGCAGCGCTTCCATCAGGTTAAAGGCCAGGAAGAACAGCTGTACGCCGGCAATCAGCTCCCAGAAGTGCGGACCGGCACCCCAGAGCACAATTTCGGCAATCAGCAGGACCGCCACGCAGCCCACGAAGACGCGCTTCATTTTGCGCTTCACTTCGGCGTAGATGATGAACGGCACGACGGAGACAAACGAAATCAGCATCGTGACCAGATAGATTTTCCAGTGCTCAGCCGCCGGGAAACCCGCAGCGGCAAGCTGGCCGGGCAGGGCGACAAAGGTCGACATCAGCAGGATGTGCAGACACATAATGCCAAAGTTCAGCTTGAGCAGGCGCGGCTCGAAAATCACTTTGCTGAAGCAGCCTTTTACCATCCCTGATTCGCGGTTCAGAACGTGGTTTTTGCTGTCCGGCACGACCCACAGGGTTAAGGCAATACCGATGGTTGCCAGCACGGCAATCATCCAGAACAGGGCGTGCAGACCCAACGTGTGCGTAATGATGGGGCCCAGCACCATGGCAATTGCAAACGTCACGCCAAAGCTCACGCCGATGAACGCCATCGCTTTGGTGCGGTTCTGCTCGCGGGTTAAGTCGGACAGCAGCGCCATCACCGCGGCGGCAATCGCGCCGGACCCCTGCAGGGCGCGGCCGAGAATAATCCCCCAGATGGAATGGGAGAGGGCGGCAATCACGCTTCCGAGCACAAAGACCAGCAGCCCGCCGACGATCAGCGGCTTTCGACCTACCCGGTCAGAGAGCAGGCCAAAGGGGATCTGGAAGACCGCCTGCGCCAGGCCGTAGATGCCGATCGCGAGTCCAATCAGCGCCTCGCTGGCCCCCTGCAGCGCCATACCGTACGTGGTCAGAACAGGCAGGACCATAAACATGCCAAGCATCCGTAGCGAGAAGACAGTCCCTAAGCCCCAGGTCGCGCGAAGCTCGCCTGGCGTCATTTTATAATCGTTCATTACCACCTCAGTTCAAAAGCAGGCCATAGTGTAGTGCGGGGAAGGGGCGGGGTAAATAAAGGGTTATTTAACAAATATTACATGCGTTATTAGTAGATTCAGTGAATAAAAAAGGGTGCCGAAGCACCCCTTTATTCACCTGTTTTGGCTTACCAGACGTAAGTCAGCAGGTTGTGTGAATCTGGCACCATGAAGTCCACGGACATCATCACGGACAGCGAGGTGATGGCCACAATCGAGAACACAAACAGTTTGCGCGCCCAGACTTTGTCATCTTCCACTTTGTAACCGCGCAGCGCCATGCCGAGCCACCAGACGCTCACCGCGGCCGCTACCGCCAGATATTTGTATCCAGCGTAACCACCCAGAGAGAGCATCAGCGTTGCTACAGCAAAAGCGATGATGTACAGCGTGATGTGGTTCTTGGCAACCGAAATGCCCTTCACGACCGGCAGAACCGGGATGTTCGCTGCCTGATAATCCTTAAAGCGGAAAATCGCGATGGCATAGGAGTGCGGCATCTGCCACAGGCTAAAGATAGCCAGCAGGATCAGCGCACCGCTGTCGAACTCGTTCGTGACCGCGCAGTAGCCAATCACCGGCGGCGCAGCGCCGGAGAGAGAACCAATCAGCGTGCCGTAGACGGAGTGGCGTTTCATATACAGGCTGTAGACGCCCACATACACCACGAACCCCATCACCCCCAGCCAGCAGGCCAGCGGGTTAGCACCAAACCACAGCAGCATAAAGCCAGCAATACCCAGCAAGGTGGCGTACACCAGCGAGACGGAAGGGGCGATCAGGCCTTTCACCAGCACCCGATTTTTGGTCCTTTCCATCTTCTTGTCGATATCCATGTCGATGTAGTTGTTAAATACACAACCGGACGCAACAACCAGTGACACACCGACCAGCGTGTAGATAAAGAGGGTGTAATCAATGCTGCCCTTAGAGGCCAGCAGGAACCCTCCGATCACGGAGATCAGGTTGCCAAAGATGATGCCTGGTTTCGTTACTTGCAGGTATTGCTTAAACATACTCGCCGCTCTTAGTGAACCATCATGTTGTAGTTGAGGTTCCACATAATCCAGATGGAACCGACTACCAGGATAGCGATGATAATCACGGTAAAGATAAAGGCGGTCATATTCCAGCCTTCATCGGACTTGGTGTTCATGTGCAGGAAGCAAACCAGATGCACCAGAATCTGAATCACCGCGGTCACCAGGATTGCACCCAGAATAACCGGCTTAGACGCAGAACCGCTCATCACCATCCAGAACGGGATCACCGTCAGGATGATCGACAGGATGAAACCTGTCATGTAGGTTTTTACGCTACCGTGGGAAGCGCCATGATCGTTTGAATGACTCATTACATCGCCCCCATCAGATATACAACAGAGAACACACAGATCCACACCACGTCCAGGAAGTGCCAGAACAGGCTCAGGCACATGATACGGGTACGGTTAGTGCTGGTCAGGCCGCGACGGGATACCTGGAACATCAGTACCGCCATCCAGATCAGACCAGAGGTGACGTGCAGACCGTGGGTACCGACCAGCGCGAAGAACGCTGACAGGAAGCCACTGCGATCCGGACCGAAACCTTCCAGAATCAGGTGATGGAATTCATAGATTTCCATCCCGATAAATCCAGCACCAAACAGCCAGGTCAACGCCAGCCAGGACACAACCTGGCTCTTGTTGTTTTTGTACATGGCGATAGCCGCCATGCCGTAGGTGATGGAGCTGAATAACAGCAGTGCGGTTTCAACCAGAACGAACGGCAGTTCAAAGATGTCCTTGCCAGCCGGGCCGCCCGCCGTGCCGTTCACCAGAACGGCATAGGTCGCGAACAGACAGCAGAACAGAATGCAGTCGCTCATCAGGTAGATCCAGAAACCGAAGACTTTGGTCGGTCCTGTATCGTGGTGCGCATGCTCATGCGCGTGGGCAGTTGAGTGCGCCAGAGTATCAGTTGCCATTTTTCAGCCCCGCTTTAGAAATCTCGTCGAAATGCTGATTTTCCAGCTTCTCAACTTCACGGACTGGTACGTAGTAGTCCACGTCCTCGTCAAAGCTCTTCACAATCCAGCTGATTACGATGCCGGCGAAGCCAACAATCGCCATCCACCAGATGTGCCAGATCATTGCGAAACCAAATACCGTTGCGAAGGCGGCAATCACAATACCCGCACCGCTGTTTTTCGGCATGTGGATTTCTTCGTAATGAGCAGGTTGCTTGTACGCTTCACCTTTTTCTTTCATTTCCCAGAATGCGTCGCGTTCATGAACCTGCGGCACGATGGCAAAGTTATAGAAAGGCGGTGGAGAAGAGGTAGCCCACTCCAGCGTACGGCCACCCCATGGGTCACCGGTCAGGTCACGGTTCTGGTCGCGGTCGCGAATAGACACGTAGAACTGAATCAGCTGAGACGCGATACCACAGGCAATCAGCACCGCACCGCCCGCTGCAACCATCAGCATTGGGTGGAACTGCGGATCGATCTGCTGGCTCAGACGACGGGTCATACCCATGAAGCCCAGCACGTACAGCGGCATAAATGCTACGAAGAAGCCGATGATCCAGAACCAGAACGCGCGTTTACCCCATTTTTCGTTCAGCGTGAAGCCGAACGCTTTTGGCCACCAGTAGGTTACGCCAGCGAAGCAGCCGAAGACCACGCCACCGATGATAACGTTATGGAAGTGCGCAATCAGGAACAGGCTGTTGTGCAGAACGAAGTCAGCACCTGGTACCGCCAGCAGTACGCCGGTCATCCCACCTACGGAGAAGGTCACGATGAAGCCGATAGTCCACAGCATCGCTGAGTGGAACACGATGCGGCCCTGGTACATGGTGAACAGCCAGTTGAAGATCTTCACCCCGGTAGGGATGGCGATAATCATGGTGGTAATACCGAAGAAGGCATTTACGTTCGCGCCCGCACCCATGGTGAAGAAGTGGTGCAGCCAAACGATGAACGACAGAACGGTAATACACACGGTTGCCCACACCAGAGAGGTGTAACCAAACAGACGTTTACGCGAGAAGGTTGCCGCGATTTCGGAGAACACACCGAACACAGGCAGAACCAGAATGTACACTTCCGGGTGACCCCAGGCCCAAATCAGGTTGATGTACATCATCATGTTGCCACCCATATCATTCGTGAAGAAATGGGTGCCCAGGTAGCGGTCCAGGGTCAGCAGCGCGATGGTGACGGTCAGAATTGGGAAGGAGGCAATAATCAGGATGTTGGCGCACAGAGATGCCCAGGTAAATACCGGCATCTTGAACATGGTCATGCCAGGGGCACGCATCTTGATAATGGTCACGAAGAAGTTAATACCGGTCAGGGTAGTACCGACACCGGAGAGCTGAAGGGCCCAAATCCAGTAGTCGACGCCAACGCCCGGACTGTACTCAATTCCTGACAGCGGCGGGTAAGCCAGCCAGCCGGTCTGCGCGAATTCGCCCACACCCAGTGACAGGTTAACCAGGATAACGCCGACAACCGTGAACCAGAAGCTCAGGTTGTTCAGGAACGGGAACGCCACGTCGCGCGCGCCGATTTGCAGCGGAACGACAACGTTCATCAGACCGATAACCAGCGGCATCGCCACGAAGAAGATCATGATAACGCCGTGGGCGGTAAAGATCTGATCGTAGTGGTGCGGTGGCAGGAAGCCGGCTTCACCCGCAGAAGCGAGTGCCTGCTGGCTACGCATCATGATCGCATCTGCAAAGCCACGAATTAACATGACGATACCGACGATGCAGTACATGATACCGAGTTTTTTGTGGTCAACCGAAGTCAGCCACTCGTTCCACAGGTAGCTCCACTTACCGAAGTAAGTGATCAGGGCCAGTAAGGCCGCGCCACCAATGATAATTGCAGCCACCGTAACCACGATAATCGGTTCATGGTAGGGCACTGCATCCAGTGTCAATTTTCCGAACATTTTCTTCCTCGGCCCCTTAGTGAGCGGTTTCCGCGTGGCTCATGTCCATGCCTTCCATACCTTCGTGCGCGCTGTGCTCGCCTTCAGGCTGGGTCATGTCCATGCTCTTGCCGTGATCCATAAATTTGCCAATAACGTCTTTGAACAAATCTGGTTTCACATTAGAGAAGTACTCCACCTTGTTGTATTCGCTTGGTGCAGCCACTTTTTCGAACGCCGCCATGTCAGACATGGTGTTTGGAGACTGCTTCGCTTTTTCAACCCACTGGTCGAAAGCGGCACGGTCTGGCGTCGCAATAGCTTTGAACTTCATACCTGAGAAGCCCGGGCCGCTATAGCTGGCGGAGATACCATCATAGGTGCCTGCTTCATTCGCGATCAGGTGCAGGTTGGTCTGCATACCGGCCATCGCGTAAATCTGGCTACCCAGACGTGGGATGAAGAAGGAGTTCATTACGGAGTTGGAGGTCACTTTGAACTGAACCGGAGTGTTCGCCGGGAAGGCGATTTCATTCACGGTAGCAATACCCTGCTCTGGATAGATGAAGAACCATTTCCAGTCCATGGAGACCACTTCAATGGTAATAGGTTTCTCATCGTGAACCAGCGGTTTGCTTGGCTCTAGTGCGTGAGTGGTTTTCCAGGTCAGTACGGCAAGGAACAGGATGATCAGAATAGGAACCGTCCAGACCACAGCTTCCACTTTATTGGAGTGTGACCAGTTAGGGCTATACTTCGCATCTTTATTGCTCGCACGATACTTCCAGGCGAAACCAACAGCCATCAAAATGGCAGGAATAACCACAATCAACATCAGGCCAAAAGCCGTCAATATCAGTGAACGTTGTTCCAGTCCAATCTGTCCTTTGGGGTCTAGTAGTGCAGAATCACAGCCACTGAGTAATACAGTGCCCGCGAATAATGACAACCATCCCAAACTTTTATTGTATTTCCCGAGTCTCATTTAACGACCTCAATTCCACGGAGTCTGGTGGCGTTTAAAGTGTGCGGGCATTTTACGGGAAGGTTACATTACTGTAAACATCATTAGGCCTGTGTCAGGAAGGTGTTACCGGGTTCTGCCGCACGTGTCACAAGTGTTGCAAATTATGTCGGTTTTTATGACCGAAGCCGCACGGCATGGGCTTTATAACGAAAGGACCCCCAAGCATACCCTAAAAGGGGCAATTGGTATAACCATTGTTAAAAATAAACAAAAAATTAACAATTAATTATCAATAAAAAGACATCTAAAAAACGAAAAATCAAACTCTCTTATGCTGAATCGTTTAATGAAAAATAGCATTTTGGAATGGGAGCCAATAATTTCCAAATCCTATCCCGCACAAATCAACAAATATTTTTTTCGCGGTTGGCGGCTATTTCACCGTTATAATTTCAGTTAGTGATTACAACGGGAAATAACCTTTCGCATTTTTCTTCAGGTCATCTGCGTTTTACGCAACGCCATGAAATCAAGCAGACCTCCAATCAGGATCCCGGCGATAGCCAGCAGGGCACCTGCGTCCAGCAGAAGGGCTTCGAAAGGGAGTACCAGAGAGGTGCTGGCATTGATAATAAGTACCACAAGCCAGAGCGCCAGAGCGATACAGCCCGCCATTAACAGACGTAGCGCAAAACGGTAAGCGCGGCGATATTCGGTGCGCGGCATAAAATGTTCTGTCCGCTGGGTATATTCCAGCGTCTGACGGCAGACCAGCAGCAATAAAATTCCCGGCACGGCAGCCACGACCGAGAAGAGATAAAATGTTGGCCAGCCGTGGGCTTCCACGAACCAGCCGGCAATCGGGCCAACGTACACCCGGCCAACGGCGGAAAGCGCCGAGAGCAGCGCGAACTGGGTAGCGGAAAACGACTTATTGCACAGGGTCATCAGCAGGGCGACAAACGCCGCTGTTCCCATGCCGCCGCAGAGGTTTTCGAAGAACACCGCCGCGGCCATGCTGATCGTATGTTTGTCGGTAATCGACAGCAGCCAGTAGCCTGCGTTAGAGGCGCCCTGAAGGATGCCGAAAATCAGCAGCGCACGAAACAGCGTCAGGCGCTGCATCAGCACGCCGCCATAAAGCGCGCCGACAATCGTTGCAAACAGCCCCAGCGTTTTATTCACCACACCGACTTCACCGGCGTCAAAACCGACGCCCCGGATCAGGAAGGTGGTGGTGAGGCTCATGGCAAAGGCATCGCCCAGCTTATAAAGGACGATAAGCAACAGGATCAGCCAGGCGTTGTTGCGGCCAAAGAAGTCACGGAGCGGTTCGGCGACGGCCTGCTCCAGCGAGCGGGGAACCGGGATGACGTTACTCGGTTCGGGCGCGAACAGCGTCGCGATAATGCAGGGGATCAGCAGGGCGGCCATCAGCCAGTACATGCCCTGCCAGCCGAGGTAACGGTCGGCGAGCCACAGCGCCAGCCCGCCGGAGACCAGCATCCCGAGGCGATAGCCCAGCACGCTGATTGCCGCACCGGCGCCGCGCTCTTCAGCAGGTAACACGTCCGTCTTCCAGGCGTCGAACACGATATCCTGAGAGGCGGAACAGAAGGCAATCACCACCGCAAGCGCGGCCATCCAGCGAAGCTGGGTGGTGGGTTCAAGAAATCCCATCGCCGCAATGGCCAGCAGCAGCAGGATCTGCGTCATCACTAACCAGCCGCGTCGACGCCCGAGGAAAGGCGGCGTATAGCGATCCATGACCGGAGACCACAGGAACTTAAAGACATAGGCCTGGCCGACAAGCGAGAAGAAACCAATCGTTTTAAGATCGATGTTCTCAACCGTCATCCATGCCTGAAGCGTACCGGAGGTGAGCGCGAGGGGTAAACCCGAGGCGAAGCCGAGGATCAGCAGGATAGCTGATTTCGGTTGCTGGAAAATGCGTAAGTAATGGCTGGACATGTTTTTATAAAACTGACCCGGTGATACACCGGGTCAGAGAGCGGGATTAACGCGCGTTCTGCTTGATGAAGTCGTGAATACTTGTGTCCTGCGCCATATCGGCGATGGTGTCGGTCAGCACGCTGTTCACGGCGTTAGCAATGTTCTGGTTAGAAGCCTGGAAGGCACCTTCAACAGAGTAGCTGGCGCGGTAGTTTTTGGTCATCTTGTTGCCATTCTTCGCGGTGGCAATGATGGCGATATCCGCTTTGGTCGCGATGTTGTAGCGCACGTTACCCTGAGACACGTCAGCGTACAGGTTGTTAACGATGATCTGCAGATCGACCGCGCCGCTTGGGCCAATCATGTAGCCGCGAGCGGTCATCTGTTTCTCCAGCACTTCCTGGAGCAGGAAGCGCAGGTCGCGGGAGGCGGTGAGGGTAACCTGCTGGTTATCTCGGGTCACTTTTGCCAGCGCCTGATCCTGACGCTGATCGGCACCGTTAATGCTCACGGTGACGCCCATCAGGCTTGGGTCCTGCTGAGGCAGGGTGATTTTTGGTGAGACATCAATAGTGGTAGGCGGGGTAGCGCAGCCTGCCAGCATGAAAAGGGCTACCAACGGAAAGAAGAGTTTTTTTAACATTTTCGGGTTCTCAACGAATCGTAAGCATATAAAGAGAAAAATTGCCGCCATCATAACATCGCCAACGGCGAGGGGAAGTGGTCAACGCATGTAAATTCATCGCCTTGTCCGAAAACTGACCAGATCACCCTTTTTCCCAATCCGTGTATGACAAAACGTATGAGTCTCACAGTGAACTTCATTCGTTTGAATGAGAAAATCAGACGAAAGCTAAATATTTGTTGTCAAGGTGTAATGGAAACGGTAAAAGCGGCTAACATTTAAAGGGATGGGTGACATCCTGGCGTTGTCGGAGGAGTAATTTCATGATGATACGTGAGCATATAGAAGATAAATTAAGGGCAGCGTTCAACCCTGTGTTCCTCGAAGTCGTCGACGAAAGCTATCGTCATAACGTGCCGGCAGGTTCTGAAAGCCACTTTAAAGTGGTTCTGGTTAGCGATCGCTTCACGGGAGAACGTTTCCTGAATCGACACCGCTTGATCTACAGCACCTTGACGGAAGAACTCTCCACGACCGTGCATGCGCTGGCACTCCATACCTACACCATTAAGGAATGGGAAGGCCTGCAGGATACGGTTTTCGCATCGCCGCCCTGTCGCGGTGCAGGCACTATCGCCTGATAAATCGGATTTGCAACGGCTGGAGCTTTTCCAGTATGTTGCTTACAGATTTCCTCAAAACGGCCTCCGGGCCGTTTTGTTTTGTTTGAGTTTTGAGCGGATGGTGCGATTTTAAGGCTAAAAATAGCCTTAAAGTGTGAAAAAAGCCGCAGCAACATGCCCCAACCGTTCTCGACTCACCTAAGTGATGCCGCTATAATGCCGCGTCTTATTGAATGTCTTCGGGATGATTCTGGCGACAGGGAATGTGAATCTGCACTAAGAGAGCATCCCGGTATAACAGACAGATTCAGAGTTGACCGAGCACTGTGATTTTTTTGAGGTAACAAGATGCAAGTTTCAGTTGAAACCACTCAAGGCCTTGGCCGCCGTGTAACGATTACTATCGCTGCTGACAGCATCGAAACTGCTGTGAAAAGCGAGCTGGTCAACGTAGCAAAAAAAGTACGTATTGACGGCTTCCGCAAGGGCAAAGTACCAATGAATGTTGTTGCTCAGCGTTATGGCGCTTCCGTGCGTCAGGATGTGCTGGGTGAACTGATGAGCCGTAACTTTATTGATGCGATCATCAAAGAAAAAATCAATCCGGCCGGTGCGCCGAACTACGTTCCAGGCGAATACAAACTGGGCGAAGACTTCACCTACTCCGTAGAGTTCGAAGTGTACCCGGAAGTTGAGCTGAAAGGTCTGGAATCTATCGAAGTTGAAAAACCAGTTGTTTCCGTGACTGACGAAGACGTTGACGGCATGCTGGATACCCTGCGCAAGCAGCAGGCGAACTGGAAAGAGAAAGAAGGCGCTGTTGACGCTGAAGACCGTGTCACCATCGACTTCACCGGTTCTGTAGACGGCGAAGAGTTCGAAGGCGGCAAAGCGTCTGACTTCGTACTGGCAATGGGCCAGGGTCGTATGATCCCAGGCTTCGAAGACGGTATCAAAGGCCACAAGGCTGGCGAAGAGTTCACCATCGACGTGACCTTCCCGGAAGAATACCACGCTGAAAATCTGAAAGGGAAAGCAGCGAAGTTCGCTATCAACCTGAAGAAAGTTGAAGAGCGCGAACTGCCAGAACTGACTGAAGAATTCATCAAACGTTTCGGCGTGGAAGATGGTTACGTAGCGGGTCTGCGTACCGAAGTGCGTAAGAACATGGAACGCGAACTGAACGGCGCGGTGCGTAACCGTGTTAAATCTCAGGCGATCGAAGGTCTGGTGAAAGCCAACGAAATCGACGTTCCTGCTGCCCTGATCGACAGCGAAATCGACGTTCTGCGCCGTCAGGCTGCACAGCGTTTCGGTGGCAACCAGCAGCAAGCGATGGAACTGCCACGCGAGCTGTTCGAAGAGCAAGCGAAACGCCGCGTTGTTGTTGGCCTGCTGCTGGGCGAAGTGATTCGTACCCATGAGCTGAAAGCTGACGAAGAGCGTGTGAAGGGCCTGATCGAAGAGATGGCTTCTGCATACGAAGATCCATCAGAAGTGATCGAGTTCTACGGTAAGAACAAAGAGCTGATGGACAACATGCGCAACGTTGCCCTGGAAGAGCAGGCTGTTGAAGCGGTACTGGCGAAAGCGAAAGTGACCGAAAAAGCGACCTCTTTCAACGAACTGATGAACCAGCAGGCGTAATTTCGCCCTAACGGTTTAAAGTTTGAACAGAAAACCCGTTGCCTTGCGGCAGCGGGTTTTTTTTATCGCAGCGATAGCCCAGGAAGAGTGCTAAAACGCCCTTTCGGTGTTAGCGTAACAACAAAAGGTTGTTATGCTTGAAATAGGGCACTGTGAACCCCATAAGTACGTAATCATGATGAATGAGACTGGCTGATAATCCGTCCGTAAGGTTACAATCAGTACAGCAGGTGTTTTCAATTTTGATCCAGGAGACGGAAATGTCATACAGTGGCGAACGAGATAACTTTGCACCCCATATGGCTCTGGTGCCAATGGTTATTGAACAGACCTCACGTGGTGAGCGTTCTTTTGATATCTATTCCCGTCTGCTCAAGGAACGCGTTATCTTTCTGACCGGCCAGGTGGAAGACCACATGGCTAACCTGATCGTGGCGCAGATGCTGTTTCTGGAAGCGGAAAACCCGGAAAAAGACATTTACCTGTACATTAACTCCCCGGGTGGCGTGATTACAGCAGGTATGTCCATTTATGACACCATGCAATTCATCAAGCCTGATGTAAGCACTATCTGTATGGGTCAGGCTGCATCTATGGGCGCGTTCCTGTTAACAGCAGGGGCGAAAGGCAAGCGTTTCTGCTTGCCAAATTCCCGCGTGATGATTCACCAGCCGCTGGGCGGTTACCAGGGGCAGGCGACGGATATCGAAATCCACGCCCGTGAAATTCTGAAAGTAAAAGCGCGCATGAATGAACTTATGGCGCAGCATACGGGTCAACCACTCGAGCAGATCGAGCGCGATACCGAGCGCGATCGCTTCCTCTCTGCTCCAGAGGCAGTTGAGTACGGCTTAGTCGACTCCGTGTTGACCCATCGTAATTGATGCCCGCGACGCGAGTGTGCCGCTATACTAAGGTAGGGCGGCACGCTGCTGATTGCAGCTTGCGTCTTAGAATGGCATTTGCGTCGTCATGTGCGGCACAAAGAACTTAAAAAGAGGTTTGGACTCATGACAGATAAACGCAAAGATGGTTCGGGCAAACTGCTGTACTGCTCTTTTTGCGGCAAAAGCCAGCATGAAGTGCGTAAACTGATTGCCGGGCCGTCCGTGTATATCTGCGACGAATGTGTCGATTTATGTAACGACATCATTCGCGAAGAGATTAAAGAAGTCGCACCGCACCGTGAGCGCAGCGCGCTGCCAACGCCGCATGAAATTCGTCATCACCTTGACGACTACGTCATCGGACAGGAGCAGGCCAAGAAAGTGCTGGCAGTAGCGGTCTATAACCACTACAAACGTCTGCGTAACGGCGACACCAGCAATGGCGTAGAACTGGGTAAAAGTAACATTCTGCTGATCGGCCCAACCGGTTCCGGTAAAACGCTGCTGGCTGAGACCTTGGCGCGCCTGCTTGATGTTCCGTTCACGATGGCGGATGCCACCACCCTGACCGAGGCCGGTTATGTGGGTGAGGACGTCGAAAACATCATCCAGAAACTGCTGCAGAAGTGCGATTACGACGTACAGAAAGCCCAGCGCGGGATTGTTTACATCGATGAGATCGACAAGATCTCCCGTAAATCTGACAACCCGTCCATTACCCGTGACGTATCGGGTGAAGGCGTACAGCAGGCACTGCTGAAGCTAATCGAAGGTACGGTTGCCGCCGTTCCGCCGCAGGGTGGTCGTAAACATCCGCAGCAGGAGTTCCTGCAGGTTGATACCTCCAAGATCCTGTTCATCTGTGGTGGCGCGTTTGCTGGTCTGGACAAAGTCATCTCCCACCGTGTTGAAACCGGCTCCGGCATTGGTTTTGGCGCAACGGTGAAATCGACGTCCGAAAAACCAAACGAAGGCGAACTGCTGTCTCAGGTTGAACCGGAAGATCTGATCAAATTCGGTCTGATCCCTGAATTCATCGGCCGTCTGCCGGTTGTGGCAACGCTGAATGAGCTGAGCGAAGACGCGCTGATCCAGATCCTGAAAGAGCCGAAAAATGCGCTGACCAAGCAGTATCAGGCGCTGTTCAATCTGGAAGGCGTTGATCTGGAATTCCGCGACGAAGCGCTGGATGCTATTGCCAAGAAAGCGATGGTCCGTAAAACCGGTGCGCGTGGTCTGCGTTCAATTGTTGAAGCGGCACTGCTCGACACCATGTACGATCTGCCGTCGATGGAAGACGTTGAGAAAGTGGTGATTGACGAGTCCGTGATTAGCGGCCAAACCAAGCCGCTGCTGATTTACGGCAAACCGGAAGCACAGCAGGCATCTGGCGAATAATTAACCAAATCATACAAGCAGTTAATCAAAAAGGGGGGATTTTATCTCCCCTTTACTTTTTCCGTATTCATAGCGTTGAATGTGTGGGAAACATCCCCATATACTGGATACATGTTAATGGTTATGTGAAGCACAGTGACATGACCAGCTTACCTGGCGGACACTAACTAAGAGAGAGCTCTATGAATCCTGAGCGTTCTGAACGCATTGAAATCCCCGTATTGCCGTTGCGCGATGTGGTGGTTTATCCGCACATGGTCATACCCTTATTTGTAGGGCGGGAAAAATCTATCCGTTGCCTCGAAGCCGCCATGGATCATGATAAAAAAATCATGCTGGTGGCGCAGAAAGAAGCATCAACGGATGAGCCGGGTGTAAACGATCTTTTCACCGTCGGGACCGTGGCCTCTATTTTGCAGATGCTGAAGCTGCCTGACGGCACCGTGAAGGTGCTGGTAGAAGGCCTGCAGCGTGCGCGTATTACCACTCTGTCAGATGACGGCGAGCACTTCTCTGCAAAGGCAGAGTACCTTGATTCGCCTGAGCTTGATGAACGTGAACAGGAAGTGCTGGTTCGCACCGCGATTAGCCAGTTTGAAGGCTATATCAAGCTGAACAAGAAAATTCCACCAGAAGTGCTGACGTCGCTGAACAGCATCGACGATCCTGCGCGTCTGGCTGACACCATCGCTGCACACATGCCGCTGAAGCTGGCTGACAAACAGTCCGTGCTGGAAATGTCCGACGTCAACGAACGTCTGGAATACCTGATGGCGATGATGGAGTCTGAAATCGATCTGCTGCAGG
Source organism: Enterobacter sp. 61D5 (assembly GCF_034107965.1). Lineage (NCBI taxonomy): Bacteria > Pseudomonadati > Pseudomonadota > Gammaproteobacteria > Enterobacterales > Enterobacteriaceae > Enterobacter > Enterobacter sp. 61D5. The sequence goes on from NZ_JAWNFK010000020.1 coordinate 135,150, forward strand.
TTGAGAAGCGCATTCGCAACCGCGTGAAAAAGCAGATGGAGAAATCTCAGCGCGAGTACTATCTGAATGAGCAAATGAAGGCCATTCAGAAAGAACTGGGCGAGATGGACGACGCGCCGGACGAAAACGAAGCGCTGAAGCGTAAGATCGACGCGGCGAAGATGCCGAAAGAGGCGAAAGAGAAGGCTGAAGCAGAACTGCAGAAGCTGAAAATGATGTCTCCAATGTCGGCTGAAGCGACCGTTGTACGCGGCTACATTGAGTGGATGGTGCAGGTTCCGTGGAACGCCCGCAGCAAGGTCAAAAAAGACCTGCGTCAGGCGCAGGAAATCCTGGATACCGACCACTACGGCCTGGAACGCGTGAAAGACCGCATTCTTGAGTACCTTTCGGTACAAAGCCGTGTAAACAAAATCAAAGGCCCAATTCTGTGCCTCGTTGGACCGCCGGGTGTGGGTAAAACCTCTCTGGGTCAGTCCATCGCCAAAGCGACCGGACGTAAGTATATCCGTATGGCGCTGGGTGGCGTACGTGATGAAGCGGAAATTCGCGGTCACCGCCGTACCTACATCGGTTCTATGCCGGGTAAACTGATCCAGAAGATGGCGAAAGTGGGGGTTAAAAACCCGCTGTTCCTGCTCGATGAGATCGACAAGATGTCGTCGGACATGCGTGGTGACCCTGCGTCTGCGCTGCTGGAAGTGCTTGATCCAGAACAAAACGTGGCATTCAGCGATCACTACCTGGAAGTGGACTACGACCTGAGCGATGTGATGTTCGTGGCGACCTCCAACTCCATGAACATTCCGGCCCCGCTGCTGGACCGTATGGAAGTGATCCGTCTCTCCGGTTATACCGAAGATGAGAAGCTGAACATCGCTAAGCAGCACCTGCTGCCGAAACAGATTGAGCGAAACGCGCTGAAAGCTAACGAGCTGACCGTCGAGGACAGCGCGATTATCGGCATCATTCGCTACTACACCCGTGAAGCGGGCGTGCGTAGCCTTGAGCGTGAAATCTCTAAACTGTGTCGTAAAGCGGTGAAACAGCTGCTGCTGGATAAGAGCCTGAAACACATTGTGATTAACGGCGACAATCTGCATGCGTACCTGGGCGTTCAGCGCTTTGACTATGGTCGCGCGGACAACGAAAACCGCGTTGGCCAGGTGACCGGCCTGGCATGGACGGAAGTGGGCGGCGATCTGCTGACCATCGAAACCGCCTGCGTGCCGGGCAAAGGCAAGCTGACCTACACCGGCTCGCTGGGTGAAGTGATGCAGGAATCCATCCAGGCGGCGCTGACCGTGGTGCGCGCGCGCGCGGAGAAACTGGGTATCAACCCTGATTTCTACGAAAAACGCGACATCCACGTGCACGTTCCTGAAGGGGCGACGCCGAAAGATGGCCCAAGCGCGGGTATTGCCATGTGTACCGCTCTGGTTTCCTGCCTGACAGGTAACCCGGTGCGTGCCGATGTGGCAATGACCGGTGAAATCACGCTGCGTGGTCAGGTTCTGCCGATTGGTGGTTTAAAAGAAAAGCTGCTGGCGGCACACCGCGGTGGGATCAAAACCGTATTGATCCCTTACGAAAATAAACGCGATCTGGAAGAGATTCCGGACAACGTGATTGCCGATCTGCAGATCCATCCTGTGAAGCGAATTGAGGAAGTTCTTAGTCTCGCATTGCAGAATGAACCCTCCGGAATGCAGGTTGTAACCGCAAAATAGTGACCTCGCGCAAAGAGCGTCAATAAAAACAAGGCTGGTAAGTCATTTCGCACTTGCCAGCCTTTTTTTGTATAGCTAATTTAGATTGCTGATTAGGTCAGCCATCAACAACGGGTGTTGTAAGGTCATGGCAGGCCTGATATAACTGCTGCGCGGTCGCGTTGTGAAGGATTCAGGCGCGATATAAATTATAAAGAGAGGAAGAGAACAGTGAATAAATCTCAACTGATTGACAAAATTGCTGCTGGTGCTGATATTTCTAAAGCTGCAGCTGGACGTGCGTTAGATGCCTTAATTGCTTCTGTTACTGAATCTCTGCAGGCTGGGGACGACGTTGCACTGGTAGGTTTCGGTACTTTTGCTGTTAAAGAGCGTGCTGCCCGTACTGGCCGCAACCCTCAGACCGGTAAAGAGATCACCATTGCTGCTGCTAAAGTGCCGGGTTTCCGTGCAGGTAAAGCGCTGAAAGACGCAGTAAACTGATTGCTTTCCCGTTTCAGGGAAGCCGGAAAGTACAAGGGCGCATCATTTGATGTGCCTTTTTTGTTTGTCCAGACCTGATTTGTGCGAGTTTATGCGAGTTGTGGGCTGACAATCGCCCCGTTTTCTTGTCACAATACGCCTTCACGCGCGACGGGCAGGATTTTCCGTCAGCGTCAGGTAACCAGTCACCTACAGCGGAGTGTTGTTACACCATGATGGACAGCTTACGCACGGCTGCTAACAGTCTCGTGCTCAAGATTATTTTCGGTATCATTATCGTGTCGTTCATATTGACCGGCGTGAGCAGTTACCTTATTGGCGGTGGCGCAAACTACGCCGCAAAAGTGAATGGCCAGGAAATCAGCCGTGGTCAGTTCGAGAATGCTTTTGCCGGTGAACGTAACCGTATGCAGCAACAGCTGGGCGACCAATTCTCTGAACTGGCGGCGAACGAAGGGTACATGAAGACCCTGCGCCAACAGACACTGAACCGTCTTATCGACGAAGCGCTGCTTGATCAGTATGCCAAAAAACTGGGCCTTGGCATCAGCGATGAGCAGGTGAAAAAAGCCATCTTCTCCACGCAAGCCTTCCAGTCTAACGGTAAATTCGACAACGCGCGTTACAACAGCATCGTCAATCAGATGGGGATGACGGCCGACCAGTACGCTCAGGCGCTGCGTAACCAGCTGACCACCCAGCAGCTCATCAATGCCGTCGTGGGCACCGATTTCATGCTCAAAGGTGAAACGGACGAACTGGCCGCGCTGGTGGCGCAGCAGCGTGTTGTACGCGAAGCGACCATTGATGTGAACGCCCTGGCGGCGAAACAGCAGGTAAGCGATGCTGACGTTAACGCTTACTACGAGCAGAACAAGAATTCCTTTGTTTCTCCAGAGCAGTTCCGCGTGAGCTACATCAAGCTGGATGCCGCCGCGCTGCAGGAAACCGCGTCTGATGCTGAAATCCAGTCTTACTACGATCAGCATCAGGATCAGTTCACTCAGCCGCAGCGTAACCGCTACAGCGTGATTCAGACGAAAACCGAGGCCGATGCTAAAGCGGCGCTGGATGAGCTGAACAAAGGCGCTGATTTCGCGACTGTTGCTAAAGCGAAATCCACCGACATTATCTCTGCGAAAAACGGCGGTGATATGGGCTGGCTGGAAGATGCGACCACGCCTGACGAGCTGAAAAATGCCGGTCTGAAAGAGAAAGGCCAGCTTTCTGGTGTTATTAAGTCTTCCGTTGGTTTCCTGGTCGTGCGTCTGGACGACATCACCGCGGCGAAAACCAAGCCGCTGGCTGACGTTCACGATGATATCGCGGCGAAAGTGAAACAGGAGAAAGCGCTGGATGCCTATTACGCGCTGCAGCAGAAGGTAAGCGATGCTGCCAGCAACGATAACGAATCTCTGGCAGGTGCAGAGCAGGCTGCAGGCGTGAAGGCGGTTGAGACGGGCTGGTTTGGTCGCGACAACCTGCCGGAAGAGCTGAACTTCAAACCGGTTTCTGATGCTATCTTCAACGGTGGTCTGGTGGGTGAGAACGGCACGCCGGGCAGTAACTCTGACATCATTACCGTCGACGGAGATCGTGCGTTTGTACTGCGCGTCAGCGAACACAAGCCAGAAGCGGTCAAACCGCTGGCGGAAGTGAAGGATCAGGTTATCGCTCAGGTTAAGCACAACAAAGCGGAACAGCAGGCGAAACTGGATGCTGAGAAGATTCTGTCCGATCTGAAAGCGGGTAAAGAAGACTCGCTGAAAGCGGCTGGCCTGAGCTTTGGTGAAGCGAAAACGCTGAGCCGTACCGGCCAGGACCCAATCAGCCAGGCCGCGTTTGGTCTGACTCTGCCTGCCAAGGACAAGCCAAGCTTCGGCACCACCACCGATGCACAGGGTAACGTCGTTCTGCTGGCGCTGGATGAAGTGAAAGCCGGTACCCTGCCAGAAGCGCAGAAGAAAGCGATGGTTCAGGGGATTACCCAGAACAATGCTCAGATTGCCTTCGAAGCCATGATGAGCAACCTGCGTAAAGAAGCCAAAATCAAGCTGGGTGATGTGATGACTCAGCAGCAGTAATTACGTGTCTGCTCGCAGATTTTCGTAACGCTCTGCAAAAAATAAAGGCCGCTTTCGCGGCCTTTTCCATTTCTGCAATCTGCTGTTTGTGCCGGTTTTAACTGGCGGCTATCGTGAAGTGGCTGTCAACAAACAAGGAGATAACAGCATGAAATGTGGAATCAAAGCACTGTTAATTACGCTGGCTATTGCCACCACCGGGATGAGTGCGGGTGCGATGGCGTCGGCCCCCGCGGCCAAAACACAAACTACCCAGAACAGGTCCGACGCGGCAGCGCCGGTGCAAGGGCAAACCAAAGCGACAGACGCCGGTAAAAATGCGGATGATGACGGCACGCGGGTCAGTATCAATACGGCCTCAGCAGAAGATCTCGCCCGTGCGATGAATGGCGTGGGCCTGAAAAAAGCGCAGGCCATCGTTAGTTACCGCGAAGAGTATGGCCCTTTCAAAACGGTCGACGATCTCAAGCAGGTGCCGGGCATGGGCAGCGCGCTGGTTGAGCGCAACCTCTCACACCTGACGTTGTAATTACGCAATTTCTTGCACTGCGGCAAAATTTTGCCAGGATAAAGAGGTCATACCAGTTATGACCTCTCTTCCTACAATAACAGTAAAGGCTATTGCGCTATGCAGACAAAAATCAAAGTACGCGGTTTTCATCTCGACGTTTATCAGCATGTGAACAATGCTCGCTATCTTGAGTTTCTTGAAGAAGCGCGCTGGGACGGGCTGGAAAATAGCGAAAGCTTTCAGTGGCTGACCGCGCACAACATCGCGTTCGTGGTCGTCAATATCAACATCAACTACCGCCGTCCGGCCGTGCTGGGTGATGTGCTCACGGTCACCAGCCAGGTGCAGCAGATCAATGGCAAAAGCGGGGTCTTAAGCCAGGTGGTGACGCTCGATCCAGAAGGGCAGGTGGTCGCAGATGCGTTGATCACGTTCGTCTGTATCGATCTGAAAACGCAGAAAGCGCTACCGCTGGAAGGGGAGTTGCGGGAGAAGCTGGAGTTGATGATCGCTTAGAAAGTTTGTCTTTTATAAAAGACAAAAGGGTTTTTCAGGGATAGAATAGTGGACAGGGACTATGTCGTTGAACGCTACCGGACCCGTGACGGGAAAGTACCGTTTGAGGAGTGGGTAACGAAGATGAAGCGAAAGGATCCGGAGTTAGCGTTTCGGATCCTTCTACGAATTGACCGTGCTGAGAAAGGGAATTTCGGCGATTACCGATATCTCAGAGAGGGGGGCTGGGAATTGAAAATTGATTGTGGTCCCGGCTATCGAATCTATTTTTCGGTACAACATCGGAAGATCCTGTTGTTGCTGATCGGCGGTGACAAAAAGAGTCAAAAAACTGATGTGAAACTGGCAATAGATTACTGGAAAGATCATCAAAAGGATAAACCGGATGAGCATGATCCAACGAAAATTTTCTAGTTCCATCAGCCATGATGACGCCGTCGTAAAAATGCTTCGTGAAGACCCTTCCTGTGCTCAGCTATATCTGCAGGTTGCGTTGGATGAGATATACGAAGAGCAGGGGATCCCTGCATATTTAATCGCATTAAGACGTGTCATCGAATCCCGCGGCGGCATAGGTGAAATCGCTGCCAAAGCAGGTCTGTCCCGTCAACAGCTATACCGAACCCTATCAGACAACGGCAACCCAACGCTGACAACGCTGATGAAAGTCACACGTGCTGCCGGTGTGAAACTGTTCGACAGCACGGTCAAGTAGCCCTATTTAAGTCCGGTTTTTTTCTGCATCGCGGCCATCACGCCGGATTTATCGGTAAGATAGTGGTTCAGCCCGTTAGCGCGCAGATTACAGGCCGCACACTGGCCGCAACCGTCGCCTTTGATACCGTTATAGCAGGTGAGCGTTTCGCTGCGAACAAGGTCCAGCTTGCCCCAGTAGTCCGCCAGCGCCCAGGTTTCGGCTTTATCCAGCCACATGAGCGGAGTTTCAAAGCGCGTCTCTTTCGCCATCCCCAGATTAACGGCGTGGTTTAACGCCTTCACGAACTCATCGCGACAGTCCGGGTAGCCGGAGAAGTCGGTCTCGCACACGCCCGTGATCACCGCTTCGGCTTTTACCTGATAGGCGTAGATCGCCGTCAGGGTCAGGAAGAGGATATTACGGCCCGGCACGAAGGTATTCGGAATGCCGCTGGCATCGGGTTCATAGTCTGGCACAGGAATACTGTCGCGAGTGAGGCTGCTCACGGCCAGTTCATTTAACAGCGTAACGTCCAGCACCTTGTGCGCGCGTGCCCCCAGTTTCAGGGCTAGTTCACGAGCAACGTCGATTTCAGCGCGATGACGCTGACCATAATCGAAAGTGACACAGTGAACTTCATCGTACTGATGAAGGGCCTGGACCAGGCAGGTAGTAGAGTCTTGTCCTCCGCTGAACACGACGACGGCACGTTTCATAAATCATCTCGACTGTTACGGTAAAAACGTTATGTTACCGTCTGACCACGACGGCGACCAGCTTCTTCACGATTTGGGCGCGGGCAGCCAGGCTTCGGTAAAGTCAAACCAGCCGCGGGTGTTGAGGCGTATACCATTCACGCCAGGCGGAGCACTGATTTGGTATTGATAATTAAAGAGTGGCGTCAGCACCGCACTCTCCATTAGCCGGTTAAAGATGGCTTGCAGTCCCGCGTGTCTATCCCGAGCCTGGGCCTGAGTCTGTACCGCATCCAGCGTGGCTTGCAGATGAGCGTAAGCCGGAGCGCTAAGAACGTGCGGCCAGAGGGCATCGCAGCGCAGCCACTGTTCAAGCGTATATTCCGGCGCTTCGCCAATCAGCCTGTCCCCCATCATAATGTCTGCATCGGCAAGCTCCAGGCATCCGTCCCACGTCTTGGCGTCGTGAAAGATCACGGTCAGTTCACACCCCAGTAGCGCCAGGTATGCCTTCAACTGGCTGGCCATGGTGTGAAGCTCAACAGGGAGATGGTAAACCAGCGTCAACGCCTCAGGGAGGGTTACGTCCGATAAATCAGGCCATTCGGGGATTGTCCAGTCGGGAAGCAGTTCCTGGGTGGGCGTGATGAGCCCTTCGTTTAGCGGAAGTGTGTGAAGAAGCCTGGAGAGATGAATGATATTGATAAGCCGTTTTGCCTGAATCTCACTCAGGCGTGCGCTCTGTTTTAGCGTGAGGTAGCAGAACCCCAGGCTGGTGCTGCTGCTTACCAGCCGCAAACTTTCCAGCTCGTCGGCCTCGCCGATCGCGATTTGCACCGGGTGGCGACAGCTGGTGCCCAGGCTGTAATCAAAAAGCTGCGGAGTGATCCAGTATTCGATGGCTTTGAGCAGCGGATGGCTCAGGTGATACTGCTCATGGCTTTCCAGACGAACCAGGTCGGGCTCAAAGGCGGCCAGCCGAAAGGGGCCACTGCCAACCGCAGGATGGTCGGGATGCGCCAGACGGCTACAGTAGGTTGCCAGCCTGTGCGGCAGCCAGTAGTCCGGTTGATGCAGCGTAAACGTCAGACACTGAGGATGCGTTGTTTCAATAGATAAGACGCTCTGAAACAGAGTGCGCAGAGCAGGAAGCGTCAACAGCGCTGTCAGACTTCGCTGGAGTTGCGCCGTTTCTATTTTATCGCCGTTATGCCAGTGCAGGGTGGAGCGAATGTAGAAATGCCAGCGCAGGCTGTCAGCAGAGACATCCCAGTGATGCGCCAGATCGCCCGTAGGTTCGCTGCTGTTACCGTTAAAACGCGTCAGGCCTGAGAACACCTCTCCCGCCAGATGCTGCTCTGCCCGGCCCGGTAAAAACCCCGGCTGAAGTGGCTCCAGCGAGCGATAGTAGGGGATGCGCAGCGTCGGCGTGTCGTTTTGCCACTGCCCGCCCAAAAAAGGATGCAGTAATGACCGCAGCGCTTCAGGGGCAAGCTGGGCCAGTTCCAGCGCGTTATGCTGCTGCCCGCTTTTCAGCGCCTCTTCCATCATCGCATTGCGCAGTGACTCCGGGGCGACATGGAACGTTAGCTCACCGCGCTTACCGCGGCCAGACTGCGCTCGCCAGCTGAGCCAGCCCGCCTCCTGAGCCTGGCGCAGTAAGGTGCGGACATGCCGCTCGCTACAAAAACAGCGGGCGGCCAGCTCGCTGATGGTGACCTGTTGCGTTGCACCCTGAGAAGGCTGCCAGAGGCGGTGATACTGGTTGAGTCGATTGAGCTGGCGCATAAAAAACCCGGAACAATAATTTTCATCTATTCACTATTACTTCCGTATATCTCACACGATACTGTTGCACAAGTTAACCGCATCACATTTCGGGAGTAATCATGGCTCGGCTCGCTGCATTTGATATGGACGGTACGCTGTTAATGCCGGATCACCGTTTAGGGGAAAAAACCCTGAACACGCTGAAGCGCCTGCGCGAGCGTGATGTCACCCTGACGTTTGCCACCGGGCGTCATGTGCTGGAGATGCGCCATTTGCTGGGGGCGTTCTCCCTCGACGCTTTTCTGATCACCGGCAACGGGACGCGAATTCACTCCGTAGAAGGAGATGTGCTGCACCGGCAGGATCTCAACCCGGAAGTCGCGGATATCGTGCTGCACAGCACCTGGGACACGCAGGCCAGCGTCCACGTCTTTAACGATCGCGGCTGGTTCACCGGAAGCGAAATCCCGGAATTATTGCATGCGCATGTTTACAGCGGTTTCAAATACCAGCTTATCGATCTGCGTCGTATCCCCGCCCATGCGGTAACCAAGATCTGCTTCTGCGGCGATCATGACGATCTGTGCCGCTTACGGATTCAGCTGAATGAGGCGCTGGGCGCCCGGGCGCACCTGACCTTCTCGGCGGTGGATTGTCTGGAAGTGCTGCCGGTGGGCTGTAACAAAGGCTCCGCTCTGGCGGTGCTGAGCGACCACCTTGGCTTAACGCTGCAGGAGTGTATGGCGTTCGGTGACGCCATGAACGACCGCGAAATGCTCGGTAGCGTAGGTCGCGGTCTGATCATGGGGAATGCGATGGCGCAGCTGAAAGCAGAACTCCCCCATCTGCCGGTTATTGGCCACTGCCGCAATGAAGCAGTGTCCCATTTTTTGACGCATTGGCTGGACAACAACAATCTCCCGTATTCCCCCGAATAGTGAGACCCTTCCAGCAAGCCAGACTTCGGTCTGGCTTTTTTTATTTCACCAGGTCTGCAATCTGCGCTTTCCACGGGGCGATATCGCCGATGTTGGCCTGCACCCACTCCGCGTTGTAGTAGGTATCGAGATAACGCTCGCCGCTGTCGCACAGCAGCGTGACGATGGAACCGGTGCGGCCCTCTTCGCGCATACGGGCGGCAAGCCGCAGTGCGCCCCACATATTTGTGCCCGTCGATGCGCCCACCTTGCGGCCCAGCTGCGTTTCCAGCCAGTGCGCCGTTGCCACGCTTGCGGCATCAGGCACGCGCATCATCTCATCCACGACGTCGGGGATGAAAGAGGGCTCCACGCGCGGGCGGCCAATACCTTCAATTTTACTGCCCACCGGGCTGCGCAGTTCCGCATCGCGGTTTTGCCAGTAGTCGAGGAACACGGAGTTCTGCGGGTCAACCACCATCAGTTGGGTATCGTAGCCCTGACAGCGGATATAGCGTCCAATAGTGGCTGACGTGCCGCCGGTACCGGCGCTCATGACGATATAGGACGGAACCGGATGCGGTTCGTGGGTCATCTGGCGGAAAATACTGTCGGCAATGTTGTTATTGCCGCGCCAGTCCGTCGCGCGCTCGGCGAAGGTGAACTGGTCCATATAGTGGCCGTTCAGCTCGCGGGCCAGCATTTCGGAGGCGGCGTAGATTTCGCAGGCGCTTTCCACAAAGTGGCAGCGTCCGCCGTAAAATTCGATCTGTTCGATTTTGCGTTTTGCGGTGCAGGACGGCATCACCGCGATAAACGGCAGGCCCAGCAGGCGGGCAAAATAGGCTTCGGACACGGCCGTTGAGCCGGACGAAGATTCTATGATGGTGGTGCCTTCTTTAATCCAGCCGTTACATAAACCGTATAAAAACAGCGAGCGCGCCAGGCGATGCTTCAGGCTACCGGTGGGATGGGTGCTTTCATCCTTCAGATAGAGCTGAATGCCGTCAAATCCCGGCAGGGAAAGGCGAATCAGGTGCGTATCCGCCGAGCGCTGATAGTCGGCATTAATTTCGCTGATCGCATGTTTAACCCAGGTGCTATTCATCGTCGTTATCCGTTTGTCATTTTGTGCCTAGGATAGCGAAAAGCACAGAAAAAATTGTTGCTATCTGGCCTTTAAAATAGAATTAAGAGAGAAAAATTTTCTCTGTGAGGTGGGTATGCTAGATAAAATTGACCGCAAGCTCCTTTCATTGCTGCAAAATGACTGTACCCTCTCTTTGCAGGCGCTGGCAGATGCCGTTAATCTGACCACCACTCCGTGCTGGAAGCGCCTTAAGAAGCTGGAAGATGACGGCATTCTTCTGGGACGCGTCGCGTTGTTAGATCCCGAAAAGCTGGGGCTTGGGCTGACGGCATTTGTGCTGATAAAAACCCAGCATCACAGCAGCGAGTGGTATTGCCGCTTCGTTACTCAGGTGTCTGAGATGCCCGAGGTGCTCGGTTTCTGGCGTATGGCCGGAGAGTATGATTACCTGATGCGCGTCCAGGTGGCCGACATGAAGCGTTATGATGATTTCTACAAGCGGCTGGTGAACAGCGTCCCGGGTTTGTCGGACGTCACCTCAAGCTTCGCCATGGAACAGATTAAATACACCACAGCATTACCCATTGAATAACTTCGTAAAACACCTTCAGGAACAAACCGCGTGCGATTATTTGCCCAATTAAGCTGGTACTTTCGTCGGGAGTGGCAACGCTACCTCGGTGCAGTCGCCCTGCTTATTATTATTGCCATCCTTCAGCTGATCCCGCCGAAAGTGGTGGGGTACGTCGTGGATGGCGTCACCGAACAGCATTACACCACCGCACGGGTGTTGATGTGGGTCGGCACGCTGGTGCTGACGGCGGTCATTGTTTATCTGCTGCGCTACGTCTGGCGCGTGCTGCTGTTTGGTGCATCCTATCAGCTGGCCGTTGAGCTGCGTGAAGATTTTTACCGCCAGCTGAGCCGACAGCATCCCGAATTTTATCTGCGGCATCGCACCGGGGATCTCATCGCCCGTGCGACGAACGACGTCGATCGCGTGGTCTTTGCCGCCGGGGAAGGGGTGCTGACGCTGGTGGACTCGCTGGTGATGGGCTGTGCGGTGCTGATCGTGATGTCTACGCAGATCAGCTGGCAGCTGACCCTGCTTGCCCTGCTGCCGATGCCGATCATGGCGCTGGCGATCAATCGCTATGGCGAACAGCTGCACGAGCGCTTCAAGCTGGCGCAGGCGGCGTTTTCGTCTCTGAACGATCGCACCCAGGAGAGCATGACCAGCATCCGCATGATCAAAGCGTTTGGCCTGGAAGACCGTCAGTCTGCGCTGTTTGCCGCCGATGCGGCGGACACGGGAGCGAAAAACATGCGCGTTGCGCGTATTGACGCCCGCTTCGACCCAACGATCTATATCGCGATTGGCATGGCGAACCTTTTGGCGATTGGCGGCGGCAGCTGGATGGTGGTGCAAGGCACGTTGACCCTGGGGCAATTAACCAGCTTTGCGATGTATCTGGGGCTCATGATCTGGCCGATGCTGGCGCTGGCCTGGATGTTTAACATCGTGGAGCGCGGGAGCGCCGCCTACAGCCGCATTCGCGCCATGCTGGCCGAAGCGCCGGTGGTCATCGACGGTAGCGAAGCCGTACCGGAAGGGCGCGGCGTCATGACCGTCGACGTCCGGCAGTTTATCTATCCGCATACGGAAAATCCGGTACTGGAGAACGTCAGCTTTACCCTACAGCCGGGTCAGATGCTGGGCATCTGCGGCCCGACGGGATCCGGCAAAAGTACCGTGCTGTCGCTGCTCCAGCGCCACTTTGACGTCACCGAGGGTGATATCCGCTTCCACGATATTCCCCTGACCAGGCTACTGCTGGATGAGTGGCGTGGTCGCCTGGCGGTTGTCAGCCAGACGCCGTTTTTATTTTCGGACACCGTGGCGAACAACATTGCCCTTGGACGTCCGTCGGCGACGCAGGAAGAGATTGAACATGTGGCGCGTCTGGCCAGCGTTCATGATGATATTTTGCGTCTGCCGCAGGGGTACGAAACGGAAGTCGGGGAACGCGGCGTCATGCTGTCCGGCGGGCAAAAGCAGCGTATCTCCATTGCCCGGGCGCTGCTGCTGAATGCGGAAATCCTGATCCTGGATGATGCGCTTTCTGCCGTGGATGGCCGTACCGAGCACGAGATCCTGCATAACCTGCGCCAGTGGGGCGACGGACGCACGGTGATTATCAGCGCCCACCGTTTGTCAGCGCTCACCGAGGCCAGCGAAATTCTGGTCTTACAACACGGACACATTGCCCAGCGCGGGCAGCATGAAACGCTGGCCGAGCAGCCGGGCTGGTATCGCGATATGTACCGCTATCAACAGCTTGAAGCGGCGCTGGACGATGCGCCTGAGCAGGATGAGGAGGCCGCCAATGCGTAAGCTCGGAACGATGTGGCCGACGCTCAAACGTCTGCTGGCCTACGGCTCGCCGTGGCGTAAACCGCTCTCCGTGGCCGTGCTTTTACTCTGGATTGCGGCGATTGCTGAAGTGAGCGGGCCGCTGCTCATCAGCTATTTTATCGACAACATGGTCGCCAAAAGCTACCTTCCGCTGGGGCTGGTGGCGGGCTTAGGCGTGGCCTACGTTGGCCTGCAGCTGGCGGCAGCAGGGCTGCACTATGCTCAGTCGCTGCTGTTTAACCGTGCAGCCGTGGGCGTTGTTCAGCAGCTGCGTACGGATGTGATGGACGCGGCGCTTCGCCAGCCGCTTAGCGAGTTTGATATCCAGCCGGTCGGGCAGGTGATTTCGCGCGTGACCAACGATACCGAGGTGATCCGCGATCTGTACGTTACCGTGGTCGCGACGGTGTTACGCAGCGCGGCGCTGATTGGCGCGATGCTGGTGGCGATGTTCAGCCTCGACTGGCGCATGGCGCTGGTGGCGATCACCATCTTCCCGGCGGTGCTGATTGTCATGGTCATTTACCAGCGCTACAGCACGCCGATTGTGCGTCGGGTGCGCGCGTATCTGGCCGACATTAACGATGGCTTCAACGAAGTGATCAACGGCATGAGCGTCATCCAGCAGTTCCGCCAGCAGGCGCGCTTTGGCGAACGCATGGGTGAAGCCAGCCGTTCGCACTACATGGCGCGTATGCAGACGCTGCGGCTTGATGGTTTCCTGCTGCGTCCGCTGCTGAGCCTTTTCTCGGCGCTGGTGCTTTGCGGGCTGCTGATGCTCTTCGGGCTGAGCTCAAACGGTACGATTGAAGTGGGCGTGCTGTACGCGTTTATCAGCTATCTCGGGCGTCTTAACGAGCCGCTGATAGAGCTCACCACCCAACAATCGATGCTGCAGCAGGCGGTGGTCGCCGGTGAGCGCGTGTTTGAGCTGATGGACAGGCCGCGCCAGGCCTACGGCAATGACGAGCGGCCTCTGCAAAGCGGGACTATCGCCTTTGATAACGTCTCGTTTGCCTATCGCGAAGACCGGCTGGTCTTGCAGGACATCACGCTTGACGTTCCATCACGCGGTTTCGTGGCGCTGGTGGGGCATACCGGCAGCGGTAAGAGCACGCTTGCCAGCCTGTTGATGGGCTATTACCCGGTCACGCACGGCGAAATCCGCCTCGACGGGCGCCCGCTCGCGTCTCTCAGCCACACCGTGTTGCGTAAAGGCGTTGCGATGGTGCAGCAGGATCCGGTCGTGCTGGCCGATACTTTCTACGCGAACGTGACCCTGGGCCGAGACTACTCCCAGGAGCAGGTCTGGGATGTGCTGGAAAAAGTGCAGCTGGCAGAGCTGGCGCGCGGGTTTAGCGATGGGATCAATACCAAACTGGGCGAGCAGGGGAACAATCTCTCCGTCGGGCAAAAGCAGCTCCTGGCGCTGGCGCGGGTGCTGATTGAAACGCCGCAGATTCTGATTCTGGATGAAGCGACGGCCAGTATTGACTCCGGCACCGAGCAGGCCATCCAGCAGGCTCTGGCCGCGGTACGCGACCATACGACGCTGGTGGTGATTGCCCACCGTCTTTCCACTATCGTCGAAGCGGACACCATTCTTGTGCTACATCGCGGACAGGCCGTGGAGCGCGGTACGCACCGTGAGCTGCTGGAAGCAAAAGGGCGCTACTGGCAGATGTACCAGCTGCAGCTGGCGGGCGAGGAGCTGGCGGCCAGCGTGCGCGATGAAGAGTCGCTTAGCGCCTGATGCACCAAAATGAGGCGACGCGCTAACAGTCATTCCTGTTGGTGCAAAACTGAAACGCACCCTGCACCGGCATGGTGCGTTTTTTTTCACCTGTTTGTTTATTACGGCCGCGTAATGCTCTGTGCGCCGCCGTTAACCCTCGTTTTCATTTCTGGCACACCCCTTGCAATACCTTCTGCGTAAGCTGCGGCCATTACCGAATTCTGACTGGAGGGGATCTATGAAGCTGGTTACGGTTGTAATCAAACCATTCAAACTCGAAGACGTGCGCGAAGCGTTGTCTTCAATGGGTATTCAGGGACTGACTGTCACCGAAGTGAAAGGCTTTGGTCGTCAGAAGGGTCATGCCGAGCTTTATCGCGGGGCGGAATACAGCGTTAACTTCCTGCCAAAAGTAAAAATTGATGTCGCGATTGCTGACGATCAGCTTGATGAAGTCATTGATGTCATTAGCAAAGCGGCCTATACCGGCAAAATTGGCGACGGCAAAATTTTCGTTGCCGAACTGCAGCGCGTCATTCGCATCCGTACCGGCGAATCTGACGAAGCGGCATTGTAAATAACGCCTGGCACACAGTGATAGGGATCGAGAAAATGAAGATAGCAACACTTAAAACGGGTCTGGGTTCGCTGGCGCTGCTGCCGGGCCTGGCGCTGGCTGCTACCCCTGCGGTGGTCGACAAAGCCGATAACGCCTTTATGATGATCAGCACCGCGCTGGTGCTGTTCATGTCAATTCCGGGCATTGCGCTGTTCTACGGCGGCCTGATCCGTGGCAAAAACGTTCTCTCCATGCTGACGCAGGTTGCCGTGACGTTCGCACTGGTCTGCGTGCTGTGGGTGGTTTACGGTTACTCGCTGGCGTTCGGCACGGGCAACGCGTTCTTTGGTAACTTCGACTGGGTGATGCTGAAAAATATTGAGCTGACCGCGCTGATGGGCAGTTTCTATCAGTACATCCACG
Organism: Enterobacter sp. 61D5; assembly: GCF_034107965.1. Lineage (NCBI taxonomy): Bacteria > Pseudomonadati > Pseudomonadota > Gammaproteobacteria > Enterobacterales > Enterobacteriaceae > Enterobacter > Enterobacter sp. 61D5. The sequence goes on from NZ_JAWNFK010000020.1 coordinate 150,776, forward strand.
TTGCGTTCCAGGGCTCCTTCGCCTGTATTACCGTCGGGCTGATTGTGGGCGCGCTCGCCGAGCGTATTCGTTTCTCTGCCGTGCTGATCTTCGTGGTGGTCTGGATGACGCTCTCCTATGTGCCGATTGCGCACATGGTCTGGGGTGGCGGTCTGCTGGCAACGCACGGCGCGCTGGACTTCGCGGGTGGTACCGTTGTACACATCAACGCCGCGGTAGCGGGCCTGGTGGGTGCCTACCTGATTGGCAAACGCGTGGGCTTCGGTAAAGAAGCGTTCAAACCGCACAACCTGCCGATGGTGTTTACCGGTACGGCTATCCTCTACTTTGGCTGGTTTGGCTTCAACGCCGGCTCGGCAAGTGCAGCAAACGAAATCGCCGCGCTGGCCTTCGTGAACACCGTTGTGGCCACGGCGGGTGCAATCCTCTCCTGGGTGTTTGGCGAGTGGGCCGTACGCGGTAAACCGTCACTGCTGGGTGCCTGTTCGGGGGCCATTGCCGGTCTGGTTGGCATTACGCCAGCGTGTGGGTATGTCGGCGTAGGCGGTGCGCTGCTGGTCGGCCTGGTGTCCGGTCTGGCGGGTCTGTGGGGCGTGACCGCACTGAAACGTGTGCTGCGCGTTGACGACCCATGCGATGTGTTTGGTGTTCACGGCGTGTGCGGTATCGTGGGTTGTATCATGACCGGTATCTTTGCCGCGAAATCGCTCGGTGGCGTGGGCTACGCAGAAGGCGTGACCATGGTTCATCAGGTGCTGGTGCAGCTGGAAAGTATTGCTATCACCGTTGTCTGGTCTGCCGTTGTGGCCTTCATTGGTTATAAGCTGGCGGATATGACGGTGGGTCTGCGCGTACCGGAAGAGCAGGAACGCGAAGGTCTGGACGTCAACAGCCACGGCGAGAATGCGTATAACGCCTGATAAACAGCAAAACGGCAACTTCGGTTGCCGTTTTTCATGTTTATTCCCTCTCCCCGTGGGAGAGGGTGAGGGCATCAGGCCGCACACAATCACCCGCGATTACGCATTACCCCTTCCTGCACCGTAGACGCGACCAGCACGCCGTCCTGAGTATAAAACTCCCCGCGCACAAATCCGCGCGCGCTCGACGCTGACGTACTCTCCACGCTGTAAAGCAGCCACTCATTCATGTTGAACGGACGGTGGAACCACATGGAGTGATCGATCGTCGCGACCTGCATCCCTTTTTCCAGAAAACCAACCCCGTGCGGCTGCAGCGCCACCGGCAGGAAGTTGAAATCTGACGCATAGCCCAGCAGGTACTGATGCACGCGGAAATCTTCCGGTACGGTCCCGTTAGCCCGGATCCAGACCTGACGCTTCGGTTCGGCGGGGTGGCCTTTCATCGGGTTGTGGAACTCAACCGGGCGGATCTCCAGCGGCTTATCGCAGAGAAACTTCTCTTTGACCTGCGGCGGAAGCAGATGCGCCAGCGCACGGGCGATATCGGTCTCTGATTTGAGATCGTCTGGCGCCGGTGCTGGCGGCATCACTTTTTGATGTTCGTAGCCGGGTTCCGGCGCCTGGAAAGAGGCGGTCATGTAAAAGATCGGCTTGCCGCTCTGAATGGCCGCTACGCGGCGTGCGCTGAAGCTGTTGCCGTCTCTCAGGACTTCAACGTCATACACAATCGGTTTTGCGCTATCGCCAGGGCGTAAGAAGTAGCTGTGGAATGAATGCACCAGACGGTCTGCCGGGACAGTCTCCTTTGCTGCGTACAGTGCCTGTCCGACGACTTGCCCCCCGAAGACCTGGCGTAAGCCGAGATCTTCGCTCTGTCCGCGAAAGAGTCCTTCCTCAATTTTTTCCAGATTCAGTAATGTCAGCAGATTGTTCAGTGCCTGACTCATAGTTGTCCTCAATAAACGCCGTAGCGAAAGATAGGCAGAGTATAACGCAGAAATGAAAGTGGTCCGATGGGTAGAATAATCTGAATATCGGCACGTTTTCAGGCATAAATCGGTGATCTGTGCCACACTTGGATACGTTATGTGATTGAAACGACATCGGATGGGATCGATCCCGCTGGTGCATTGATAAGGAGACTTCAATGAAACTCGTGCCCATGCTAAGTGGTGTAGCTATTGCGGTGGCGTTGTCCGCCTGTGCCGGTAAGAGTGCCCAGGTGCCGGTACCAGCAGCAGACCCGAACGGGATTAATACCCTTTCACAGCAATCCATTCAGCAGCCTAATGTTTCCGGTACCATCTGGATTAAACAGAAAGTTGCGTTGCCGCCGGATGCGGTATTAACCGTAACGCTGTCTGATGCTTCTCTGGCCGACGCACCGTCGAAAGTTGTGGCCCAGCGTGCCGTTCGTACTGAAGGCAAGCAGGCGCCGTTTAGCTTCGTGTTGCCGTATAACCCGTCGGACGTGCAGCCTAACGCCCGTATCCTGCTGAGCGCAGCGGTAACCATCAACGGCAAGCTGGTGTTTATCACCGATACGGTCCAGGAAGCGATCAACAACGGTGGGACAAAAATCGACCTGAACCTGGTGCCGGTACAGCAGACCGAAGTGCCGGTCGCACCGCAGACCAATCAGCCGTCTCTGCCAACTCCACCGACTCAGATGTAATTTCTGCATTTTCCCTCTCCTCCGGGAGAGGGGTCAATACACCCAGCGAAACTTCTGCAAATCGATCTGACCCGACCCTGACACCTGCACACCCTCTGAAAGTAACGCCTGACGCTGACGCTGAAGATCCGGCCCGGTGAGCGAAATGGCACCATAACGATTCACCACCCGATGCCAGGGCAGCGTACTGCCTTCCGGCAGCCGTTTCAGGACGCCGCCAACCTGTCGCGCCGCGCGCGGGGAACCGGCCAGACGCGCGACATCACCATAGGTGGTGACGTAGCCTTCCGGAATTGAGGCCACGATTTGCCATACGCGCTGTGGAAAGGAGTCGTGTTCGTCCATACCTTTACCTGTGGAGAGTGTCTGGAAAGCTATGGTAAACGAAGATCTGCATGATTGCTGCGCCTGTTTGCGCAAGAAACCAGCATCCGGTTGCTGGTCGCTTGCAATTGGGCTTTAGCACAGGGATAATGCGCCAGCGCGTTGGTTATCAACGCTCTCAATGGGGGCTCTGTTGGTTCTCCCGCAACGCTACTCTGTTCACCAGGTCAGGTCCGGAAGGAAGCAGCCAGGGCAGACGACGTGTGTGCCGGGATGTAGCTGGCAGGGCCCCCACCCATTTGTGGCCTCATAAGATTCTTCAGCTTCACCTCTCCCTTACATCATTACTCCACAATAAAACTACGTCTATATCGTGTAATATATATTTCATTGGACTGAAATATTATTGTCATAAACCTGTAATAATAGACTGTCATTTTATAATCGGACGGCTATTTTCTTCCATAACTCAAAAAAATATATATCTGGATAACATTGTTAAGTTCGTGTATTAAATAAAGTACTTATTCCGAAGGGAAGTGACAAACATGGCTACAGCGGTATTAAACGTTAAGATTGATGACGCGCTAAAAGAAAGACTTCGCCACTATGCGGAAGTCAATAACGAGAATTTAAGCGTGACGACAGAGAAACTGCTGCTGCTGGCGTTCGAAGCAGTAGAAGAGGCGGGAGTATCGGAAGAGGATATTGATAATCAGCATACGGAAGAAGAGAGTGTTTCTCCATTTACTCCTAAAGAAATCAAGGCTCTACGTAAAATTCTGAAGAAGAGAAAATGAAACAACAACTGTCAACTGCCAGTGACTACAACGAGGCCTGCGATCTGTTGCGTTCAGGCTACGTGAAGCATGTACGTCTTGGCTGGAATGTTGGAAGCGATGAGTTCTTTCGAATTGCGTCTGACTGGTGTGATACCGGTGCAAAAATTAAAAAAGACGGTGATAACTTCGTTATTTCACTAAAAGGCTTTCCTATTCCTCCTCAGCATTAAACCCTTACCAGTGAAAACTGCTGACTGCATATGTTACAGTCAGCAGTTTTTATTTTATGATCTGCTTCAACTATTTTAATATTAGATCACGCTGCGTTTTAACGATGGCACGTTTTTATTCAGGGCGAGCCATAACGGTTTGATCCTCAGCAACGCCTGCTCAAGCTCTGTCGATTCGAGCGAGAAGGGCATGCGTAAATAGCGGTCAAACGCCCCAGATAAACCAAACCGCGTCCCGGTTCCCAGGTTAATCCCGATTATTTCTGCCCGTGCGGCAAGCTGTGTCGCCAGCATGCCCGGAAGCTCTATCCAGTAAGAGAGCCCGCCTTCCGCCTCGTGGAATTTCCACTCCGGGAAATATTCGCGCAGCAGGTCACCACATCGATCGCGCCGTTCCGCCAGCATCTTCCGGCGTGCGGGCAGAAACGTCTCGCTGTTGTTAATGAGCCACTGCATTGCCAGCTGTTCGAGCAGCGGCGAGCCTAAATCGAGAGTATCCCGCGTCTGGGCAAGCGTGGCGATGATGCGCGATGAGGCGCGGATCCAGCCGAGACGCAGCCCGCCCCAGAAGCTTTTTCCGGCAGAGCCTAAGGTGATGACGGTGGCCTGCGGGTTAAAGGCGGCCAGCGGTGGCGGGGGAGGCGCATCAAACCAGAGATCCACCATCGTTTCATCCACCACCAGCGCCGTGCGGGTTTGGGCTGCAATATCCGTGATGGCCTGACGGGTGGCGATATCCATACAGCGCCCGGTCGGATTATGAAAATCTGGCATCAGGTAGGCCAGGCGCGGCGCCGTCTGGGCAAGCGTTGCGGCAAAGCCATCCGTATCCCAGCCGGTTTCCGGCAGCGACACCCCGACTGGCCGACACTGCGCCCCCTGAATGGCGGCAATCGCCAGCGGATAGGTGGGATGATCGACCACGACGCGGTCCCCCGGCCCGGTCATCATCCGCAGTACCAGCGCAAAGCCGCTGACGGCACCATTGGCCACCATCACTTCATCTGCGCGGGTGGGAAGACCCCGCGCGGTGTAGCGCGCAGCGATGGCCTCCCGCAGCGTCGGCAACCCAAGCTGATCGTAGCCCGTCAGGGAGAGATGCGGGGTAATGGCCGTGAGCGCATGGGCATAAGCCTGATGGATCTCCGGCCCGGCATTCAGGGCGGCAGTAGAGAGATCCAGTGCGGCGCTCGCCGCTGAAAGGGTAGGAACGGCGCGCGTGTCAGGGAGAATGACCCGTGACCCGCTGCCGTGGCGGCTTTCAAGGTACCCCTCCTCGCGCAGGTGGGCGAGGGCGCTGCTGACGGTGGTCCGGCTCACGTCCAGCGCCGTGGCCAGCTCACGCTCGCCCGGCAGCCGCGTATTCAGTGCCAGACGCCCATCAAGGATTAACAGACGCAGCGCGTCGGCCAGCTGTCGCCAGAGCGGGGTGCGGGATGAGGCTTGCTGCCAGTGGCCTAAAAGGCGTACCAGAGACTGGCTTCCGAAACGACGTGATGACATATGCAGTCCACTATTTGAAAACTGGACATTAATCATAGTGCCATTTTAGGTCAGGATGAAAGCCTGGTTCACTGGAGAAGATAAAAATGGTACGTCGTCTGCTACAACTCTATGTCGGTTTAGGACTGTATGGCCTTTCCACCGCGATGTTTATTCGTTCCGATTTGGGTGTCGATCCCTGGGATGTGTTTCACCTTGGGGTGGGGATGCAGCTGGGGATGACTATCGGGACGGTGATCATTGTGACCGGCGCTGCGGTGCTGCTGCTGTGGATCCCGCTGCGCCAGATGCCGGGTCTTGGCACGATCAGCAACGTGATTTGTATCGGTCTGGCGGCGGACGCCAGCATGGCGCTTATCCCGGAACTGGATTCGCTAGCCGTTCGAATCGCTTTCCTGGTATCGGGCATCGTGATGAACGCGATTGCGACAAGCATGTACATCGGGGCTGGTTTCGGGCCAGGCCCGCGCGACGGTCTGATGACCGGCATTCACGCCCGGCTGGGGTGGTCCATTCGCAGCGTGCGTACCTCAATTGAGGTGTCCGTCCTGCTGATTGGGTGCGTGCTTGGCGGCACGTTTGGCGTGGGGACGGTGCTGTATGCCCTGACCATTGGTCCGCTTATTCAGCTCTGTTTGCCCTGGTTCCGCCAGAAGCCGCGCACTGAGGAAATACCTCAGCCGGAGCGGGTAGTTTAATTTTGCGAAGCGCTCACATGTTTTAACGGCGTCGCTGTGCCAGAATATACGCTTCGAAAATCGCGATGCCGGAAAGCATGAAAGCAATCACTCTCTATGATGTCGCCCTCCTTGCGGGGGTTTCTTATCAGACCGTTTCCCGCGTCATTAACGACGCGGAACATGTGTCTGCCCGCACGCGGGAAAAGGTGCAGCAGGCGATGGCGGAGCTGCACTACGTTCCTAACCTTCGGGCGCAGCAGCTGGCGGGGAAACGCACCCGTACGCTGGGCCTCATCACCACCGACCTGGCTCTGCACGCGCCTTCGCAAATTGTGTCGGCGGTCAAATCGCGAGCGGCGGAACAGGGGGCGAGCGTCCTGATTTCCATGGTGGAGCAACCCCGGCAGTGTCAGGCCGCGCTTCAGACGCTGCTGGCACAGCGGGTGGACGCGCTGCTGGTAAATGTGCCGCTTGACGATCCGCACGCTGAAGAACTCAGGGCGATGGCGTCGCCCGTCCCGGTGCTGTTCCTCGATGTGGCGCCCTCAGCGCGGGTAAACAGCCTCGTGTTTAACGCAGAGCTGGGGGCGCGTCTGGGCGTTGAGCATCTGCTTTCACTGGGGCACCAGCGCATTGCCCTGCTGAGCGGGCCGGAAAGCTCGGTCTCTGCGCGGGCGCGCCTGGCGGGCTGGAAAGCGACGCTGGCGAAGGCGGGTCTTAACGCTTCGGCTGTGGCCTACGGTGACTGGAGCGCGGCCAGCGGTTACGAGAAGGGACATACGCTGTTGTCTGCGGCGACATTACCGGACGCGATTCTGGTGGCGAACGATCAGATGGCGCTCGGGGTAATGCGCGCCTGCGCGGAAAAAGGGATCGCGATCCCTGGCCAGCTTTCGGTGGTTGGGTTTGACGATACGGCCGACAGCGCCTGGTTTTCCCCGCCGCTGACGACCATTCGTCAGGCGTTTCGCGAGGCGGGCGAACGCAGCGTGGAGTGGCTGCTGGCGTCTTCCGGGGGCGAAGCGTGCCGGCAGGTTCAGCTGCCGGTGACGCTGGTTACCCGTCATTCCAGCGCGCGCCGCAATCCGAAGCAGGCCGAACGCGAGGATCTGGCGCAGCAGCTCAGAAGCCTGGCACTCCTTGCCGAGCAGATTGCCCGCAAATAAAACTTTGTGATCGGACTCGCTACCCCGCGATTGAACGCTTTACCGTTGCCGGATGCCAGGGCATGTTAACTAAAATTGTGAGCGCTTCGCAAAGAGGTTACTATGTCCATCACTTCACCGCTGACCCTCAGCGCCATTCTGGCCCGTCGGGACTGGGAAAATCCTGGCATCACCCAGTGGAACCGTCAGGCCGCACACGCGCCGTTGCACAGCTGGCGCAATGAACCCTCGGCAAGAGATGATGCTGGATCCGCCAGCAGGCACGTTCTCAACGGGCTATGGCGGTTTAGCTATTTTTCTGCGCCGGAGCGGGTTCCTCAGGCATGGGTAACCGAAGATTGTGCAGACGCCGTTGCGATGCCCGTGCCGTCTAACTGGCAGATGCAGGGGTTCGACACGCCCATCTATACCAATGTCACCTATCCCATTCCCGTTAACCCGCCTTTTGTGCCGCAGGAAAATCCGACTGGTTGTTATTCGCTCACATTTGAGGTGGATGACGCCTGGCTTCAGAGCGGGCAGACCCGCATCATCTTCGACGGCGTGAACTCGGCGTTCCATCTGTGGTGCAACGGTCAGTGGATGGGCTATTCCCAGGACAGCCGGTTGCCCGCTGAATTTGACCTCTCGGCGGCATTACGCCCCGGGCAGAACCGCCTGGCGGTCATGGTATTGCGCTGGTGCGACGGCAGCTATCTTGAAGATCAGGACATGTGGCGCATGAGCGGCATCTTCCGCGATGTGACCTTGCTGCATAAACCGGAGACGCAGATTGCCGATTATCACGTGGTGACGGACCTGAATGCGGAGCTGGACCGCGCGGTGCTGAAGGTGGATGTCGCGCTGGCAGGCGCTGGCTTTGCAGACTGCGAGGTGGTCATTACCCTGTGGCGCACGAGTGAAAAATGCGCCAGCGTTTCCCGACGTCCAGGATCTGCCATCGTCGACGAGCGCGGCAGCTGGCCAGAGCGCTTAACGGCGGCGATCCCCGTTGACCAGCCCGCGCTCTGGAGCGCTGAAACGCCAGAACTTTATCGCCTGACGATTGCGCTTCTTAACCCGCAGGGTGAGCTGCTGGAGGTTGAGGCGTGCGACGTGGGCTTCCGCCGCGTTGACATCAGCAATGGCCTGCTGAGGCTCAACGGTAAACCGCTGCTGATCCGTGGGGTTAACCGGCACGAGCATCACCCGGAAAACGGTCAGGTGATGGACGAGGCGACCATGCGCCGCGATATCGAAATCATGAAGCAGCACAACTTCAACGCCGTGCGCTGCTCGCACTACCCGAACCATCCGCTGTGGTACCGGCTTTGCGATCGCTACGGGCTGTACGTCGTTGATGAAGCCAATATCGAAACGCACGGCATGGTGCCGATGAGCCGCCTTGCTGACGATCCGCGCTGGCTGCCCGCCATGAGCGAGCGCGTGACCCGCATGGTGCAGCGCGATCGTAATCATCCCTCGGTTATCATCTGGTCCCTGGGCAATGAGTCGGGCCACGGTGCAAACCACGACGCGCTGTACCGCTGGCTGAAAACCACCGATCCGACGCGCCCTGTGCAGTATGAAGGCGGCGGCGCGAACACGGCGGCGACCGATATTGTTTGTCCAATGTATGCCAGGGTCGATCGGGATCAGCCGTTCCCGGCAGTGCCTAAATGGTCAATCAAGAAATGGATCGGCATGCCGGACGAAACGCGCCCGCTGATCCTCTGTGAATATGCCCACGCGATGGGAAACAGCTTTGGCGGGTTCGCGAAATACTGGGAAGCGTTTCGCAGCCATCCTCGCCTGCAGGGCGGGTTTGTCTGGGACTGGGTCGATCAGGCCCTGACGAAACGGGACGAAGATGGCAATACGTTCTGGGCGTACGGCGGAGACTTCGGCGACAAGCCGAACGACCGGCAGTTCTGTCTTAATGGGCTGGTATTCTCCGATCGCACGCCGCACCCGTCGCTGTATGAGGCGCAGCGGGCCCAGCAGTTCTTTACCTTTACGCGGGTCAGTACCTCGCCGCTGGTGATTGAGGTGCAAAGCGGCTACCTGTTCCGCTACACCGATAACGAAGTGCTGAACTGGACGGTTGCCCGGGACGGAGACGTGCTCGCTGCGGGCAAGGTGACGCTGGATATGGCCCCTGAAGGCACTCAGCGTCTGGAGATCGTCCTGCCGGAGCTGAACGCCGGGCCGGGTGAGGTCTGGCTGAACGTTGAAGTACGCCAGCCGCGGGCAACGCCGTGGTCACCGGCAGACCATCGCTGCGCGTGGGAGCAGTGGCCGCTTCCGGCCCCACTTTTTATTGCCGCGCCAGTTCCGGCGGGCGAGCCGCCGGTGTTAACGCAAAACGATCGCAGTCTGGATATCACCCATTGTCAACAGCGCTGGCAGTTCGATCGCGCAACCGGAAACCTGTCCCAGTGGTGGCGAAACGGCGTTGAAACGCTCCTTTCACCTCTGACGGACAACGTCAGCCGCGCGCCGCTGGATAACGACATTGGCGTGAGTGAAGCGACGCAGATCGATCCGAACGCCTGGGTTGAAAGCTGGAAAGCGGCGGGTATGTACGAACTCACCTCGCGCGTTCTGCACTGTGAGGCACAGCAGCACGCAGGCGACGTGGTGGTCACAACCCAACACGTACTTGAGTATCGCGGCAAAGCCTTGTTCATGAGCCGTAAAGTCTGGCGGGTGGACGATCGGGGCGTTCTGCATGGCGATATTCAGGTCGATATGGCATCTGATATCCCTGAACCCGCGCGCGTTGGCCTGAGCGTTCATCTTGCCGAAACGCCGGAAAACGTCCACTGGCTGGGTCTGGGGCCGCATGAAAACTACCCGGACAGAAAGCTGGCGGCGCAGCAAGGGCGCTGGACATTACCTCTCGAGGCCATGCACACGCCGTATATCTTCCCGACGGAAAATGGTTTGCGCTGCGATACCCGGGAACTTGTGGTGGGAACGCATCAGCTGATCGGCCGGTTCCATTTCTCGGTGAGCCGCTACGGCCAGCAGCAGCTGCGTGAGACAACCCATCATCATCTGCTGCGCGAAGAGCCGGGATGCTGGCTCAATCTCGATGCGTTCCATATGGGCGTGGGCGGCGACGACTCCTGGAGCCCCAGCGTCTCTCCGGAGTTCATCCTGCAGACACGCCAGCTTCGCTATACCTTCAGCTGGCAGCAGAACCCTTAACTGACCATGAAGATGCGGCCACAGGGCGTGGCCGCAGTCTTACGCCAGAATGCCGCTCAGGCCATGCAGGCTCATGTAAATCCCTACTACGGTAATCAGCGCAGCGGAGATCCACGGCGCTTTACGGGATAATTCGCTAAACCCGGGCCAGCGTTTGGTCGCGTGCTTGAGGCTTAAGGCGGCAATCGCGCCGGAAGCGACCAGCGTTAACGCCAGACCAATACTGAAGCTGAACACCAGCGTCGCGCCGAGGGCAAAATGCTTCAGCTGCAGGCAGATCAGCAGCACGGTGATGGACGCCGGACAGGGGATAAGCCCGCCGGTCAGGCCAAACATCACGATCTGTCCGGTGGTGACATTTTGACCGCTGAAGCGCCGGTTAATATCCTGCGCGTGAGCGCGCTGGTGGGCGTCCTGCCACTCTTCTTCAACCAGCGAGTGTTCGTGGTGATGATGATGATCATGATGGTGCTCATGGTCATGGTCATGGTGGTGGTGATCGTGATCGTGATGATGATCGTGCGGCTGGCTCTCTTTCCAGGTTCGCCACGCCATCCACAGGGCGATCGCAACGATCAGCACCCCGGAGATCAGCTGAAACCAGGGTTCGGACGTGTGTGCATCCCAGCCCCGACCAAACCATAATCCCGCCATCGCAACGAGCCAGACCACCGCCGTATGGGAGAGGGTTGCCGCCAGGCCGAGCAGCACCGCCTGTTTCAGCGTGCCGCGGATGGCAACAATAAAGGCGGCCATCATTGTTTTTGAATGGCCCGGTTCCAGGCCATGAAGCGCACCGAGCAGGATAGCGCTGGGAACAAACAGCCAGGCATTGCCCTGCTGAAGGAGTGAAGCAAAATCGGTCATGGGAAATTCCGGAGTGGAAAGCGTGCGGAGATACTACTCCCCCCCAGTAGCTTAATACTACCCCCCAGTAGAAAAATACTCAGGGGGAGTAGAGCGTGATATGCTTTAAAAGCCAAAAAATAAGGGATACAGAGATGTCACATACCGTTCGCGACAAGAAGATGTTACTGACTCGCCTGAAGAAAATTCAGGGGCAGAGCACCGCGCTGGAAAAAATGCTCAACAGCGATCACGAATGCGCCGAGGTTTTACAGCAGCTGGCGGCGATCCGCGGGGCGGTCAATGGCATGATGATGCAGGTGATCGAAGGGCATTTAACCGATCATGTGGTGAAAGAGCCTGAAGAATCGCAGCGTGAAGCCGATCTTGGCGTGGTGTTGCGGGTGATGAAATCCTATCTTAAGTAGAATGCTTGCCGAGGTTATTTTCTGCCCAAAGAATAAATTCCGTCTTTGGCAGCGCTTTACTGTAAAACCATCCCTGACCGTACTGCACGCCGTGGCGGTGTAGCCAGGCGAGCTGTCCTGCGGTTTCGACGCCCTCCGCCACCATCGCCAGCTTCAGCGACTTCGCTATTTCAATGATGTGCGGCGTCACGTTTTTATACTCCAGCGCATCCACGAACGATTTATCAATTTTTAGCGTGTCGACGTCCAGATCCTGCAGATAGCTCAGGCTGGAATAGCCCGTGCCAAAATCATCAATATAGACGGGGTGGCCCGAACGACGGAATGCGGCGATAGCCGGTGCGCTAATTTTGGGATCGGCAAAGCCGCGCTCGGTGAGCTCCAGGGCGATTTGCCGGGGATGGATCTGCCACTTGTTCAGGAGCTGACTCAGCAGAGGCGGCAGGATGCCGGAGGTTAAATCAGCAGGGGCGAGGTTAATGGAGATATGCTGATCCGGATAGCGTTGCAGCCAGTGGCCCATATCTTCAAACACCTTTTCGGTGACTAACTGCGTCAGCTGCGAGATGAGCCCCGTTTGCTCGGCAAGGGGGACAAAAATATCCGGCGAGAGGCAGCTTCCGTCTGGCTGAGGCCAGCGCGTCAGCGCCTCGGCGCCCACAATTTTTCCGCTACAGAGTGCCACGATGGGCTGATAGTGGACCACAAAATCCCGGCTGTTAATGGCGTCAAGCAGGCGATTGCGCGGCGACTGGATACGCCGCAGGATCCGCAGGACAAACAGTGCGGCGAGCAGGCTTATCAACATGCCGAACGGTAACCAGAAAAGAAGCTGCCGGTGCCAGGTTTCAGCCAGCGGTTTGAGCGTAGCCCATGCGACGACGGTAAATCCAAGCTCAGGTACAGACTTCATGACGTACATTGAACCGTTGTACTGCACGCTTTTCACGCCCCGCTCCTGGACCATGTCGCGGATGTGAGAGTCGAGCTTGCTGCTGCTGGCAAATATGCGGTGCGTTGCGCTTCCTACCAGGGCGGCATCAATCGCTATCTCGCCGAAAGGGATCACGTCCACCAGCGAGGCAGGATCGACCATCACAAGGTAGTGGCCTTTACCCAGCACCGCCATGTAGCGGTTAAACCCAAGATCGTTCTGCGTGGTCAGCCAGGCGCTGTAGCCATCTTCGGTAATGCGCATCGGAGGGGGGAAAGGGGACGCATGACTGGTTTGCTCCAGGGAGGAGCAGAGCGGTCGAAGGTTGTCGATATAAATCACTTCCTGGACATATCGCCACGAGAAAGCGACCCGGCGCATTTCCCTCAATTGCAAGGGGCTACAGGGCACTCCCTCAAAGGCCTGCAGGTGATCGAGCGCTTCCTTTGCCTGATCCACAACCCTGTCGGTGCGTACCAGCACGCGCGAGGCGTAGTTATCCAGCGCATCGGCAAATTTATCTTCCGCCTGGCGGTGGGCCAGCCAGATGCTCAGACAAATGGGGACCAGCACGGAAAAGATAAGTACGCCAGTCACCAGACTGACCAGATGTCGGGTTTTCATGCTGTCGTGTCCTTCCTCGTACACCCGTTCCTGGGCATTGAGTTCCCTGCCTGAAGAGAAAGATTTTTTCGCGAAATGATATAGTTATAGCACGTGGTTAGCATGGTTTTCATTTTATCTCAGGCAAATGAGAAAATATCGCCAGGCGAGAGGGGTTGTTTTTTCAAACTGGCCTGGATATTATTTTGTTATGTTATAACAAAACATAAAGGATTTACGATGAAACCCAATATCCACCCAGCCTATCGCACCGTGGTATTCCACGACACCAGTGCCAATGAATACTTTAAAGTAGGCTCAACCATTAAAACCGACCGCGAAATTGAACTCGACGGTGAGACGTACCCGTACATCACCATCGAGGTTTCTTCAAAATCGCACCCGTTTTATACCGGCAAGCAGAAAACGTTCTCCACGGACGGCAGCGCAGCGCGCTTCCGCAAGCGTTTTGGCGGTTTTCTCAATGCGAAGCGGGGCTAACCATGCAGGTACTTAACTCATTACGTAGTGCAAAGCAGCGTCACCCGGATTGCCAGATAGTCAAACGCAAGGGACGCTTATACGTGATTTGCAAATCGAATCCGCGCTTTAAGGCGGTTCAGGGACGTAAAAAAAGACGCTAAACGCGCGTTTCTCGCCAGCTTTCCAGGGATCTTTTCTGTTTGCCATCGGCAGTAAAATTGTCGGTGGCAAGCCAGCTTTCAAAGGCGCTCGCCAGCGCAGGCCACTCTTTGTCGAGAATCGAAAACCAGTCGGTATCCCGGTTACGGCCTTTTATGACCAGCGCCTGACGAAAGCGCCCCTCAAACTGAAAGCCCAGACGCAGCGCCGCTTTGCGGGAAGGCTCGTTCAGGCTATTGCACTTCCACTCATAGCGCCGGTACCCCAGGGTATCGAACACGTACCGCATCAGCAGATACTGCGCTTCTGTCGACCCTGGCGTGCGGCTTAACAGAGGAGAGAAGTGAACGTGCCCCACTTCCACGACGCCGTTTTTAGGATCGATCCGCATCAGGGACAGCGTCCCGACAGGAGACTGGGTCCGGTTATCCATAACGGTAAAGTGGATGGGATCGGATAACTCGCTTACGCTCGCCACCCATTCGGCAAACTCCTCTGCGGTGGCATCGGGTTCACGCAGTAGCCACGTCCAGCTGCGGGTATCTTCGGCAAGGGAATAGGCGGAGAACAACGCGTGGGCATGCTCCACGCGCAGCGGCTCAAGCCGACAATAGTGACCCTGAAGGACCACCCGGGACGGGGGCTGACGAGGCTGCCAGTCGATAAGGGCTTCGCCTACAGGCTGTCCAAACTCGTTGAATATATTCATCTTTATTTCCGTGACGTTGAAAAGATCTCCAGATTAGTGAATTGCTGGTTCCTTAAAAAGAACCACCAGGCTATGTTTTTCTGGTACCACAAGGAGGGAAGATGAATATACCGGGTGATGAGCTTTACGCTTTGCTCCATGCTGCGCTGAAAAAGCGTGGGCAGGAGACGCTTCAGCGCGCGCTCTATCTTGCTTTGCGGGAGGCCATACTGGGCGGAAAGCTTCGGTCCGGCAGCCAGCTGCCCGGTTCGCGAACGCTGGCGCAGCAGATCTCTGTTTCCCGAAATACGGTCAATGCGGCGCTGGACCAGCTCACGCTCGAAGGCTATTTGCTGCGTAACCGTCAGGGTACGCGGGTGGGGCAATTCGCTCATCGTACGATTGCCCGGGCATTGCCGGATCCTGACGTCAGGCTGACAAAACGGGTCGCCCTGCTGCCCACTCCCGTGCCGCGCGACACCCCGGTGATGGCGTTTACGCCGGGAACGCCTGCCATTAACTACTTCCCCTTGCCGCTGTGGCGGCGATTGTACGATCGCGTCCTGCGCGAGGAGGGGAGTGCCCTGTTAGGCTATGGCGACCCGGCCGGCGAGCCGTCGCTGCGTGCCGCGATTGCCCGACATCTCGCCCTGTCCCGCGGTATCGACTGCGACGCCAGCCAGATTGTGATAACCGAAGGAGCGCTTGAGGGCGTCAACCTCTGCACGATGCTGTTAAGCGAGCCTGGCGATGTCACCTGGGTAGAAAACCCCGGCTATAGCGGGGCAAAGAGTGCGTTTGTTAAAACCGGCCTGGCAATGACGGGAATACCGGTTGATGACGAGGGAATGTGCTGGGAAGGGCTGGATGCGCCTGCGCCCTCAATGATTTTTACCTCTCCTTCGCATCAGTTCCCTTACGGGAGCGTGCTCAGCGCGCGGCGGCGGCTGGCGCTGCTGGAGCTGGCCCGGAAGCACAACGCGTGGATTATTGAAGACGATTACGACAGCGAGTTCCGCTATGCCGGTGAGCCCGTACCGGCGATGCTGGGAATGGCCAACAATGCGCCCGTTGTGTATCTGGGGACGTTCAGTAAAACGCTGTTTCCGTCACTTCGAATGGGGTTTATGGTTTTACCGCCAGCGCTGGCGAAAGCGGCTCGCCCGGCCATCGGCTCGCTGTTGCGCGGGGGGCATCGCGCGGAGCAGCGTACCCTGGCGCTGTTCATTGAAGAAGGTCATTACGCCCGTCATCTTGCCGCCATGCGTAGGCTCTACCGTAAGCGCTACCGCCAGCTGCGTGAGGTGCTGGGCGCAGAGCTTAATACGCCGCACCGTATTCTCGCTGGCGAAGGCGGGATGCATCTGGCGCTGGCGATAGACGGTATTGACGACCAGAGGCTGGTGGAGCAGGCGAGGGCGTTTCAGCTGGCACCCGCTGCGCTGAGCGGGTACTACCTGGAGGCGAAGCAGGGGCAAACCGGTCTGGTTTTAGGTTACGGCAATACCTCTGCTTCTCAGTTTGCGCCGGGGATCCGACGCCTGCAGACGTTAATTACGCAGCAGCAGGGCGGGAAAGGGTAAAGACATCATAGAAAGAGAGCTGACCTTTGGTGGAGACCATTTTCTGCAGCTTCTCTTTTTGCCCGGCTTCTACCGCCGGAGAGTGCATAATGTTTTCGATCAGCTCCTCTGGCACGTAACGCGTGTTGTACCATTCGCCGTTATAGCAGACCCGGAAATCGAGCACGTCGATATCTTCGTAACGGTAGCGCGGATTCACGTCGAAAAAGAAAAAGGCGTTAAAGACGACAAACAGTACAACCAGCAGCCAGACGGAGTCCACCAGCGTTTCGGACTTCAGCATCACAATCAGCGTCGCCAGCCACGCGGCATACATGGCGACAAACAGTCCAGGATGTTTGCGAATAAAGCTAATGCTAAAGCGCGGGAGATTGTCGCGCTTTTCGCGGAGGTTGAGATCGTCGATGGTGGCGGTAAGCAGGCGCTGTATCTCGGTCATTTTTTGCCTTCATGAGAGTTGACAATACAGGGTGTCTGCCAATTTTAGGGGAGCCATCAGGCTGAAAAAAGTAACAGTCTGACGCTAAAAGACTATAACAGTTGACTCCCCGCAACCTCACAGCGTTTTGATGATTTTTGCCGGGTTGCCGCCAACGACGACGTTAGCCGGGACGTCTTTCGTCACGACGGCGCCGGAGGCCACGACCACATTATCACCAATAGTGACGCCGGGGTTAATTACCGCCCGGCCACCAATCCAGACGTTATTGCCAATATTGACAGGTTTCCCAAACTCCACGCCGCTGTTTCGTTCTTCCGCGTTCAGGGGATGGGTAGCCGTATAAATATGAACACCCGGCGCGAGCATGCAGTTATCGCCAATATGAACAGGGCAGACATCCAGCATCACGCAGTCGAAGTTAGCATAAAAGTTTTTGCCCAGATAAATGTTATATCCATAGTCGCAGCGGAAGCTCGGCTCTATATAAGCTCCTGCGCTTTGTCCCAGAAGTTCCGCCAGAATGTTCTGTCGTTCTGTTTTTTCATCAGGCGCGGTGTGGTTATAGCGGTAAACCAGATGGCGGGCCCGCAGTCGGTCAGCCCGTAACGTCTCATCGCCGGGGCGGTAATGTTCACCGGCAATCATTTTCTGTTTTTCTAAGCTCATTGGAAACCTCTCTGGATGTTATTACCGCAGGGTAATCGGAACAGGCCAGAAGGGGAACGTTCCCGAAAAGCCGATGTGACTGTCGTCACAACATTGCTGCTGATGAACACGTTTTATACGGAGACCTGGCTTACGCACAGGGAGCATAACGGGACAGGTAAATACTCAGAACGAGGCGTAGAACTCTACAGACACCCTTCAAAGATTAACGGACAAATTTCCACACAGAAGTAGGGATTTTGTCATACAGTTTATTCATTGTCAGTTCAGCAAGACGATGGTCAGCGGCTGAATAAAATACCGCCAGTTCATTATCAGAAAGCTCGTATTTATTCTTTTCAATGACGCGCTCAAGCGTGTCAATTGACTGACAACGTCGTAAGCGCATCAAATAATCGATTTTTGTGAGTGGTTTATCAGACATAAATTCACCTTAGTAATTGTAATAATTTTAACAGGAAAGACTCACCGGGTTAGCTCTGCTCACGTTGACGAAACAGCGGAATAGCCGATTTCCCGATTTACGCCATTTTTGCAAATCCTGAGCGTTAATGCCGTAACTGCTGAACAACATAAAGGTGTCGTCCAGGTATTCATCAATTTGCTCAATGAGCTTATTATCTTCATTGTACTTAATTTTATAATTAAGTGCGAAGGTTGCGATATGCTCTATGAGCTCATTCAACTGTAAATTGATGGCAGACGTTGGGTCGTTTACCCAGCCATGATTGCTTTCATCAAGATTGGCAAGGCAGTCATGGTACAAGGATTCGCAGAGAAATTTCAACTGCGCGATATCATGCCTTTTTGGCGAGTACTCGTCCATAGCGCATCCCCTTCTGAGTGATTTCTTACTCACCGAACATCAT
This sequence comes from Enterobacter sp. 61D5, assembly GCF_034107965.1. Classification (NCBI taxonomy): domain Bacteria; kingdom Pseudomonadati; phylum Pseudomonadota; class Gammaproteobacteria; order Enterobacterales; family Enterobacteriaceae; genus Enterobacter; species Enterobacter sp. 61D5. Next base: position 168,952 of record NZ_JAWNFK010000020.1, read on the forward strand.
TGTCGGGATGGATACAACTGACTTAGCTACATGAGTGCTGTGTTCCTGATAACCTAACTATAAGCCACTCCTTCCTGGATTTCACCGCGCTATTACGAAAAATTACAAATAAAAACTGCAGGCTGGGAGCGTGTACGCAAATGGTCACCCTGGACTCAACGTTTTATCCAAATTAACGACGGGGTTTTATCGGTTCCTTACGTTTCATCGGCTTAGCAAAAATGATGAGAAAAGTTCAGATTCAGACTTATCTTTGTAAGAACTTCTTATTAGGAATATTCCTAATACCTTAAGCGGGGAAATGAAATTAAAAAAATCCTGAATTCACCGATTAAGGTATCAGTTAATTATGATATGACTATTTAAGATGGCAGAAAATAAATAGAGCCACAATAAGCGTAATTTATGATTTTTTCTGAAAATGAAAAAGGCCGCTAATGCGGCCTTTTTATCATGTGGAACCGGTATCAGTGAGGTTCTACCGAATGACTGTGTTCAACATCTTCATTCTTGCGGCTAAAGCGGCGGCGAACCACCACGAAGAACACCGGTACGAAGAAGATAGCCAGTACGGTCGCGGTAACCATACCGCCCATCACGCCTGTACCTACCGCGTTCTGCGCGCCGGAGCCTGCACCGGAGCTGATAACCAGCGGCAGTACGCCGAGGATAAACGCCAGCGACGTCATCAGGATTGGACGCAGACGCATACGAACCGCTTCAAGCGTCGCCTCAATAAGGCCTTTGCCTTCTTTTTCCATCAGATCTTTGGCGAATTCAACGATTAGTATCGCGTTCTTCGCCGACAAGCCAATGGTTGTCAGCAGGCCTACCTGGAAGTAAACGTCGTTGGTCAGTCCACGGAACGTTGCCGCAAGCAGCGCACCGATAACCCCGAGTGGAACCACCAGCATAACGGAGAACGGAATCGACCAGCTCTCGTACAGTGCCGCCAGACACAGGAAGACCACAATCAGTGAAATGGCGTACAGGGCAGGGGCCTGGTTACCGGACAGACGTTCCTGATAGGACATACCGGTCCAGTCATAGCCGATACCCGCAGGCAGTTTGCTTGCCAGTTCTTCCATCAGGTTCATGGCTTCACCGGTGCTTCGGCCCGGAGCAGCCTGACCCAGGATCTCCATCGATGGCAGACCGTTATAGCGTTCCAGACGCGGTGAACCGTATTCCCAGCGTGAGGTTGAGAACGCCGAGAACGGAACCATCTGACCATTGCTGCCGCGCACGAACCAGCTGTTGATATCGTTCGGCAACATACGGTACTGCGCTTCTGACATCACGTACACTTTCTTCACACGACCGCGGTCGATGAAGTCGTTAACGTAGCTACCGCCCCAGGCTGCGCCCAGCGTGGTGTTGATGTCACTGATGGATACGCCCAGCGCCTGGGCTTTCTCCTGGTCGATATCGATCTTGTACTGCGGCGTATCTTCCAGGCCGTTTGGACGCACGCCAACCAGCAGGTCAGGGTGTTTAGCGACTTCACCAAACAGCTGGTTACGCGCCTGCGTCAGTTTTTCGTGACCCAGACCGCCCTGGTCAATCAGCTGGAAGTCGAAGCCGGTCGCGGTACCCAGTTCAACAATCGCTGGCAGGTTAAAGGCGAAGACCATCGCATCTTTAATCTGCGAGAAGGTGCCCATTGCACGGCCGGTGATGGCTTCAACCTTGTTCTTTTCGCCCGGACGTTCAGACCAGTCCTTCAGAGAAACGAAGGCAATACCGGTGTTCTGACCACGACCCGCAAAGCCAAAGCCGTTAACCGCAAACACGGACTCAACGTTGTCTTTCTCTTTGGTGAGATAGTAGTCCGTCACTTCATCCAGCACTTTCTGGGTACGCTCTTGCGAGGCACCCGCCGGAAGCTGTGCCATCGTCAGGAACACGCCCTGGTCTTCATCTGGCAGGAACGAGCTTGGCAGACGAACGAACAGGAAGGCCATGCCCACCACGATGATGATGTAGAGCAGCAGGTAACGACCGGTGCTGCGCAGGATGTTGCCCACGCTGTCGGTGTAGTGGTGCGTGCTCTTATCGAACATGCGGTTAAACCAGCCGAAGAAGCCTTTATGCTCGCCGTGACCGCCTTTCTGAATCGGCTTCAGCATGGTGGCACACAGGGCAGGGGTCAGGATCAACGCCACCAGCACCGACAGCGCCATCGCGGAAACGATGGTAATAGAGAACTGACGGTAAATCGCACCGGTAGAGCCCCCGAAGAAGGCCATCGGGATAAATACCGCAGACAGAACCATCGCGATACCGACCAGCGCGCCCTGGATCTGGCCCATTGATTTACGGGTCGCTTCCTTCGGCGGCAAACCTTCTTCCGCCATCACGCGCTCGACGTTCTCGACCACGACGATGGCGTCATCCACCAGCAGGCCGATGGCGAGCACCATCCCGAACATCGTCAGGGTGTTTATCGAGTAGCCAAATATCGACAGGATCGCAAAGGTCCCGAGCAATACCACCGGCACGGCAATCGTTGGGATAAGCGTCGCGCGGAAGTTTTGCAGGAACAGGTACATCACCAGGAAGACCAGGATGATCGCCTCAACCAGCGTCTTAACCACTTCATGAATTGAGATTTTGACGAACGGCGTGGTGTCGTACGGGTAAACGATTTTCAGACCTGACGGGAAGAACGGTTCCATCTTCTTCAGCTCTGCGCGGATCGCCGTGGCGGTGTCCAGGGCGTTAGCACCTGTCGCCAGTTTGATACCCAGACCGGAAGCCGGTTTACCGTTAAACTTCGCGATGATGTCGTAGTTCTCACCGCCCAGCTCAACTTTCGCCACGTCGCGCAGGCGAACCTGTGAACCGTCCTGATTCACCTTCAGCAGAATTTTGCTGAACTCATCGGCAGAGGTCAGACGGGTCTGCGCGATGATCGAGGCGTTAAGCTGCTGGCCTTTCACCGGCGGTGTACCGCCTAACTGACCGGCCGCTACCTGGGCGTTCTGCGCTTTAATCGCGCTGATCACGTCAACCGGCGTCAGCTGGAAGTTGTTCAGCTTGTTCGGATCCATCCAGATACGCATCGCGTACTGGGAACCGAACAGCTGCACGTCACCCACGCCGGAAGTACGGCTGATGGCGTCCTTCATGTTGGCGCCCACGTAGTCGGAAATATCCTCCTGCGTCATGGTGCCGTTGGTGTTGATAACGCCGACAACCATCAGGAAGCTACTGGACGATTTCTCGACGCTCACACCCTGCTGTTGTACTTCCTGCGGCAGCAAAGGCATTGCCAGCTGCAGTTTGTTCTGCACCTGAACCTGCGCAATGTCAGCATCCGTACCTGACTCGAAGGTCAGGGTGATCTGTACCGTACCAGTGGAATCACTGTTTGAGGACATGTACATCAGGTTATCGATACCGTTCATGTTCTGTTCGATAACCTGGGTGACGGTGTCCTGCACCGTTTTTGCATCAGCCCCCGGGTAGGTTGCGGAAATTGTTACCGCCGGTGGCGCAATCGTTGGATATTGCGCGACAGGTAGCTTCAGGATCGCAAGTCCCCCGGCCAGCATGATGATAATGGCGATCACCCACGCAAATATGGGGCGATCGATAAAGAAATTAGGCATGTCTTAACGGCTCCTGTTTAAGTTAAGACTTGGTTTGTTCTGACTGGCCAGCGGCCGAAGCTTGTTGTTTATCGTCAGATTTCACTTCCTGTGCTTTAACCTGCGCGCCAGGACGAACTTTTTGCAAACCAGTAACAATCACGCGATCGCCATCTTTCAGACCTTCCGTCACCAGCCATTTATCGCCAATCGCCTGAGTGGCGGTGATATTGCGCGTTTCGACTTTGTCATCAGCCCCAACAACCAGCGCGCTCGCATCGCCGCGTGGCGTACGGGTCACACCCTGCTGTGGAACCAGAAGTGCGGTTGGATTTGTTCCTTCTTCCAGACGCGCGCGAACGAACATACCTGGCAGCAGATTTTTGTCAGGGTTAGGGAAAATCGCACGTAAGGTGATGGAACCGGTAGTCTGGTCGACCGTCACGTCAGAGAATTCCAGGGTACCTTCCTGCGGGAACTTGATACCGTCGTTGGTGATCAGCTCCACTTTTGCTTTGCCGTTTTCCTGTTTCAGGGTGCCGTTAGCCAGCTCCTGCTTAAGGCGCAGGAAATCGTTGCTGGACTGCGTCACGTCAACGTAGATCGGATCGAGCTGCTGTACGGTCGCCAGCGCAGTGGTCTGACCGTTCTGCACCAGTGCCCCTTCCGTGACGGAAGACTTACCAATACGACCGCTGATAGGGGAGGTCACTTTGGTATAGGCCAGGTTAATGCGCGCGGTTTCGACGGCCGCTTTGGCGGCCACCACGCTCGCGTTAGCCTGCTGTGCATCTGCCAGGGCGGTATCGTAATCCTGTTGGCTGATGTACCTGGTACCGAGCAGCTTTTGGTAGCGGTTCAACGTCAGCTGAGCAATTTTGGCCGCGGCTTGTGCTTTCGCCAGGTCGCCTTTCGCACTTTCATAAGAGGCCTGATAGGTTGCGGGATCAATCTGATACAGAGACTCACCGGCCTTCACATCACCGCCTTCGGTGAAGTTACGCTTCAGGATAATGCCGCTGACCTGAGGACGCACTTCCGCAATGCGGTAAGCATTGGTACGGCCTGGTAATTCGGTGGTGATTTGTAGAGGTTCAGATTTGAGCGTCACGACGCCTACTTCTGGCGCCTGCTGAGCTCCTTGTTGAGCTGGTTTGTCGTCACATCCTGTTAGCGCTAAGCTGCCTGAGAGCATCAGAACGACCGCCAGAGGCGTTAACCCTCTGTTTTTGTTCATATGTAAACCTCGAGTGTCCGATTTCAAATTGATCAAGGGTCCTGAGTCTAAAACCCATTGCTGCGTTTATATTATCGTCATGCTATGGTACATACATTCATAAATGTATGTAAATCTGACTCCTGTAAATTCACCCACCTATGGCACGAAAAACTAAACAACAAGCGCTGGAAACCCGACAACACATTCTGGATGTGGCAATACGTTTGTTCTCGCAGCAGGGTGTTTCATCCACCTCGCTGGCGCAGATTGCTCAGGCTGCCGGTGTGACGCGAGGAGCGATTTACTGGCATTTTAAAGATAAGTCAGATCTGTTCAGTGAAATCTGGGAGCTTTCAGAGTCCAGCATTAGCGATCTCGAGAGTGAGTATCGAGCAAAATTCCCTGACGATCCACTCTCAGTATTAAGAGAAATATTAGTATATATCCTTGAAGCAACGGTAGTTGAAGAACGTCGCAGATTAATGATGGAGATTATTTTTCATAAATGCGAGTTCGTGGGCGAGATGGCGGTGGTGCAGCAGGCACAGCGCAGCCTTAGTCTGGAGAGCTATGATCGTATCGAACAGAACCTGAACCTGTGCGTGCAGGCAAAACTGTTACCGGCCAATCTCCTGACCCGACGGGCGGCAATCCTGATGCGCAGCTACATTTCAGGTCTGATGGAGAACTGGCTTTTCGCGCCGCAATCCTTTGATCTCAAAGAGGAAGCCAGCAGCTACGTGGCGATTTTACTGGAAATGCTTCAGCTCTGCCCCACGCTGCGCAGCGACGCGTCTTCGCTAACGGCCTGATCCCTTTCCAGGATTTATCTTAGAGGACAACGTTCGCGCTATTCTGCTTTCGGCGAGCGTGATATTCTTCACGCCGGACTATTTTCGGTCCTCTTCTGACATCATTCACAACTATGCTGCCCATCAATCGCTCGCAACATCCTGTATTTGCATTGCTCTTTGCGATGCTGTTTTTCTTCGCCACGGCGCCGCTGACCTGGGCCCGCGCCGATAACAGCAATGATATTCCCTCGCGCGGCGATGTTCAGTCGCAGCTCGACACGCTGAATAAACAAAAAGATCTCTCCCCTCAGGATAAACTCGTCCAGCAGGACCTGACGGAAACGCTGGAAACGCTGGATAAAATTGAACGCGTCAAAGCGGAAACCGTCCAGCTTCGTCAGAAGGTGGCGCAGGCGCCTGAAAACATGCGTAAGGCCACCGACGCGCTGAATGCCCTCAGCGATGTGGATAACGACGACGAGACGCGCAAGACGCTCTCGACGCTCTCTTTACGCCAGCTGGAGTCCCGCGTCGCTCAACTGCTCGACGACCTGCAAACCGCGCAGTCGGATCTCGCAACCTATAACAGCCAGCTTGTCTCGCTGCAGACCCAGCCCGAGCGCGTGCAAAACGCGATGTACGCCGCGTCTCAGCAGCTGCAGCAAATCCGCAACCGTCTGAACGGCACGACGGTAGGCGAAGGCACGCTGCGCCCGACACAGCAAACCCTGCTGCTGGTTCAGCAGACCTTGCTCAACGCACAGATTGAACAGCAGCGTAAAAGCCTGGAAGGGAATACGGTGCTGCAGGACACGCTTCAGAAACAGCGTGATTACGTCACAGCGAACATTAACCGCCTGGAACACCAGCTTCAGCTGTTGCAGGAGGCGGTAAACAGCAAACGCCTGACCCTGACGGAAAAAACCGCCCAGGAGGCCGTATCGCCTGACGAAACCGCCCGCATTCAGGCGAATCCGCTGGTGAAACAGGAGCTCGAGGCCAACCACCAGCTGAGCCAGCGCCTGATACTGGCGACGGAAAACGGCAACTCGCTGGTTCAGCAAAATATCAAAGTGAAGAACTGGCTGGATCGCGCGCTGCAGGCTGAACGCAACATTAAAGAGCAGATTGCGGTCCTGAAGGGCAGCCTCCTGCTGTCGCGTATTCTCTATCAGCAGCAGCAGACGCTCCCGTCCGCCGATGAGCTGGAAGACATGACCAACCGCATCGCGGATTTACGTCTGGAACAGTTTGACGTCAACCAGCAGCGCGATGCCCTTTTCCAGAGCGATACCTTTGTCGCCAAAATTGAAGAGGGGCATTCCAGCGACGTGAACCCGGAAGTGCACGACGCGCTGCTCCAGGTCGTCGATATGCGTCGCGAGCTGCTGGACCAGCTCAACAAACAGCTGGGCAACCAGCTGATGATGGCCATTAACCTGCAAATCAACCAGCAGCAGCTGGTGAGCGTCTCGAAAAGTCTGCAGGAGATCCTGACCCAGCAGATTTTCTGGGTGAACAGCAACAAACCGATGGACTGGGACTGGGTCAAATCCTTCCCGGAGACGCTGAAAACGCAGATTAAGAGCATGAAGATCACCGTAAACTGGGAGAAAGCCTGGCCTGCGGTAATGATTGCTTTCCTGGCCGGTTTACCGTTGCTGTTGATTGCCGGCCTGATCCGCTGGCGTCTGGGCTGGCTGAAAAAATATCAGGCGAAGCTGGCGTCCGAAGTGGGGCAGTTGCGCAACGATAGCCAGCTCCACACGCCAAAAGCGATTCTCATCGATCTCATCCGCGCCCTGCCGGTGTGCCTGATTATTCTGGCTGTGGGGCTTATTCTGCTCACCATGCAGCTCAACGTCAGCGATCTGCTGTGGGCGTTCAGTAAAAAACTGGCGCTATTCTGGCTGGTCTTTGGCGTGTGCTGGAAGGTGCTGGAAAAAGACGGCGTGGCGGTGCGTCATTTCAACATGCCTGCACAGCTGACCAGCCACTGGCGTCGTCAGATCGTGCGCATCAGCCTGGCGCTCCTGCCGCTGCACTTCTGGTCGGTTGTCTCTGAGCTTTCTCCGCTGCACCTGATGGATGACGTGCTGGGCCAGCTGGTCATCCTGCTTAACCTGCTGCTGATTGCGATCCTGATGTGGCCGATGTGCCGCGACAGCTGGCGTGATAAAGAGTCCCACAATATTCGTCTGGCCACCGTGACGGTGCTGGCGATCATTCCGCTGGCGCTGATGGTGCTGACGGCAACGGGCTATTTCTATACCACGCTGCGCCTTTCCGGGCGCTGGATTGAAACGGTCTATCTGGTGATCGTCTGGAACCTGCTCTATCAGACCGTGCTGCGCGGCTTAAGCGTCGCGGCCCGCCGCATTGCCTATCGCCGTGCCATCGCGCGTCGTCAGCATCAGGTGAAAGAGGGGGCCGAGGGCGCGGAACCGCAGGAAGAGCCGACCATCGCCCTGGAGCAGGTTAACCAGCAGACGCTGCGTATCACCATGCTGGTGATGATCGCCCTGTTTGCGGTGATGTTCTGGGCAATCTGGTCAGATCTTATTACCGTTTTCGCCTATCTCGACAGTATTACCCTCTGGCAATACAACGGTACCGAAGCGGGTGCGGCGGTCATGAAAAGCGTGACCATGGGCAGCCTGCTGTTTGCGCTGGTGTCGTCGGTGGTGGCCTGGGCGCTGATTCGCAACCTGCCAGGCCTGCTTGAAGTGCTGCTCCTGTCACGTCTGAATCTCCGCCAGGGGGCCTCCTACGCCATTACCACGATCCTCAACTACGTGATCATTATTGTCGGGGCGATGACGGTCTTTGGCTCGCTTGGCGTCTCGTGGGATAAACTGCAGTGGCTGGCGGCGGCCCTCTCGGTCGGTCTTGGTTTTGGCCTGCAGGAGATCTTCGGTAACTTCGTGTCCGGCCTGATCATCCTGTTCGAACGTCCGGTACGTATCGGCGATACCGTCACCATCGGCACGTTCTCGGGAACGGTCAGCAAGATCCGTATTCGCGCCACCACCATCACCGACTTCGATCGCAAAGAGGTGATCATCCCGAACAAAGCGTTCGTGACCGAGCGTCTGATCAACTGGTCGCTCTCCGATACGGTAACGCGCGTGGTGATCCGCCTGGGCGTAGCCTATGGATCGGATCTGGAGAAGGTGAAAGAGGTGCTGCTCAAGGCGGCGTCAGAACATCCGAAAGTGATGCACGATCCGGCCCCTGCGGTCTTCTTCACCACCTTTGGGCCGAGCACGCTGGATCACGAGCTGCGTTTATACGTGCGCGAGCTGCGTGACCGCAGCTACACGGTGGATGAGCTTAACCGCTCTATCGATCGTTTGTGTCGTGAAAACGATATTAATATCGCCTTCAACCAGCTCGAGGTTCACCTGCGTAACGAGAAAGGTGATGAGCATACGGAAGTGAAGCGCGACATTAAGGGTGACGATCCGACTCCGGCGTAATCTATTTTTTTCCCTCTCCCTGTGGGAGAGGGTTAGGGTGAGGGCAACAGGCCTTCACCTTTGCCTCAAAATCCCGCCGCACAATCTCCAGTGCCTTAAGCACCGTCTCGGCGGGGATCTCATGATTCTCCAGCAGCATAATCAAATCGACGGCCAGCTTGACCTCATCGGGTGCATTTTCCAGCGACATGGGTGTGGCTCCTGTTAACGGGTTAAACGTTCAATGACGCGCTCAATCTCGTCCCGCGCCTGACGGCAGCGGACGATACGTCCTTCCAGCGCGCTAATCTCGCGCATCAATAGCTGCTGCTCTTCCAGCGTTTCGCTGTTGTTCAGCCGCGTCTCGCGCTCGCGCTTCATCTCAAACAGCCGGCGCTCAAACTCCTGGTTCTCCAGCCGCTTACGCTGCCATTTACCGAGCCCCGGCGAGGCGCTGTCCCAGGCGCGCAGCGGCCAGGCGGCGATTTCGCGATGCAGAGCGGTGATCTGCTCTGCGAGATGCTCCGCAAGCCACGCCACCTGCTCCTGCTGTTCACTCTCAACCGCATGGCGAAGCTCGTCGAGGTTGGTCTGCGCTTCCGCCAGATAATCCTGAATGACGGTGCTGCGGGTACGAAAAAGCTGCCGGTCAAAGCGCGGCTTCAGCGTGGCGTGCCCCATCAGCGGTGTAGCCTGCTCCCGCAGAGCAATGAGCTGATTTTGCAGCCTCTCAAGAAGCAGTGCTGTTTTCAAGGCGCTCTCCAGTGGTAAAGTAGCCGTTCAGTTTGATAACGATTCGCATTATGAAGCGTACTATTTTAATCATCATTGGCTGGATCGCGGTAGTGCTTGGCACGCTGGGCGTGTTTTTACCCTTGCTGCCTACCACCCCGTTTATCCTGCTCGCGGCCTGGTGCTTCGCTCGCTCGTCGCCGCGTTTTCACCACTGGCTGCTCTATCGCTCGTGGTTTGGCGGCTATCTGCGGCACTGGCAAAAACACCGGGCTATGCCGCCCGGCGCGAAGCCGCGCGCGATCGCGGTGATCCTCATCACCTTCGCTATTTCATTATGGCTGGTGAAAATGATGTGGGTACGTATTCTTCTGCTGGCGATCCTCTCCTGCCTGCTTATCTTCATGTGGCGGATCCCCGTGGTTGATGAAAAGCAACAAAAGCGCTGAAGCCTTATCATGACTGTTGCAATTATTGCGCACAGCCAGTAAATTCGACCGTTTTCGAGCACAGGTGCGCCTGGTCAAAGGTTAAACAATTGTTGCCTTGGCCGACTCGTTGCGCGCTGTGAGTAACACTGTTTCATTTAGGCAAAACCGATGACCGCAACTGCACAGCAGCTTGAATATCTGAAAAACAGCATCAAAAGCATCCAGGACTATCCAAAGCCTGGCATTCTTTTCCGTGATGTCACCAGCTTGCTGGAAGACCCGAAAGCGTACGCGCTCAGCATTGAACTGCTGGTCGAGCGTTATAAAAACGCCGGAATCACCAAAGTAGTAGGTACCGAAGCCCGTGGCTTCCTGTTTGGCGCACCGGTTGCGCTGGCAATGGGCGTGGGTTTTGCGCCGGTGCGTAAGCCGCGCAAACTGCCGCGTGAAACCATTGCTGAGAGCTACGAGCTGGAGTACGGCACCGATCAGCTGGAGATCCACGTTGATGCGATCAAGCCTGGCGACAAAGTGCTGGTGGTGGACGACCTGCTGGCAACCGGCGGTACCATTGAAGCGACCGTGAAATTGATCCGTCGTCTGGGTGGTGAAGTGACCGACGCGGCATTCATCATCAACCTGTTCGATCTCGGCGGTGAACAGCGCCTGGAAAAACAGGGCATCACCAGCTACAGCCTGGTGCCTTTCCCGGGTCATTAATCCCGGTTTTCACAACCTCGCTCAATGGGTGAGGTTGTGATAGCATTCCCCTCCATAAATTCACCTTCCAGCGTTGCAGAGCCTGCCCATGAGTTATCAGGTGTTAGCCCGTAAATGGCGACCACAAACCTTTGCTGACGTTGTCGGTCAGGAACATGTGCTGACGGCCCTGGCGAACGGCTTGTCGCTAGGTCGCATCCATCACGCCTATCTTTTCTCCGGCACCCGCGGCGTCGGTAAGACCTCAATTGCCCGTTTGCTGGCGAAAGGTCTCAACTGCGAAACCGGGATCACCGCCACGCCCTGCGGCGTGTGTGATAACTGCCGCGAGATCGAGCAGGGGCGTTTTGTCGATCTGATCGAGATCGACGCCGCCTCGCGCACCAAAGTGGAAGATACCCGCGATCTGCTCGATAACGTGCAGTACGCCCCGGCGCGCGGCCGCTTCAAGGTCTACCTGATCGATGAAGTGCATATGCTGTCGCGCCACAGCTTTAACGCCCTGCTGAAAACGCTGGAAGAACCGCCCGCGCACGTGAAGTTCCTGCTGGCGACTACCGATCCGCAAAAGCTGCCGGTCACGATTTTATCGCGCTGCCTGCAGTTCCACCTGAAGGCGCTGGACGTTGAGCAGATCCGCGCTCAGCTTGAGCACATTCTTGATGAAGAGAGCATTGTCCACGAACCGCGCGCCCTGCAGCTGCTGGCCCGCGCGGCGGACGGTAGCCTGCGTGATGCGCTCAGCCTGACCGACCAGGCGATTGCCAGCGGTGACGGCAAGCTCTCCACCGAGGCTGTCAGCACTATGCTCGGCACGCTGGATGACGATCAGGCGCTGTCGCTTATCGAAGCGATGATTGCCGCCAACGGCGAACGCGTGATGTCGCAGGTGAATGCGGCCGCGGCCCGGGGTATTGAATGGGAAGGACTGCTGGTTGAGATGCTCAGCCTGCTGCACCGCGTGGCGATGCTGCAGCTTTCGCCGTCAGCCATCGGTGCGGATATGGCCGCTATTGAACAGCGGATGCGTGAGCTTGCCCGCACCGTGCCGCCTGCCGACGTGCAGCTGTACTACCAGACGCTGCTGATTGGCCGCAAAGAGTTACCGTTCGCGCCGGATCCACGAATGGGCGTTGAAATGACGCTGCTGCGCGCGCTGGCGTTCCACCCGCGCATGCCATTGCCGGAGCCGGAAGCGCCGCGGCAGTCTTTCGCGCCGGTCGCCCCTACGGCGGTGATGTCGCCGCAGCAGGTGCCACCGCAGCCGACGCCGCCGCCACAGCAGAACGTGCCGCTGTCGGATGCCACCAGTTCGGTGCTTGCCGCACGCAGCCAGCTGCAGCGTGCGCAGGGAGTAACCAAACCAAAAAAGAGTGAACCGGCAGCGCCAGGAAGAGCGCGGCCGGTGAACAACGCCGCGCTTGAACGACTGGCCTCGGTAACGGAGCGCGTACAGTCGCGTCCTGCACCGTCCGCGCTCGAGCAGAAAGCCCCGGTGAAAGAAGAGGCTTACCGCTGGAAGGCAACCACGATTACCGAAGAGGTGAAGGAAGAGGTCGCCACGCCGAAAGCGCTGAAAAAGGCGCTGGAGCATGAGAAAACGCCGGAGCTTTCCGCGAAGCTTGCCGAAGAGTCCATTGCGCGCGACGCCTGGGCCGCCGAGGTCAGCGAACTCCAGCTGCCGAAGCTGGTCGAGCAGGTCGCGCTGAATGCCTGGAAAGAGCAGGACGGCAATCAGGTGCGTTTGCACCTGCGTCCGGGTCAGCGGCACCTCAATTCCCCTGGCGCGCAAAAGGCGCTGGCGGAGGCGCTCACCGCATTACAGGGTGCGCCGGTTGAATTGACTATCATTGAAGATGATAATCCGGCAGTGAAAACGCCGCTCGAGTGGCGCCAGGCCATTTATGAAGAAAAGCTCGCGCAGGCGCGCGAGGCGATTATTGCGGATAACAACATTCAGACCCTGCGCCGGTTCTTCGACGCCGATCTGGATGAAGAGAGTATTCGCCCCATTTGATCGTGAGTCTGACTTACGGTTGTAATCCTTAAACGTGAAAAAGAGAGAAGCCTATGTTTGGTGGAAAAGGCGGTCTGGGTGGCCTGATGAAGCAGGCTCAGCAGATGCAGGAAAAAATGCAGAAGATGCAGGAAGAGATCGCTCAGCTGGAAGTCACGGGTGAGTCCGGTGCCGGTCTGGTCAAAGTGACCATCAACGGTGCGCACAACTGCCGTCGCGTGGAAATCGACCCGAGCCTGCTCGAAGACGACAAAGAGATGCTGGAAGATCTGGTTGCAGCCGCGTTTAACGATGCCGCTCGCCGTATCGACGAAACTCAGAAAGAGAAAATGGCCTCTGTTTCCAGCGGTATGCAGCTGCCGCCTGGCTTCAAGATGCCATTCTGATGCAAACCAGTCCGCTGCTCACGCAGTTAATGGAAGCACTGCGCTGCCTGCCGGGCGTTGGCCCGAAGTCGGCGCAGCGCATGGCGTTTACGCTATTGCAGCGCGACCGCAGCGGCGGGATGCGCCTGGCGCAGGCTTTGACCCGCGCCATGTCAGAAATTGGTCACTGTGCGGATTGCCGCACCTTTACCGAGCAGGACGTATGTAACATCTGTACAAACCCGCGTCGTCAGGAAAACGGTCAGATTTGCGTGGTGGAGAGTCCGGCGGACATCTACGCCATCGAACAAACCGGGCAGTTTTCCGGCCGCTACTTCGTGCTGATGGGGCATCTCTCACCGCTGGACGGTATTGGCCCGGATGATATCGGTCTTGACCGCCTTGAACAGCGTCTTGAGTCCGAAACCATCAAAGAGGTGATCCTCGCCACCAACCCGACGGTGGAAGGGGAGGCAACCGCCAACTACATCGCTGAACTGTGCTCGCAGTACGGCGTTGACGCCAGCCGCATCGCCCACGGCGTGCCGGTGGGCGGCGAGCTGGAAATGGTCGACGGCACAACGCTTTCGCACTCTCTGGCCGGGCGTCACAAGATTATTTTCTGACCAAACGGAGGCTGCGCGCGCGGCCTCCGCTTGAAAATCCCCCCCCTTATCCCCATCTCTCACTCAACGTTTTACAACCCCATTAAATGGCATTGTTGAGGTCGACTTAGATGAAAGGACAAGAAACCCGTGGTTTCCAGTCAGAAGTAAAACAGCTTCTGCACCTGATGATCCATTCCCTGTATTCCAACAAAGAAATTTTCCTGCGTGAGCTGATTTCCAACGCCTCGGACGCGGCGGACAAGCTGCGCTTCCGCGCGCTGTCTAACCCGGACCTGTACGAAGGCGACGGCGAGCTGCGCGTGCGTGTCTCGTTCAATAAAGAGAACCGCACCCTGACCATCGCCGATAACGGCATCGGGATGAACCGCGACGAGGTGATCGACCACCTCGGCACCATCGCCAAATCCGGCACCAAAGCGTTCCTCGAGTCCATGGGCTCTGACCAGGCGAAAGACAGCCAGCTGATCGGCCAGTTCGGCGTGGGCTTCTACTCGGCGTTTATCGTGGCCGACAAAGTCACCGTGCGCACCCGTGCGGCAGGCGACAGCGCCGAGAACGGCGTGCTGTGGGAATCCAAAGGGGAAGGCGAGTACACCGTTGATGACATCACTAAGGCGGATCGCGGCACTGAAATTACCCTGCACCTGCGCGAAGGCGAAGACGATTTCCTGAACGACTGGCGCGTGCGCTCGATCATCAGCAAATATTCCGACCACATCGCCCTGCCGGTTGAGATTGAAAAACAGGAAGAGAAAGACGGTGAAACCGTGGTTTCCTGGGAGAAGATCAACAAGGCGCAGGCGCTGTGGACGCGCAACAAGTCTGAAATTAAAGACGACGAATACAACGAGTTCTACAAGCACATCGCCCACGACTTTACCGACCCGCTGACCTGGAGCCACAACCGCGTGGAAGGTAAGCAGGAGTACACCAGCCTGCTGTACATCCCGGCACAGGCGCCGTGGGACATGTGGAATCGCGATCACAAGCACGGCCTGAAGCTGTACGTGCAGCGCGTGTTCATCATGGACGACGCCGAGCAGTTCATGCCGAACTACCTGCGTTTCGTGCGTGGTCTGATAGATTCCAACGATCTGCCGCTGAACGTTTCGCGTGAAATTCTGCAGGACAGCACCGTCACCCGTAACCTGCGCAACGCCCTGACCAAACGTGCGCTGCAGATGCTGGAAAAACTGGCGAAAGACGATGCGGAAAAATATCAGACCTTCTGGAAACAGTTCGGCCTGGTGCTGAAAGAAGGCCCGGCAGAAGACACCGCGAACGTTGAAACGATCGCCAAACTGCTGCGCTTCGCCTCTACGCACACCGACTCCTCCGCGCAGACCGTGTCGCTTGAAGAGTACGTCTCCCGCATGAAAGAAGGGCAGGAGAAGATCTACTACATCACCGCTGACAGCTACGCGGCGGCGAAGAGCAGCCCGCACCTGGAGCTGCTGCGCAAGAAAGGCATCGAAGTGCTGCTGCTTTCTGACCGCATCGACGAGTGGATGATGAACTACCTGACCGAGTTCGACGGTAAGGCGTTCCAGTCCGTAGCCAAAGCCGACGAATCCATCGACAAGCTGGCCGATGAAGTGGACGAAAGCGCGAAAGAAGCCGAGAAGGCGCTGGAGCCGTTCGTTGAGCGCGTGAAAACTCTGCTGGGCGATCGCGTGAAAGAGGTGCGCTTCACGCACCGTCTGACCGACACCCCGGCGATTGTCACCACCGATGCGGACGAAATGAGCACCCAGATGGCGAAACTGTTCGCTGCGGCGGGCCAGGCGATGCCGGAAGTGAAATATATCTTTGAGCTTAATCCGGATCATCCTCTGGTGAAACGCGCGGCGGATACCCAGGACGACGCCCGCTTTGCCGAGTGGGTTGAGCTGCTGCTGGATCAGTCCCTGCTGGCCGAGCGCGGCACGCTGGAAGATCCTAACCTGTTCATTAAACGTGTGAATGCGCTGCTGCTGGCGTAATTGACCACGCCTCCCCTGGTCTTCTCTCTCTTCCGTGGGAGAGGGCCGGGGTGAGGGCACCAGACCGCACCCTTCCAAATAATCTCCCCCCGTTAACCGTTTCAGCCTTCCCGCCTTCCTTGAGCGATGCCCGTTCTGGTGGTATTGTTTAGCGCTTTTGAAAAATTGAAACGACTTTTGAGGGGATTTTCGCAATGCGTATTATTCTGCTTGGCGCTCCGGGCGCGGGTAAAGGAACTCAGGCTCAGTTCATCATGGAGAAATACGGTATTCCGCAAATCTCCACCGGTGACATGCTGCGCGCCGCTGTTAAATCTGGCTCCGAGCTGGGTAAACAAGCGAAAGACATCATGGACGCAGGCAAGCTGGTGACCGACGAGCTGGTTATTGCTCTGGTTAAAGAGCGCATTGCGCAGGAAGACTGCCGTAACGGTTTCCTGCTGGACGGCTTCCCACGCACCATTCCTCAGGCCGACGCCATGAAGGAAGCGGGCATCAACGTGGACTACGTTCTGGAGTTCGACGTACCGGACGAGCTGATCGTTGACCGTATCGTTGGCCGTCGTGTACACGCTGCTTCTGGCCGCGTTTACCACATCAAATTCAACCCACCTAAGGTTGAAGGCAAAGACGACGTGACCGGCGAAGAGCTGACCACCCGTAAAGACGATCAGGAAGAGACCGTGCGTAAACGCCTGGTTGAATACCATCAGATGACCGCACCGCTGATCGGCTACTACACTAAAGAAGCGCAGGCGGGTAACACCAAATACGCAAAAGTTGACGGCACCAAAGCCGTGGCTGACGTACGTGCAGAGCTGGAAAAAATCCTCGGCTAATCGCGCGCCTCTCACCCGGGCTCCCGGGTGAGAAATATTCTCATCTTACCTATTACAGCAATGGGTTTCGTTTAAACGCATTTCCGCTACAATTGACAACCTATCAAATGGTTAAGAGGCGTGAATGAGTCAGGCGAAAACCGGCATCCTGCTTGCCAATCTGGGCACTCCAGAAGCACCTACATCAGACGCGGTAAAACGCTACCTGCGACAATTTTTAAGCGACACGCGCGTCGTGGATTTCCCGAGACTGCTGTGGTGGCCGCTGCTGCGTGGCGTCAT
Organism: Enterobacter sp. 61D5; assembly: GCF_034107965.1. Taxonomy (NCBI): domain Bacteria; kingdom Pseudomonadati; phylum Pseudomonadota; class Gammaproteobacteria; order Enterobacterales; family Enterobacteriaceae; genus Enterobacter; species Enterobacter sp. 61D5. The sequence goes on from NZ_JAWNFK010000020.1 coordinate 186,013, forward strand.
TCTGCCGATTCGTTCTCCGCGCGTCGCCAAACTCTATCAGTCCGTCTGGATGGAAGAGGGCTCGCCACTGATGGTTTACAGCCGTCGCCAGGAAAAAGCGCTGGCCGCCCGCCTGCCGGATATGCCCGTCGCGCTCGGCATGAGCTACGGAAAACCGTCCCTCGAAAGCGCGGTGGAATCACTGCTGGCGCAGGGCGTGGACCATATCGTCGTGCTGGCGCTCTACCCGCAGTACTCCTGCTCGACGGTGGCCGCCGTCTGGGACGAGCTGGCCCGCATTCTGGCGACCCGCCGCCGCATTCCGGGCGTGACCTTTATTCGCGACTACGCGGATAACGATCTCTACATCCAGGCGCTTGCCAACAGCGCGCGCGCGTCGTTTGAAAAGCACGGCGAGCCGGATCTGCTGCTGCTCTCCTATCACGGTATCCCACAGCGTTTCGCCAATGAAGGGGATGATTATCCGCAGCGCTGCCGCGATACCACGCGCGAGCTGGTCTCCGCCCTTGGCCTGCCGCCGGAGAAGGTGATGATGACCTTCCAGTCGCGCTTCGGCCGCGAGCCGTGGCTGACGCCGTACACCGATGAAACCCTCAAAATGCTGGGTGAGAAGGGCGTGAAGCATATTCAGGTGATGTCGCCGGGCTTCTCGGCCGACTGTCTGGAAACGCTGGAGGAGATCGCGGTACAAAACCGGGAATTTTTCCTTGAAGCTGGCGGCAAAAAGTACGAGTACATTCCGGCGCTTAACGACTCCCCTGAGCATATCGACATGATGGTCTCGCTGGTGACGAAAAGCCGCTGATCGCGCTTGAGGCCGGGTTTGTGCTACCATTCCCGGCTTCTATTCCTTGCACAGTTCAGACCATGAAATTTCCCGGTAAACGCAAATCCAAACACTACTTCCCCGTCGATGCCCGCGATCCGCTCCTGCAGCAAATCCAGCCTGAGAACGAAACCAGCGCGGCATGGGTGGTGGGTATCGATCAGACGCTGGTGGATATTGAAGCCAAAGTGGATGATGCGTTTGTTGCGCGTTACGGTCTGAGCGCCGGGCATTCGCTGGTGATTGAAGACGACGTTGCCGAAGCGCTGTACCAGGAGCTGGTGCGCGAAAACCTGATTACCCATCAGTTCGCCGGTGGCACCATCGGCAATACCATGCACAACTACTCCGTGCTGGCCGACGACCGCTCGGTGCTGCTCGGCGTGATGTGCAGCAATATCGAAATCGGCGGCTATGCCTACCGCTATCTCTGCAACACCTCAAGCCGTACCGATCTGAACTACCTTCAGGGCGTCGACGGGCCTATTGGCCGCTGCTTTACGCTGATTAGCGATTCCGGCGAGCGTACTTTTGCCATCAGCCCGGGTCATATGAACAAGCTGCGCGCCGAGAGTATTCCGGAAGAGGTGATCGCGGGCGCCTCGGCGCTGGTGCTGACCTCCTACCTGGTGCGCTGTAAGCCGGGCGAGCCGATGCCGGAAGCGACCATGAAAGCGATTGAGTACGCGAAGAAATACAACGTGCCGGTCGTTCTGACGCTGGGTACTAAATTCGTTATCGCCGATAACCCGGAATGGTGGCAGGCGTTCCTGAAAGAGCATGTTTCGATTCTGGCGATGAACGAAGAAGAGGCCGAAGCGCTGACCGGCGAAAGCGATCCGCTGCTGGCATCTGACAAAGCGCTGGACTGGGTGGATCTGGTGCTCTGCACTGCCGGACCGGTTGGGCTGTACATGGCCGGCTTCACGGAAGAAGAGAGCAAGCGTAAAACCCAGCACCCGCTGCTGCCCGGCGCGATTGCCGAGTTTAACCAGTACGAGTTCAGCCGCGGCATGCGTTACAAGGATTGCGTAAACCCGCTGCGCATCTACTCTCACATCGCGCCATACATGGGCGGGCCGGAGAAGATCATGAACACCAACGGCGCGGGCGACGGCGCGCTGGCGGCGCTGCTGCACGATATCACCGCCAATGCCTACCACAAAACCAACGTACCGAACTCCAGCAAGCACAAGTTCAGCTGGCTGACCTATTCGTCGCTGGCGCAGGTGTGTAAGTACGCCAACCGCGTGAGCTATCAGGTGCTTAACCAGCATTCCCCGCGCTTAACGCGCGGCCTGCCGGAACGCGAAGACAGCCTCGAAGAGGCCTACTGGGACAGATAAAAGCAAAACGGCAACCTGTGGTTGCCGTTTTTAGTGTTTATTCCCTCTCCCCCGCGGGAGAGGGCCAGGGTGAGGGCATCAGACCACACAACTCTTAACCCGTCACCGCCTCTTCAACCGGCGGTTTCTCCAGCAGCGTCAGCATGGTGTTGGCAATCTCGCGCTCGCCCATCACCACCTTATCTGCCCCGCGCTCGGTAATGTACTCCACCTCGTCGTCATAGTGCGCCCGGGCGATAATCTCAATCGTTGGGCACTTCGCGCGCGCGGAAGCCACAATCTCGCCCGCTTCATAGCCGTTAGGTATGGTCAGCAGCAGCCAGCGCGCGCAGTCCAGATGCGCCAGATTCATGATCTCTTCGTTTGCCGCATTGCCCAGCACCGCACGAATCCCGCGCTCGCGCAGCTCGTCGACGCGGGTGCGTGAGGTCTCAATCACCACCAGCGGAATGCCCTGCGCCATTAGTTTTTCACCGAGCAGGCTGCCCACGCGGCCAAAGCCGACCAGCAGGGCGTGATTGCAAATATCCACCGGGATCTGCTTCTCTTCTTCGATGGCCTCTTCGAGCGTCTGTTCTTCCAGCGTTTCGGTTTTATCGAGGTATTTTTCCAGCAGGGCAAACAGCACCGGGTTCAGCATAATTGACAGGATCGCCCCCGCCAGCACCAGGTTTTGTCCCGCCTGCGGCAGCAGGTTCAGGGCCATGCCCAGACCGGCCAGAATAAAGGCGAATTCACCGATCTGCGCCAGGCTGGCGGCGATGGTCAACGCCGTACGAGGGGAGTGGCCGAACATTCTCACCAGGAAGAAGGCGGCGAGCGACTTACCAAAGATGATGATCGCCAGCGTGCCCAGCACGGCCAGCGGCTGGTGAATCAGGACCATCGGGTCAAACAGCATCCCGACGGAGACGAAGAACAGCACGGCGAAGGCATCGCGCAGCGGCAGAGTGTCGTGCGCCGCGCGGTGGCTCAGCTCGGATTCGTTCAGCACCATCCCGGCGAAGAACGCGCCCAGGGCAAAGGAGACATCAAACAGCTCTACGGCACCAAAAGCGATACCCAGCGCCAGCGCCAGCACGGAGAGGGTGAACAGCTCGCGGGAGCCGGTTGCCGCGCTGCGGGACATGATCCACGGCACCAGACGGCGTCCCACCAGCATCATGATGGCGATAAATGCCACCACCTTACCGATGGTGATACTCATATCTAGCGCCAGCGAGGCCAGGCCGACGTTGTCTTTTTCCATCATCCCGGCAACGGCTGGCAGCAGCACCAGCGTCAGGACCATGACCAGGTCTTCAACAATCAGCCAGCCTATCGCGATTTGCCCGCGCTGGCTGTCTATCAGCTGTCTCTCTTCAAGCGCGCGCAGCAGCACCACGGTGCTGGCGGTTGAGAGACACAGCCCAAATACTATGCCGGTCATTAACGACCAGCCCAGCACCGCCGAAAGCGCCATCCCCAGCAGCGTCGCCACCCCTATCTGGGCGATCGCTCCCGGTATGGCGATCGACTTTACCGCCATCAAATCCTTCAGGGAGAAGTGCAGGCCGACGCCAAACATCAGCAGAATTACGCCCAATTCCGCCAGCTCAGGGGCCAGTTTGGTATCCGCCACGAAGCCTGGCGTAAACGGTCCCGCCAGTACACCCGCTAACAGATAGCCGACAAGAGGAGAAATACGCAGTTTATTGGCAATCATGCCGAGGATAAAAGCGAGCACAAGTCCACCAACAATGGTGGTGATAAGCGGTGTGGCGTGGTGCATTCCGTCTCCTTTCGTTGTGGGTGTTCCTTTTTGGCGAAAACCAAAAAACCGAGTAATAGTTTATGACAAATTTTACCCTTATGTTTATGAATAATTGTTGAAGTTTGAATAAAACAGCAATAAGCACGTAAAAAAGCGCATTTTGATAAATTCAGTGAGGGTATGAAGAGGAAACCCTTATGGCATCAGGGTATCGGGAAGCCAAAGTTAAACTTTGGCTTCCCGTAACTTATGCTTTATGACGGTTATCAGGCAGGAATATGGTTAACATACCAAGAAGTGGCAGGAAAGCGCAGATTTTATAAACCAGGAAGATGCTGGTGTGATCCGCAACCATCCCTAACACCGCCGCACCAAGCCCACCCATGCCGAAGGCGAAACCGAAAAACAGTCCGGAAACCATACCGATACGGCCAGGCAGCAGCTCCTGGGCATAAACCAGAATGGCGGAAAACGCCGATGCGAGGATAAAACCAATGATCACGGTTAAAATTCCCGTCCATTCAAGGCTTGCGTACGGCAAAATGAGGGTAAAGGGGGCTACGCCGAGGATAGAGCCCCAAATGACATATTTACGCCCAATCTTATCCCCCACAGGCCCGCCAATGACCGTACCGGCCGCGACGGCGAACAGGAAGGCAAACAGGTGGAACTGCGCATTCTGTACCGATAATCCGAATTTTTGCATCAGATAAAAGGTGTAATAGCTGCTGATGCTCGCCATATAGAAGTATTTCGAGAAAATCAGCACCAGCAGTACGGAAACCGCCAGGATAACCTTGTTGCGCGGCAGGGGATTGATAACCTTCGCTTTAGGTTTTCCTTTATTCACGCGATGCTGAGCGGCATACCAGCGGCTGATCTGCGCCAGCACGATAATCGCCAGCAGCGCGGCCAGCACAAACCAGGCCACGTTGCCTTTACCGTAAGGGGCAATAATCACCGCGGCCAGCAACGGGCCGAGAGAGCTACCAAAGTTACCGCCAACCTGGAAGAGTGACTGCGCCAGCCCGTGACGCCCCCCTGAAGCCATACGCGCCACGCGGGAAGACTCCGGATGGAAAACGGACGAGCCGGTGCCCACCAGCGCGGCGGCAACCAGCACCGCTTCAAAACTCCCCGCCATGGCCAGCAGCACCAGCCCGCTTAGGGTAAAGCACATGCCAATCGGCAGCGACCAGGGCATCGGATATTTATCCGTCCAGTAGCCCACCACCGGCTGCAGCAGCGAAGAAGCCAGCTGGAAGGTCAGGGTGATCATCCCTATCTGCACGAAAGTTAATGAAAACTCGGACTGCAGCAGCGGATAAATGGCCAGAATCAACGACTGGATCATATCGTTGAGCAGGTGCGAGAGACTGATTGCGCCTAAGACTTTAAAGGAGGTGCGCGACGCCGGCGCGCCCGGAACGGGCTGGGTTGATTCACTGATTGCCATAGAGAGAAGTACCACGTCTTTAGTTATTAGAGGTGCAGGGTGTAATTATTATCCGACTAACATACCCGCCCGGGACATTTGAAGAAAGTCGCAATTCTGAAAACTTATTTGTCTATTATTGTGAGTCACTGTAATTTTTGCCTTTGTCTATTGGTCAGGGAGAGAGAAGATGAAGTTAATGAAGCGGGGCGTCGCGCTGGCGCTCTTCGCCGCATGGGGCCTGGTAAGCCTGCCCGCGCAGGCGTATGAAAAAGACAAAATCTATAAAATCACCATTCTGCATACCAACGATCACCACGGTCATTTCTGGCGCAGTGAATACGGCGAATATGGCCTGTCGGCACAAAAAACGCTGGTGGACGGCATTCGTAAAGAGGTGGCGGCTCAGGGCGGCAGCGTGCTGTTGCTCTCAGGCGGCGATATTAATACCGGCGTGCCGGAATCCGATTTACAGGACGCCGAACCCGATTTTCGGGGCATGAACCTGATTGGCTACGACGCGATGGCCGTGGGTAACCATGAGTTTGATAATCCGCTGAGCGTGCTGCGTCAGCAGGAAAAATGGGCCAAATTCCCCTTCCTCTCCGCCAATATTTACCAGAAAAGTACCGGCGAGCGCCTGTTTAAGCCGTGGGCGCTGTTTAAGCGTCAGGATCTGAAGATCGCGGTCATCGGCTTAACCACTGACGATACGGCGAAAATTGGTAACCCCGAGTTCTTTACCGATATCGAATTCCGCAAACCGGCAGACGAAGCGAAGCTGGTAATTCAGGAGCTGCAGCAAAACGAGAAGCCGGACGTGATTATCGCCACCACGCACATGGGGCACTACGACAACGGCGAGCACGGCTCTAACGCGCCCGGCGACGTGGAAATGGCGCGCAGCCTGCCCGCGGGCTCGCTGGCAATGATTGTGGGCGGTCACTCACAGGATCCGGTGTGTATGGCCTCGGAGAACAAAAAGCAGGTGGACTACGTGCCGGGCACGCCGTGCGCGCCGGACCGTCAGAACGGTATCTGGATTGTTCAGGCGCACGAGTGGGGCAAATACGTCGGCCGGGCGGATTTCGAGTTCCGTAACGGCGAAATGAAGCTGGTTCATTATCAGCTCATCCCGGTCAACCTGAAGAAGAAAGTCACCTACCCGGACGGGAAAAGTGAGCGCGTACTCTACACGCCAGAGATCGCTGAAAACCAGCAGATGCTCTCCCTGCTGACGCCGTTCCAGAACAAAGGCAAGGCGCAGCTGGACGTGAAAATCGGCACGCTGAACGGTCGTCTGGAGGGGGACCGCAGTAAAGTTCGCTTCGTGCAGACCAACATGGGGCACCTGGTGCTGGCGGCGCAAATGGCGCGTACCGGCGCTGACTTCGGCGTGATGAGCGGCGGCGGTATTCGTGATTCCATCGAGGGCGGAAACATTACCTATAAAGACGTCCTGAAGGTGCAGCCGTTCGGCAACGTGGTGGTCTATGCGGACATGAGCGGGAAAGAGGTGATTGACTACCTGACCGCCGTGGCGCAGATGAAGCCGGATTCCGGGGCCTATCCGCAGTTTGCTAACGTCAGCTTCGTCGCGAAGGACGGCAAGCTTAACGACCTGAAGATCAAAGGCGAACCGGTTGACCCGGCCAGGACTTACCGTCTGGCGACGTTAAGCTTTAACGCCACCGGCGGCGACGGCTATCCGCATATTGATAACAAACCGGGATACGTGAATACCGGCTTTATCGACGCGGAAGTGCTGAAGCAGTTTATCGAGCAGAATTCGCCGATTGACGTGAATGCGTACGAGCCGAAAGGTGAGGTGAGCTGGCAGTAGTGGTGTGCGGCCTGATGCCCTCACCCCAACCCTCTCCCACTGGGAGAGGGCGCGAACACAAAAAACGGTAACGCCTGTTACCGTTTTGCTTTTACCTCGCAGCCGCCACCGGGCAATTTTCTCAATCCCGCCGCGCAATATCCGCAAACTTCGCGTCCAGCATTTTCGCCAGGTCACCCGCCGCCAGCTCGATATCCAGCCCGCGTTTGCCGCCGGATATAAAGATGGTTTCAAACTCCTGTGAAGGGGCATCAATCAGCGTCGGCAGGCGTTTTTTCTGCCCGAGCGGACTGATCCCGCCCACCAGATAGCCCGTGGTGCGTTGCGCCACCATCGGATCCGCCATATCCACCTTCTTCGCCCCCAGCGCTTTGGCGACTTTCTTCAGATCCAGCTGCCCCGCCACCGGAGTAACCGCGACGGCGAGGTGTTTCATATCGCCATTCACCGCCACAAGCAGCGTTTTATAAACCTGGTCCGCATTAAGCCCCAGCTTGCGCACCACTTCATCACCAAAGTTAGTTTCATGCGGATCGTGATCGTAAGTGTGGATCCGGAAAGAAATGTTGTTTTTTTCGAGTAATTTAACGGCGGGAGTCATAGCTATCCTTCTTACGACAGACAAATCATGCCCACAGCATACGCCTGACGTTTGTCTAAAAAATAGCACCATCTTGCGCAATAGTATTGGCAGTGATGGTCACTTTGAGCGACAATCGGCTCAACCGAAGGTCTCCTTCGGCATAATAAAAACGATGAAATTCCTCTTTGACGGGCCAATAGAAATATTGGCCATTTTTTTATTTCAACAGTGACGGCAAATTCCCTTCTCCGTACAAATGTAACGCCCCAACCGCCACCACGTAATGCCCCGCGGGCAAAGCATGCAGCGTCTGCCGCCAGGCTTTGTTGCGCGCATTCATCAGCACATCATACAGCGATTCGCTGAATGTAGACGGTAACGCCAGCTTACCGTCCTCAGGCGGCGCGTCCAGCCACCAGCCAATCATGGTCTGTAGCAGGCGCGCGTTGGTATGCCAGTGGGTCAACGTATCATCCAGCAGCATCAGGCCGTCGTCGGGAAGCTGCCGCAGAAGCGCAATCTGGCTGTCCGTCCCTTCCAGCTCGATGATGGGCAGGCTGCGCGCCCTTGCCGCGTTCAGCAGCTGGTAATCAATGCCGTAGTCACCGCGCAGTCCCAGACGCTGCGCCTGCGTGGCCTGCAGCACCATCGCAATTTGCCAGAGCGGCAGGGTGTCAATCATGGAGAGCGACACGCCGGTTTCATCCGCGACGCGCGTCAGTTCGGCAAGCCGGGCATCATCCAGACGTTCCGCCAGGCTGAGATCGCTTTCCAGCCCGGCAAACGGCGACTCCTGACCCGAAATGTCCGCCTCAACGACCAGCGCGTCGGCGCGTTTCAGTTGTTTAATCAGCCCGGGTGGCAGGGGAGACATATCCTGTGTACCCATATGGATGCTGCCGACCAGATGAAGGTGCTGCCCGCCGGGGAGAGAGATATCCAGACCGGGCCAGGCGTAACGGCGAGGAAAGAGGGCGCGAAACGATGCTTTTATACGATTAAACAGACCCATACGCGCTCCATGAATGGAAAGGTTCATGCTAGCGCGTACGGGTACAAGGTTCAATCCTTCGGTTTAAAGCGCAGCAGACGGTTGGCGTTGCTCACCACGGTAATGGAGGAGAGCGCCATCGCCGCGCCCGCGACCACCGGGTTAAGCAGCGTGCCGGTCAGCGGCCATAAAATCCCGGCCGCGATTGGGATACCGAGGGTGTTATAGACGAACGCTCCCAGTAAGTTCTGCTTCATGTTGCGCAGCGTGGCTTTTGAAATGGCCAGCGCGTCGGCAACGCCTATCAGGCTGTGGCGCATCAGCGTAATCGCAGCGGTTTCGATGGCGACATCGCTCCCGCCACCCATGGCAATCCCCACGTCCGCCTGGGCCAGCGCCGGGGCATCGTTGATGCCGTCGCCGACCATCGCCACCTGACGACCCTGACTTTGCAGCTTCTTGATGGCGTCCGCTTTACCGTCCGGCAGCACGCCTGCAATGACCTCATCAATTCCGGCTTCTTTCGCGATGGCGTTGGCCGTTGTCGGATTGTCCCCGGTCAGCATCACCAGACGATAGCCCGCACGGTGCAGACGCTGCAGGGCGTCCACGCTGTCCTGGCGAAGCGGATCGCGCACGGCCAGCAGCGCGGCGGCTTTGCCATCCACAGCCAGCAGAACCGGCGTAGCGCCCTGAGACGCCTGCGCCTTCAGCTCGCTTTCCAGCTCGGCGGTATCAATACCGTTTTCATTAAACAATGCCTGGTTGCCCAGCAGCAGCGCGTGTCCTTCTGCTTCACCGCTGACGCCGAGCCCGCGCAGGGTGCGGAAACTGCTGACCTGCGGCAGGGCAGAAGCATTCGCTTTATCGAGAATGGCGCGCGCCAGCGGATGGCTTGAGCCTTGCTCCAGCGCGGCGGCGAGACGCAGCGCCTCCTCTTCCGTAATGCCCACGGTGTGGACGGCGACCACCTGCGGTTTGCCTTCGGTCAGCGTGCCGGTTTTATCAAACACCAGCGTGTCCAGGGTGCTGGCCCGCTGCAGCGCATCCGCATCCCGCACCAGTACGCCAAATTCGGCCGCGCGGCCTACGCCGGAGATAATCGACATCGGAGTCGCCAGGCCAAGGGCGCAAGGACAGGCGATGATCAGCACCGTGGTGGCGATCACCAGGGTGTAAACAATCTGCGGTGCCGGGCCGAAGAAATACCAGATAGCCGCGCTCAGCAGGGCAATGCCGACCACCACCGGCACAAAAATGGCCGAGATTCTGTCGGCAAGCTGGCCAATTTCCGGCTTGCTGCTCTGGGCCTGACGCACCATGCGGATGATACGCGACAGCGTCGTGTGGCTGCCGACGGCGCTGGCGGTAAACAGCACGCTGCCGTCCTGCACCACCGTACCCGCATGAACGGCGTCGCCGTCTGATTTCTGCTGAGGGATAGGCTCGCCGGTCAGCATCGCTTCATCCAGCCAGGCTTCGCCCTGGGTTATCTTACCGTCAACGGGAACGCGATCGCCCGTCGTCAGGCGCAGCGTCATGCCGGGCTGAACTTCCGCCAGCGGGACGCTCTTTTCCCCCTCGTCCGTGACCAAGCGGGCCGTCGGCGGGGTTAAATCGAGCAATCGTTCCAGCGCTTTCGAGGAACGCTGACGGGCGCGGGCTTCCAGCATATGGCCTAAGTTAATCAAGCCGATAATCATCGCGCTCGCTTCATAGTAGAGATGTCGCGCTTCCATCGGGAACCACTGGGGCCAGACGTTCACGCTCATCGAATAGAGCCACGCCGCGCCGGTCCCGAGGGCGACCAGGGTATCCATCGTCGCGGTGCGGTTTTTCAGGCTCTTCCAGGCGCTGGTATAGAAATGCCCGCCTGCAAACACCATCACCGCAAGGGTAATCAGGCCAATCACCAGCCACAGCGTGCGGTTGTCGTCGGTGACCATCATGTTGTCACCCATCATGCCCCACACCATCACCGGAATACCCACCAGCAGGGCGACAATCGCCTGCCAGCGGAAGCGTTTCATGGTGGCGATAGCCGTTTCCTGCTGGCGCTCGCGGCGCTCGGCATCATCTTCGATGGCCTCCGCCCCGTAGCCCGCTTTCTCAACGGCCTGCACTAAATCTGCGGCGGAGGCGCTGCCCATCACCAGCGCAGTACGCTCCGCAAGATTGACCCGTGCCTGCGCGACCCCCGGTACGGCCTGCAAGGCGTTTTGTACCCGGGAGACGCAGCTGGCGCAGCTCATGCCGTTGATCAGCAGCTGTTGGCTGTCGTCAATATCATCAGCTGCCGGAAGCTCAGGAGTGGCCGCTGTCAGCGCTTCCGACGGGGATGATGACTCTGCCAGCGGTTTAGCCTTTGGGTGGCTTAACTCCGCCCCGTAACCGGCCTGCTTGATGGTATCGATCAGCGCATCCGCGCTGGCGCTGCCGGTGACGGCGGCATGATCGATAGTCACGTCAGCGCTTTCAACGTCAGGGCGCTGTTCCAGGCTTTCTTTAACGCGTTTGACACAGTGGCCGCATGAGAGGCCGTCCAGCGTCAGGTCGATAGTGTGAGACATAACAAAACTCCCGTATAATGAACTGGTCAGTAGTTGACCTGAGTAACGCTTTTCGCTAACTGTTATGAAGGTTAAACCTTCCATCAAGGGGAAGGTCAAGGGGGAAATGTGAATATCAGTGACGTGGCAAAAAAAACCGGCTTAACCAGCAAGGCAATCCGCTTTTATGAAGAGAAGGGGCTGGTGACGCCACCGCTGCGCAGCGAAAACGGCTACCGCAGCTATACGAAACTGCATATTGATGAGCTGACGCTGCTGCGCCAGGCAAGACAGGTCGGGTTTAATCTGGAAGAGTGCGGCGAGCTGGTGAACCTGTTCAACGATCCGAAGCGTCACAGCGCCGACGTGAAAAAACGCACGCTGGAAAAAGTGGCCGAAATTGAACGCCACATCATCGAGCTGCAGTCGATGCGCGAACAGCTGCTGCAGCTCGCGGAATCCTGTCCGGGGGATGACAGCGCCGACTGCCCGATTATCGATAATCTTGCCGGCTGCTGTCATCGTAAGGCCTCTGCCTAACAGGCTTTTACCCGCAGGGTAATGCCTTCCACCGCAATGACCTCAACCCGCGTGCCGGCGCTGAGGTCGTCGTCGGCGACCACCGGCCACGAGCTGTCGCCCACGCGCATGTGCCCGCGCCCGTTTACCAGCGCGGTGTCGAGCGTAAAACGCTTGCCGACAATCTGCTGTCCGCGCTGGTTAAGGTGCGCGTCCAGCGGTTTTTGCTCGTTAACCCGCCGGTTTAGCCAGCGCCACCACAGCCACGCGGCCACCAGCGTCAGCACGGCAAATAGCGCGCCCTGCCACGCCCAGTCCAGCGGCAGGATCCAGACCAGAAGGCCAGTAATGACGGCGGCAACACCGCTCCAGAGCAGGTAGCCGTTGCCGCCCAGCATCTCCGCCGCCAGCAATAAGCCGCCGAGGCTTAGCCAGAAGGCATGAGGATGTGCAACGATCGGCTCAATCATTTTTTACGCTCGTTTCCGCTGTCTTTAATCAGTTCGGCAATACCGGCGATAGAGCCCATCAGGCTGCTGGCCTCCAGCGGCATCATCACCACCTTGCTGTTGTTCGCCGAGCCGATCTGTTTTAGCGCGTCGGTATATTTTTGCGCGACAAAGTAGTTCACGGCCTGGATATCACCGGCGGCAATCGCCTCGGACACCATCTGAGTGGCGCGGGCTTCCGCTTCTGCCGAACGTTCACGCGCTTCAGCCTGTAAGAATGCGGACTGACGATCGCCTTCCGCTTTCAGGATCTGCGACTGTTTTTCCCCTTCCGCTTTGAGGATCTCCGCCTGACGCACCCCTTCGGCTTCCAGAATGTAGGCGCGCTTGGTTCGCTCGGCCTTCATCTGGGCGTTCATGGAGGCGATCAGCTCCGCCGGTGGGCGCACGTCGCGGATCTCAATACGGGTGACCTTGATCCCCCACGGGTTCGTTGCCTCATCGACAATGTGCAGCAGGCGGGTATTGATGCTGTCGCGCTGGGAAAGCATTTCGTCCAGCTCCATCGAGCCGAGCACGGTACGGATGTTGGTCATCGTCAGGTTGACGATCGCCAGCTCCAGGTTGCTGACCTCATAGGCCGCTTTCGGCGCATCAATCACCTGAATAAAGCAGACGGCGTCGATGGTGACGTTGGCGTTATCCTTGGAGATGATCTCCTGAGAAGGAATGTCCAGTACCTGTTCCATCATGTTGATCTTGCGACCAATGCGGTCCATGAACGGAACAATCAGGCTTAAGCCTGGCTGGAGGGTATTGGTATATCGACCGAAACGCTCAACGGTCCACTGATACCCTTGCGGGACAATTTTGACGCCTGCGCCCACAATAACCAGCGCAACAAAAATAAGGACAGGAACAACGATAAGCATAAAAACCTCCTGTTTTGCATGCTGTGACGAGAGATGTGTGTGTTTATTGCTCGTAAGTATAGGTAAAGTCAGAGATGAAGCCATCACCGGCTTCGGCAATGGCTTTAGATAATCCCTGGTAGTACTTCTCCAGCCCCAGCGCTTCGATACGCTGGATCTGTTCGCGGATAGGGGCGCAGAACAGAACGGCATTCCCCGCTTCTACGCGTTTGTTATTCGGTGGAAGGTCGCCCGCGATGGCTTTGAACCACGTTCTGATACCCTGCTTTAAATTATGCGGCGCTTTTGTCAGGTTATCCATGCCCGTCAGGACCTGCAGGGTGGGAAACTCATCGGCCAGCACGGCGGTTTTCATGCGCGCAAAGAACTGGCTGAACAATTCAAACGATCCCAGATCGGTCACGCGCGGTTTGGTCGTTTTACCGTTTTTATTGCCGATTTTCCCTGCGGCTGACGCTGCGGCCGGAACCGCATTCACCTTTTCCAGCTCCAGCCCGAATAACAAATTGCAGTGCGCGCGGCGCGCTTTCAGCGGGTAGGACATCAGCACGTCAATGAATTGGGTGGCCTTTACATCCGCAAGATCGTGGTTGATAAGCCACTGGGTACGAGAAAATTCAGCCGGAGAGACGAACCAGTCGGGTACCTCATTGAAACGTTTTGATTTTCCCTTGCCGTCAAATTCCAGAAAGTGTGTCCCGTTGTCGAAGGCGAAATAGCAATTTTTGAAACTGCCGATCGTGGTGTTCACGATGAGCGCCTTCTTAACAAAATCCACCACCTCTGCACCAATGACAAAACGCGTGAGTTCCGACGATTTGATGACTTCCATTAATGTTTCGACATCAGGAACACCAGGCTTCAGGGAAGGAAACTCATAAAAGATATGTGCCATGCTGCTTACTTCCTGTAGTGATGGTGGTGACAAATTACAAACAAAAAGTTTAACACTTGCTTTAGCGTGAGGCTATTCGCTCTGTGCAGGCGAAAGGATTATGCTACAGACGGTTATTACACGAAGCGGTTAACGGAAGCGTAATGAACGATAAAAAAAAGCTATTACATCTCAGGGATATCGGATTTCGTGTCGGGGAAAACATTATTCTTCAACACGTCGGATTTAGCCTCTCGCCGGGCGAGTTTAAATTAATCACGGGACCGTCAGGCTGCGGTAAAAGCACGCTGCTGAAGATTGTGGCTTCCCTCCTCAGCCCGACGGAGGGAACCATTCTGTTTGAAGGACAGGATATCGCGACCCTGTCCCCGGAAAGCTACCGCCAGCAGGTCTCCTACTGCGTGCAGACCCCCGTGCTTTTTGGCGATACGGTCTATGACAACCTGATTTTCCCGTGGCAAATCCGTAATAAAACGCCGGAGCCGGAAAAATTTATCAGCGATCTCGCCCGCTTTGGCCTGGCGCAGGAGACGTTGACCAAATCCATCACTGCGCTGTCGGGTGGAGAAAAGCAGCGCGTCTCGCTGATCCGCAACCTGCAGTTTTTACCGAAGGTGTTGCTGCTCGACGAAATTACCAGCGCGCTCGATGACGCCAACAAGCGCAACGTTAACGAGATTATTCATCGCTACGCCCGGGAGCAGAACATTGCCGTGCTGTGGGTGACGCACGACGCTAACGAAATTACCCATGCGGATGACGTGATTACGCTTCAGCCGCACGGCGGGAAAATGCAGGAGGCTAACCGTGGGTGAGCATAACATTACCAATGAATCCCTGGCGTTTTCGATGGTGCTGGTACTGATTGCGATTGTGGTCAGCTACCGGGAAAAGCTGGGGCTGGAAAAAGATATTGTGTGGAGTATCTGCCGCGCGGTGATTCAGCTCATCATCGTCGGCTATGTGCTGAAGTATATATTCAACGTCAACCACGCGATGCTGACGCTGCTGATGGTGCTCTTTATCTGCTTTAACGCAGCGTGGAATGCGAAAAAACGCAGTAAATACATTGATAAAGCGTTTATCTCGTCGTTTATCGCCATTACCACCGGGACGGCGCTCACTCTGGCGGTGCTGGTGCTCTCCGGCTCGATTGCGTTTACGCCGATGCAGGTTATCCCCATATCCGGGATGATTGCGGGGAACGCCATGGTGGCCGTTGGGCTGTGTTATAACAATCTCGGCCAGCGTTTCAGCAGTGAACAGCAGCAGCTACAGGAGAAATTAAGCCTGGGGGCGACGCCTAAAGTGGCCTCGGCGCGGCTGATTCGTGAGAGCATTCGCTCATCGCTGATCCCAACGGTCGATTCAGCCAAAACGGTGGGGCTGGTGAGCCTGCCTGGCATGATGTCGGGGCTGATTTTTGCCGGTATCGATCCGGTAAAAGCGATTAAGTATCAGATCATGGTGACATTTATGCTGCTTTCCACGGCAAGCCTGTCAACCATCATTGCCTGCTACCTGACCTATCGGAAGTTCTACAACGCGCGCCACCAGCTGGTGGTGACGCAATTAAAGAAAACGGGTTAAGCCTGTTTTGTAGGCCCGGTAAGCGTTAGCGCCACCGGGCATTTTTTTGTTAGTAGAGCAACGCGTACAGCTGACGACGATACTTCGACGCCAGCGCGTCTCCGGTGCCTAGCGCGGCCAGAATTTCCTGGAACATCTTACGCGCCTGACCGTCTGCGGCTGCCAGGTCTTTTTGCAGGTGGCTGAACAGCAGCTCCAGCGCCTCTTCGTTACGCCCCACCTGGTGCAGCTGCAGCGCCAGCTGGCTTGCCAGCGCGGCATCGGCCGGGTTGTCGGCAACCTGCTGCTGCAGCTGCTGAATTTCCGGGGTGTCCGCGGCCTGTTTCAGCAGCTCAATTTGTGCGACCAGACCCTGATAGCGGGTGTCCTGATCCTGCAGCGGAACCGTTTTGAGTACGGCTTCCGCGTCTTCTGAGCGGTGCAGGGCGATCTGCGTTTCCGCAAGCAGCAGGCCGATCTGGCTGTTCTGATTCGACAGCTGCCACGCCTCTTTGAGCAGCGGCAGCGCCTCGTCGTATTTGCCTTCCTGCATCAGCGCCATGCCTTCCTGCGCTTTCAGCTCTTCTTCGCGCGGCAGCACTTTATCCAGCAGGGCGCGGATAGCCTCTTCCGGCTGCGGCCCCTGGAAACCGTCAACGGGCTGACCGTTCTGGAACAAATAGACGGTTGGGATGGCGCGCAGACCAAACTGAGACGCCACCATCGGCTCGGCGTCACAGTCCAGCTTGGCGAGAATGAACTGACCGTTGTACTGGGCAGCAAGGCTTTCCAGCACCGGCGTCAGCTGCAGGCAGTGTTGGCTGCGTTCAGACCAGAAGTAGAACAGGACCGGTTTGGTCATCGACTGTTCAAGGGTCTGTTGCAGGTTAGCTTCTGTAATATTGACGATATTCTCTACGGACATGCGGCTTTCTCTTTTGTCGGTTTGTTCTTTACATGGGGATGAGCGTCGTCGCTTCAACTCAACCGTGCAAAATTTTGTCCATCACCCGGCCCGGCAGCAGGCGCTTTAACCAGCCTACGGCGTGGGTGACCAGCGTTACCGGATAGCGCATTTTGGGATGTTCGCTCTCAAAAGCATGGCGCACTTTGGCCACCACTGCCTCTGGCCCGAGGGTAAAACGTGCGGCAATGCCGGGGTTCTCGACCGGTTTATCCGCCTGGGTCTGGTTCACGTTTTCGGTAAAGCGGGTGCGGATCGGGCCGGGTTCAATCAGGCTGACCTTGATGCCGCTGTGGCGCAGCTCCATGCGCAGGGCGTCGGACCAGGCCTCCAGCGCATATTTGCTGGCGGCGTAGGCGCCGCGGCCCGGGGTGGAAATCAGCCCCATCACTGACGATGTCATCACGATGCGCCCTTCACCGTGCGGCAGCATCGCGGGGAGCAGACGCATGGTGAGCTGATGCACGCCGAAGAAGTTGGTCGAAAACTGTTTCTCCAGCGTTTCGCGGGAGAGCGTATCCAGCGGGCCATACACGCCGTAGCCGGCATTGTTAAAGAGCCCGTACAGACGATTGTTGGTCAGCGCGATCGCTTCATCGGCGGCGCGTTCAACGCTCTCCGGCGAGTCCATATCCAGCAGCACGCCGGTAAAGCCCAGCCCGTTCATACGTTCGACATCGTCGGGTTTGCGACAGGCCGCCAGCACCCGAAACCCCTGGCGCTTCAGTTCGAGCGCGCTTTCCAGGCCGATTCCACTGGAACATCCTGTAATTAAGACCGATTTTTGCATAACTTTACCTGTCAGGATCTCCGCTTAATCAGGAGTCATGTTTAACTAAAGGAGCCAGCCGCGTTGCCATCCAGTCGGCAATAAACGGCTGAGCATCGCGATTGGGGTGGATCCCGTCGTCTTGCATCCACTGGGGTTTGAGATAGACCTCTTCCATAAAAAATGGCAGCAGCGGAATATCAAACTCTTTGGCAAGCTTAGGGTAGATCGCGCTAAAGGCTTCATTATACCGACGACCGTAGTTGGCGGGCAGGCGAATTTGCATCAGCAGCGGCTGGGCGTTTGCCGCCTTAATGTCCTGCAAAATGGTGCGCAGCGTTTGCTCGGTTTGCTGAGGCTGAAAACCGCGCAATCCATCGTTACCGCCAAGCTCCACCAGCACCCAGCGAGGCTGATGCTGTTTGAGCAGCGCAGGCAGGCGCGACAGGCCCTGCTGCGAGGTATCGCCGCTGATGCTGGCGTTGATTACCGACGTCTTGCTCTGCCATTTGTCGTTGAGCAGAGCGGGCCAGGCCGCGCTGGCCGCCATGCGATAGCCTGCGCTCAGGCTGTCGCCGAGAACCAGTAACGTGTCCGCTGCCGCCGCGCGGAAGGTCATCAGAATCAAAAACAGGAAGGGCAAATGCCAGCGGAAAACAGTGTTGAAGTTCATCATCTTAAGAAGTCCGTCGGTCAGGGGGAACACGAGCTTTCCATCCTTACTGGAGTTGAACTCGTTGTCAAACGCGCTGAAACCATCGCGCTGATTGGCGAATCCGGCTCCGGCAAGTCCACGCTGCTGGCGATTTTGGCCGGTCTGGACGACGGCAGCAGCGGCGAGGTCCATCTTGTCGGGCAACCGCTGCATCAGCTTGATGAGGAGGCGCGGGCCGCGCTGCGCGCGCGTCACGTTGGTTTTGTCTTTCAGTCCTTTATGCTGATCCCAACCCTGAACGCGCTGGAAAACGTCGAACTCCCGGCGCTGTTGCGCGGTGAAAACAGCCGTGAAAGCCGGGCGCACGCGAAGGCGCTGCTGGAGCAGCTCGGTCTGGGCAAGCGTCTCGATCATCTTCCCGCACAGCTCTCCGGCGGCGAGCAGCAGCGCGTGGCGCTGGCGCGGGCGTTTAACGGTCGTCCCGAAGTCCTGTTTGCCGATGAGCCCACCGGTAACCTTGACCGTAAAACCGGCGACAAAATTGCCGACCTGCTGTTTTCGCTCAACCGCGAGCACGGCACCACGCTGATCCTCGTAACCCACGATCCGCAGCTCGCCGCACGCTGCGACCGTCGCCTGCGTCTGGTCAACGGTATTCTTCAGGAGGAGGCATGATTACCCGCTGGTTCTGGCGCGAGTGGCGCTCGCCCTCGCTGCTGATTGTCTGGCTGGCGCTAAGCCTGGCGGTGGCCTGCGTGCTGGCGCTCGGCAGCGTCAGCGACCGCATGGAAAAAGGGCTCAGCCAGCAGAGCCGGGAGTTTATGGCGGGTGACCGGGCGCTGCAAAGCTCCCGTCCGGTGCCGTCGGGCTGGATTGACGAAGCGCGTAAAGAAGGGCTGAAGATGGGGGAGCAGATAAGCTTCCAGACCATGACCTTTGCGGGCGACACGCCGCAGCTCGCCAGCGTTAAAGCCGTCGATGATATCTACCCGATGTACGGCGAACTGCAGACCAACCCGCCCGGGCTGAAGCCCAAGCCCGGCACGGTGCTGCTGGCATCACGTCTGATGGCGCTTCTGAACCTGAAACCCGGCGATAGCATCGACGTCGGCGACGCCACCCTCAAGATTGCCGGGGAGGTGGTGCAGGAGCCCGATTCCGGCTTTAACCCCTTCCAGCTCGCGCCGCGCCTGCTGATGAACACCGCGGATGTCGCGGCAACCCATGCGGTACAGCCGGGCAGCCGCGTCACCTGGCGCTATAAGTTTGGCGGCACGCCTGCCCAGCTGGATGCGTACGAAAAATGGCTTCTGCCGCAGCTCAAACCGGAACACCGCTGGTACGGGCTGGAGCAGGACGAGGGGGCGCTCGGTAAATCACTTGAACGTTCTCAGCAGTTCCTGCTGCTTTCGGCACTGTTGACCCTGCTGCTGGCGGTGGCGGCGGTTGCCGTGGCGATGGGGCATTACTGCCGCAGCCGTTACGACCTGGTGGCGATCCTCAAAACCCTGGGGGCGGGCAGGGCGCAGCTGCGTAAGCTGATCGTCGGCCAGTGGCTGATGCTGCTGGTACTGTCCGCGCTGACCGGGGGAATAATGGGGCTGCTGTTTGAAAAACTGCTGATAGTGATGCTGAAGCCGGTGCTCCCGGCCGCCTTGCCGCCGGCCAGCCTCTGGCCGTGGCTGTGGGCGATGGGCGCAATGACGGTGATTTCGCTGCTGGTGGGGCTCCGACCTTACCGCCTGCTGCTCGCCACGCAGCCGCTGCGCGTGCTTCGCAACGATGTGGTGGCGAACGTCTGGCCGCTGAAGTTCTACCTACCGGTGATTATTGTCGTAGCGGTGGGGCTGCTTGCGTGGCTGATGGGCGGCAGCACGCTGCTGTGGGCGGTGCTGGCCGGGGCGGTTGTGCTGGCGCTGCTGTGCGGCGTGCTGGGCTGGGTATTGCTCAACGTCCTGAAGCGGCTGACGGTAAAATCGCTGCCCGTGCGCCTGGCGGTCAACCGCCTGCTGCATCAGCCGTGGTCAACGCTCAGCCAGCTGTCGGCGTTTTCGCTGTCGTTTATGCTGCTGGCGCTGCTGTTAGTGCTGCGCGGCGATCTGCTGGATCGCTGGCAGCAGCAGCTTCCCCCGGAAAGCCCGAACTATTTCCTGATCAATATCGCGCCTGAGCAGGTGACGCCGCTGAAGGGCTTCCTGTCGGAGCATCACATTATCCCCGAGTCGTTCTATCCCATCGTGCGCGCGCGTCTGACGCAGATCAACGGTCAGCCAGCGGAGGGGAACAAGGACGAGTCGCTGAACCGCGAGCTGAACCTGACCTGGCAGGAGAAACGCCCTGACCATAACCCGATAACCGCCGGCACCTGGCCGCCGAAAGCGGGAGAGGTGTCGATGGAGGAGGGACTGGCGACGCGGCTGAACGTGAAGCTGGGAGACAGTGTCACCTTCACAGGGGATACCCAGGATTTTACCGCGAAAGTCACCAGCCTGCGTAAAGTGGACTGGGAAAGCCTGCGGCCCAACTTCTTCTTTATCTTCCCGCCGGGCGCGCTGGACGGGCAGCCGCAGAGCTGGCTGACCAGCTTCCGCTGGGAAAACGGCAACGGCATGCTGACCCAGCTCAACCGGGAGTTTCCAACGGTCAGCCTGCTGGATATCGGGGCGATCCTGAAGCAGGTAGGGCAGGTGCTGGAGCAGGTGAGCCGCGCGCTGGAGGTCATGGTGGTGCTGGTGACGATCTGCGGCGTGCTGTTGCTGCTGGCTCAGGTACAGGTGGGCATGCGCCAGCGCCATCAGGAGCTGGTGGTCTACCGCACGCTGGGTGCCGGAAAGCGGCTGCTGCGGATGACGCTCTGGAGCGAGTTTGCGCTGCTGGGGCTGGTGGCGGGTCTGGTAGCGGCCATTGGCGCGGAAACGGCGCTGGCGGTGCTGCAGACAAAGGTCTTTGACTTCCCGTGGGAGCCTGACTGGCGTCTCTGGTTGATCCTGCCTCTCAGCGGCGCGGTGCTGCTTTCTCTTTGCGGAGGCTGGCTCGGCACGCGGCTGTTAAAGGGGAAAGCTCTGTTCCGTCAGTTTGCGAGTTGATTTAGCACAGTGATAGTTGCGCGCCGGGTTTTAATGCCGGTGCGCAGCGTTTAAATAGCACAAAGTGATAATACCCGCTAATTTAGTAGCACAAAACATTAAAAAACCGACCACACAGCCCGATTATTTCCAGTTAATATTCACTCGCTAAATATTTAGCAGCGTGTCTATTAAGGAAAAATAATGACTATAAAAAAATCAGCGCTGGCGGCAACGATCGGCGCGGCAGTGGCATTGACTACGTTCGCTTCTCAGGCGGAAATCACCGTTCTTAAGCAGGATCCTCAGGCGGGTAACCCGCTGAGCCGCCTGAACTTTACCGTTGGCGGCAGTATTCGTCCTCAGTTCCAGAACATGACCGGCGACGACGGTAAAAACAGCTACAAGCGTAACGGCTTTGACGGCGGCACCCGTTTCCGTTTCGCGGCTGATTACTACCTGTTTGATGACATCAGCTGGATCAGCTACTACGAGCTGGGTGTCAATATTCCTGCGCAGTTTAACTGGGATCACCACTACGCCGACGGCGCACACGACACCACGCGTCGTATGCTCTACACCGGTCTGAAGAGCGACACCTGGGGTACGCTGACCTTCGGTCAACAGAACAGCGTTTACTATGATGTGGTGGGCGCGAAAACCGATATCTGGGACTACGATATGATCGGTCAGGCTCCGGGTAACGGTATCAACGGCGATTACGACGGTTCTTACCGTTCACGCCAGATGCTGAAATATAAGAAAACCGTGGGTGATGCCGACATTTATGCATCCTACCTGTTTGAAGACAGCGAATACCTGCCGGGCAACGGCCTGCGCTACAAGCGTAAAGGCGGCGGCTCGCTGGGTCTGGATTACCACCTGACCACCGACCTGACCTGGGGCGCGGCGTGGAACTACACCCGCGCGGACATGCGTAACCCTGACAACGGCGACAGCAAAACCTACGACCAGAACATCCTCGGTACCGCGCTGAGCTGGACGCCGGACAACTGGACCTTCTCCGCTGGCGGCGGCTGGTACCAGAACTTCCTGACCACCAAAAAAGTGTCTGTTAACGACTACTTCGCCGGTGATGCATGGGGTATTGAATACTTTGCGGGCTACAAGTTCCCAATCGGTCAGTACGCGGTTAAATCCATCCAGCCTTACTTCATGGGTGACCGTATTGAGTACGTGAACGGCCGTAACTACCAGCGCATCGACAACGGCGTGGGTATCAGCTTCCAGCTGGACTACGGTTTCCGCGTGGATTACGAACACGTGTTCACCTCCAGCACCGACAACCTGGGCGACATGAACCTGGTGCGTCTGCGTTACGACTTCTAAGTCGTCTTGTTGGGTGCGGTCTGATGCCCTCACCCTGACCCTCTCCCACAAGGAGAGGGAATAAACATTAAAACGGCAACCCCGGTTGCCGTTTTGCTTTTACCTCGCCACCCGGCCTTGTTTTTCAGCGATCAAGCCACTCGGCAACGTCTTCAAACGTCCCGCGATAGACAATCTTCTCCGCTTTCTTCTCCAGCTGATAGCCGTACATCGGGTCGTAATAGTCGTTCAGGAGCGGTACAAGCCAGCTGAAGTGCGCGTCCGTGCTGCCGGAGCGTTGCTGTTCCAGCAGCGCGAAATCTAACAGCGCGGTGAATTCTGCATGCCGCTGCAGCCCCAGACGGCGGCGAATGGCGAACAGGCCGTGATGCAGGTACTCGCTGTATTCCTTCCAGCCCGCTTCCTCGCCGTAGGCGGCAGAAAAATCCGCCCACATATGGTCGAAATACTCTTCGCGCAGGCGTTCAAGACGAATTTCAAACGGGTCTTCGACGACAGCGATAGGAGCTTCAGCCATGCGGTCGCGCAGGCACTCCGGCAGGTGGTTGGAGCCAATCATCCGGCCTTCATCTTCCAGCACCCAGCGCGCGGCATCTTTTTTCAGGAGCTCAGCCGCAAGGTGATTTTCAAAGCTGGCCTGGGAAAGCTGCGGCGTGAGCGTGCGGCCAAACGACGAACCGCGATGGTGCGCCAGCCCTTCCAGATCGATACCCTGCGCGTGCTGCTTCACCAGCAGGGTTTTACCGTTTCCGGTGCAGCCGCCAATAAGCACCATCGGCTTTTGTGACTGCTCGATGGTCACCTGAATCGCCGTCTGACGCAGGGCCTTATAGCCGCCGCGGATCAGCGGGTAGTCGACGCCCGCCTCTTTCAGCCAGGCCTGAGAGATATGCGAGCGCTGGCCGCCGCGCGCGCAGCAGAGATAGCCCTCAGGATGGGCAAGGCTGGCCTCGCGCCAGGCGTTGATGCGTGCCTCACGCGTCTCGCCGCTCACCAGCTGATGGCCGAGCGCCAGCGCGGCCTCGGGGCCCTGGCGTTTATAGCAGGTGCCGACGGCGGCGCGCTCGTCGTCGTTCATTAAGGGCAGGTTGATCGCCGCAGGCATCGCGCCCTGGGCAAATTCGATCGGCGCGCGAACGTCGATTAAAGGGGTATCAGACGCGAGGATCGCGCGATAGTCCGTTCCATCGTTCATGGTTATTCCAGAAGAAAACTCAGCAGCAATGGGCGGGGATTGTACGCCGGGGAAGGGGAAGGTCAACTCCCCGGCGCAGATGTCTTACTTGAGCTTTGACTGTGCCCAGACAATACCGCTCGCATATTCCGGCGGCAGGAGCGGGATCATGGCTTCCAGGGTGGCGCTCAGGCGGCCCGTGTCGCTGTCGTTCAGGTTCAGGTGACCGACCTTACGACCCGCGCGGACCTCTTTGTCATACCAGTGCAGATGCACGAGCGGCAGCTTCAGCCAGTCGTAGTTCAGATCGGTGCCGATCAGGTTGATCATCACCGACGGGCTGTTCACCACCGGCTGCGGCAGCGGCAGGTCGGCGATCGCGCGCAGGTGCAGCTCGAACTGGCTGATGGACGCGCCGTTTTGCGTCCAGTGGCCACTGTTGTGCACGCGCGGCGCAAGTTCGTTGATCAGCAGACCGGACGGGGTGATAAAGCACTCCATCGCCATGACGCCTACATACCCGAGTTCGTGCATGATGGCAGAGAGCATATCTTCCGCCTGCGCCTGCTGGTCAGCATTGGCGTGCGGGAAGGCGACGCTGGTGCGCAGAATGCCGTCCTGATGCAGGTTATGCGTCAGCGGATAAAAGACGGTATGCCCGTCTTGCCCGCGCGCGCCAACCAGCGACACTTCACCGCTGAAGTTGATGCCCTGCTCAACGATGCACTCGCCGTAGCAGTCGTCCGGCAGTTCTGCCGTTTCATCTGCACGCAGGCGCCACTGGCCGCGGCCGTCATAGCCGCCCACGCGGCGCTTCACGATTGCCAGCTCGCCCAGCATCGCGAAAACGTCATTCCACTCGCTTTTATCGGACAGGAGCTGCCACGGCGCGGTCGGCAGACCGAGCTTGTCGAACAGCTGCTTTTGCGTCAGACGGTCGGCAACGATCGGGAACACGTCGCGGTTAACGAAGGCGTTATGACGCGCCAGCTCGCGGGTCAGAGCCGTTTCCGGCCAGCGTTCGATCTCGGCGGTGATCACGCTCTGGTGGAACGGTACGGCTTCCGGTTCGGCGTCCAGCCCGACGGGCCAGACGGCAATACCCAGCGGCTCACCGGCCTGACGCAGCATGCGGCCTAGCTGGCCGTTACCGAGGACGCAAACCTGCTTCATGCCGCACCCCGCGGGTCCGGATTGTCCAGTACCTCGTCGGTCTGGGCTTTACGCCACTCCGCCAGACGCTGGTGTAATGCTTTATCGTGCGTCGCAAGAATTTGCGCCGCCAGCAGGGCGGCATTGGCAGCACCCGCTTTACCAATCGCCAGCGTGCCGACAGGAATACCGCGCGGCATCTGGACGATGGAGTAGAGGCTATCCACACCGCTTAACGCGGCGCTTTGGACCGGAACGCCCAGTACCGGCACCAGGGTTTTGGCGGCAATCATGCCTGGCAGATGTGCTGCGCCGCCCGCACCGGCAACGATCACCTCATAACCGTTCTCTTCGGCGCTTTCGGCGAAGCTGAACAGTTTGTCCGGCGTACGGTGCGCGGAGACCACTTCAACGTGGTGCGGAACATTCAGGATTTCAAAGATTTCGGCGGCGAACTGCATGGTAGCCCAGTCGCTTTTGGACCCCATCACGATGGCGACACGCGCCGGATTATTGCGGGAAGACATGCGTCTTAAAACTCCTGTGGTGCGAAACACACTGCTTTCGAGGGCACAGAGAATAGCATGTTATACGGGCAAGGAAAACGGTTGCGCGGTTAAATCTTGAGCCGTTGTTGCCATCCGTTCATAACAAAACAGACCGCGTTCTGGCGGTCTGTTTTCGTTGTTTGGCAATCATTATTTAGTCAGTTCGGCTGTCATGTGTACGCGGTTGTTGAACTGCGCGCTGGTAATTTTGTAAGAGGCACCCTGTTCAGCGGCCTGCGCGGCGATTTTCGCTTCTGCGCGGTCAAGGGTAGAGGCGGTTGCGCTCACGCTTTGAGCGAAAGAACCGAAAGAAACCAGGGAAAGAGCGGCAACTGCAACGAAAGTTTTGATGGATTTCATGGTCGTATTCCTTAAGTATTTTATCTGGGATAGGGCGTGTTGCCCTGATGTGATAAATAATAGGCCGACCACGTGCTGATTAAAATCGAAACAATTTGCCGATATTGTTCAAAAAAATAGAATAATAGTGTGAGGGGTTAAAACGGAAACGCGATCAGCTCCACGTCCTCTGGAGTGACTTTGACCATGGAGCCTTCGGTGTGCCAGGCACCCAACACCACGCGATGGGCCGCTTCGCCGTTGGCGATAAGGGAATGGACGTCAGGACGGTGCGTATGACCGTGGATCAACCACTGAATGCCATGCTTTTCCATTACGCTCACCACGGCCTGCGGGTTCACGTCCATGATTGTCATGGATTTGCTGCTGTTGGCGGCTTTACTGCCCGCTCGCATTCTGGCGGCGATGCGGTTGCGGATAAACAGCGGCAGCGCAAGGAACACCTTTTGGATCCACGGTGTGTGGACTTTAGCGCGAAACGCCAGGTAGCCGGTATCGTCGGTGCAGAGCGTGTCGCCGTGCATGATCAGGACCCTGCGGCCATAGAGATCGAGCACCTGCTCTTCCGGCAGCAGCGTCATGCCGCTTTCGCGGGCATAGCGCTTGCCGATCAGGAAATCACGGTTGCCGTGAATGAAGTAGCAGGGAACGCCGGAATCCACGAGGGCGTGAATGGCGGCTGCCATTTCACGGTGCAGCGGGTTAGGGTCGTCGTCGCCAATCCAGGCTTCAAAGAGGTCGCCCAGGATGTACAGCGCATCGGCGCTTTTCGCTTCACCGCGTAAAAAACGCAGAAAACCGGCGGTTATCGCCGGTTCTTCTGTTTGCAGATGCAGATCCGCAATAAAGAGTGTCGCCACGAATTACTCGCTGACGGTCACGCTTGTAATCACAACGTCTTCTTTAGGAACGTCCTGGTGCATACCGCTGCGGCCAGTAGCGACGGCTTTGATCTTGTCAACCACGTCCATACCTTCAACCACTTCTGCGAATACGCAGTAGCCCCAACCCTGCAGGCTTTCGCCGGAGAAGTTCAGGAAGTCGTTGTCAGCCACGTTGATGAAGAACTGCGCGGTGGCAGAGTGCGGAGCCTGAGTACGGGCCATTGCCAGCGTACCGCGGGTGTTTTTCAGACCGTTGTTCGCTTCGTTTTTGATCGCTTCTTTGGTCTCTTTCTGGTTCATGCCAGGTTCGAAACCGCCGCCCTGGATCATAAAGCCGTTGATCACGCGGTGGAAAATGGTGTTGTTGTAGAAACCTTCGCGGCAGTAGTCCAGGAAGTTTTTAACTGTTTCAGGCGCTTTGTCATCAAAGGTTTTGATTACGATATCGCCATGATTAGTGTGGAAAGTAACCATTTTTGCATCCTGTTCCGTTATTGTGGTACGTCGACCCGCGTTCGGGTCATCTATAGGGGCTTGTTATAGCATAACCACAGGATGCGATCACCTTGCATTGTGTGCTGCTTCGGGTTTGAATTACGGGTAGAATAGCCGGTTTTCAACCACACACGTGTTTACATGGAATCTTCGATGTTAAAAATCTTTAATACAATGACGCGCCAAAAAGAGGAATTTAAACCTATCCATGCCGGGGAAGTCGGCATGTACGTGTGTGGTATTACGGTTTACGATCTCTGTCACATTGGGCATGGCCGTACCTTTGTCGCTTTTGACGTGGTGTCACGCTACCTGCGTTTTCTGGGCTATACCCTGAAATACGTGCGTAATATCACCGACATCGACGATAAAATCATCAAGCGCGCTAATGAGAACGGCGAAAGCTTCGTTGCGCTGGTCGATCGCATGATCGTCGAAATGCACAAAGATTTCGACGCTCTGAATATTCAGCGCCCGGACAGCGAGCCGCGCGCGACCCACCATATTCACGAAATCATCGAGATCACCGAAAAGCTGATCGCACGCGGTCACGCCTACGTTGCGGACAACGGTGACGTGATGTTCTCGGTGCCGACGGACCCAACCTACGGTTCGCTTTCCCGTCAGGATCTGGACCAGCTTCAGGCCGGTGCGCGCGTTGACGTGGTTGACGTGAAGCGTAACCCGATGGACTTCGTGCTGTGGAAAATGTCCAAAGAGGGCGAACCAAGCTGGCCATCCCCGTGGGGCGAAGGCCGCCCGGGCTGGCACATCGAATGTTCCGCGATGAACTGCAAACAGCTGGGCAAGCACTTCGATATTCACGGCGGCGGTTCGGACCTGATGTTCCCGCACCACGAAAACGAAATCGCGCAGTCTACCTGCGCACACGGCGGCGAGTACGTTAACTACTGGATGCACTCCGGGATGGTAATGGTTGACCGCGAGAAGATGTCTAAATCGCTGGGTAACTTCTTCACCGTGCGCGACGTGCTGAAGTATTACGACGCGGAAACCGTGCGCTACTTCCTGATGTCCGGCCACTATCGCAGCCAGCTGAACTACAGCGAAGAGAACCTGAAGCAGGCGCGCTCGGCGCTGGAGCGTCTTTATACCGCGCTGCGCGGGACCGACAGGTCTGTTCCTGCTGCAGGTGGCGAAGCGTTCGAAGCTCGCTTTGTTGAGGTGATGAACGACGACTTCAACACCCCGGAAGCCTACTCCGTGCTGTTCGACATGGCGCGCGAAGTGAACCGCCTGAAGTCAGAAGATATGGCCGCGGCGAATGCGCTGGCGTCCCATCTGCGTAAGCTCTCCTCCGTGCTCGGCCTGCTGGAGCAGGACCCGGACGCGTTCCTGCAGAGTGGTGCGCAGGCGGACGACGGTGAAGTGGCGGAAATTGAAGCGTTGATCAAAGCGCGTCTGGAAGCGCGTCAGGCAAAAGACTGGGCGGCGGCAGATGCGGCGCGCAATCGTCTGACCGAGATGGGCATCATTCTGGAAGATGGCCCGCAGGGCACCACCTGGCGCCGTAAGTAGGTCCGGTGCGCGCTGATGCCCTCACCCCAGCCCTCTCCCACAGGGAGAGGGTGCAAACACTAAAAACGGCAACTTGAGTTGCCGTTTTGCTTTTACCTCCGTCTCCACCACAGCAACCCCATCAGCACGACTCCCGGCAGCCACACCCACAGCAGCTCCGACACGATCACCTGATGCCCGTACGGCGTGGTGTAGCGCGACAGCGCAAACGGCGCGACCTTAATCACCTGCCACGGCGCAAAGAAGCGTTCATCTGACCACGGCCACAGCCAGCCGACGCCTTTCCCTCCCGTGGTAATCGAATCCAGCAGGCTGTGCGACAGCAATGACACGGTCAAAAACAGCCAGCACCGCGTCAGGCTGGCCCGGAACCATCGTCGGCCAATCAGCACGCAGAGTATCGGCACCACAAAGGCGAACAGCAGGGAGTGGGTAAAGCCGCGATGGCCGAAAACATTGCCGTACGCGACGCCAAACTTGAACGCCAGCACGTCGGCATCCGGCAGCATGGCGAGGACAATCCCGGCAAACAGCAGGCGGG
The DNA here is from genome assembly GCF_034107965.1 of Enterobacter sp. 61D5. NCBI lineage: Bacteria > Pseudomonadati > Pseudomonadota > Gammaproteobacteria > Enterobacterales > Enterobacteriaceae > Enterobacter > Enterobacter sp. 61D5. The sequence goes on from NZ_JAWNFK010000020.1 coordinate 215,199, forward strand.
GAGGAATCACTTTGGTTCCCAGGCCTAAGCCCAGACAAAGCGGAACAGCAGCGTGCGTAATAACGGTAGGCATTGCGATTATCCATGGCAAATCATGGAAATATAGCAGCAATCCCGCGCCGGCAGACCTGTTTTAAATTCTGATTTTACGCCGACTCGCGCGCGATAAGCTGCCCGGAAAGCGTAATGCGCTGGGTTTGCAGCGTCGGCTCCTTCAGCGTGCGAATAATCAGCCCGGCCGCCTGACGCCCCGTCTCTTCGCTGGCGGACGACACGTAGGTAAAGGACGGCGAGGTGAGGTTAACGTGGAGCATATCTTCGAAACCGACCAGCGCGACCTGCTGCGTCAGAAACACATCTTTACCCACCGTTCGTCCCACCTGATGGATACCGGAGATGGAGCCGATCATGGCATCCGGCGAGTGGCAGAGCAGGGCGGTGATGGTATTGTTTTTTTCCAGCAGCTGGCGGGTGGCGAAACCCGCAGCCAGGGTATCATCGTCGCAGGCCGGAGAATATTCATCGCGCCAGACCAGACCGTTCTGCGTCATCGCGCTGCGAAAACCGAGCAGGCGCTGTTCGCGGATAAGGCAGCCTTCACGTCCGCCAATGTAGGCGATATTGCGATGGCCGCGCTCGATAAGATAACGCACCGCCAGATTTGCCGCCTGACGGTTATCGCGCATCACCAGATTGCATTTTTCATCCAGCAGCGACTGAGAGACCACCACCAGCGGCAGCGGGCAGCGGCGAATCTGCTCCGGCAGGGTAGACGTGCGGGTATCGGAGGCCAGATAGATAACCCCGGCGACGCCCTGCTGCTTAAATGACAGCAGGCAGCGCTCAAGATGGTCATGGTCGTTCTGGGGCTGGCCGAGAAAAACCATATACCCCTGTTTTTCAAGATCCTGGACGATGCTCGCCATCACTTTGATGGAGAAACTGTCGCTAAAGTCACGGAGGATCAGGCCAATCAGATTGGACGTATTGGCGCGGAGGTTGGCAGCGGCAACGTTATGAACATAGCCCAGCGTATTGATGGCAGCGTTGACCTTCTCGATCGTTGCCTCTGAGATTTTCCCTTTCTGGCGCAAAACCAGCGAGACCGTTGAGACCGATACGCCCGCGTGCTTTGCGACATCAATAATGCTGACTTTCTTCAAAACCGCTCCCTGAAATTCACCGATTATCAGTCAGATACGACAATGCGTCTCCCAGACTACAGGAGACGCGTCGTTCAGGCATCTTATTATTTGCCGATCATGGTGGACATGGTCTGGGCGATAAACTGTGCTCTGGCACCGAAAATCACCTGAATACCGTTGTCGCCGACGAAGACCACGCCGCGCGCGCCGAGTCCGTTCAGGCCGTCCTTATCGACCACCTCGCTTTTTGCCACTTCCAGGCGAAGGCGGGTGATACAGGCGCCGACGGAGTCGATGTTGTGCGCCCCGCCCAGCAGGGTGATGATCTCGGTCGCGAGTTCTGAATCAGACTTATCATCCGCGTTGGCGGTCACTTCAGTGCGGCCCGGCGTTTTCACGTCGAAACGACGAATCACAAAGCGGAACGTGAAGTAATAAATCAGGCCCATTGGAATGCCGATGATAATCGCATTCAGGAAGTTGGTCTTGTAGCCGTTAAAGGACGGCAGGATCCCGAATGAGAGATAGTCGATAAAGCCCGCGGAGAACGACTTGGCGATATGCGCATGCAGCAGATACATAGTCATGTAGGCCAGGCCTGCCATGATGGCGTTAAAGACGTACAGGATCGGCGCCACGAAGATAAAGGTAAACTCGACCGGTTCGGTGATCCCCGTCAGGAAGCAGGTCAGCGCCGCAGAGAACAGAATACCGGCCGCAATTTTCTTATTCTTCGTATGGGCTTCGTGATACATCGCCAGGCACGCGGCGGGCAGCGCGAACAGCATCAGCGGGAATTCGCCCTGCATGAATTTACCGGCATTCTGGTAGGTGTCACTGCTGAAGGACTTCACCCCTTCTTCCAGCATCTTGAACCAGATGGTCTGGTCGCCGTGGATCACCTGTCCTGCCTGGGTGGTGTAATCCCCGAACGAATACCAGAAGGACGGATACCAGATGTGGTGCAGGCCGAGCGGGATCAGCGCGCGCTCTACCAGACCGAAGATAAAGGTCGACGCCGCCTGATTATCGCCGTTAACCACCACGGAGAGCGCGTCGATACCGGCCTGAATATGCTGCCACACGTACGGCAGCAGCAGCCCCATCAGGAACGACAGAAACGCCGTTGCAATGGCCACGAAGCGCTTGCCGGAGAAGAAGCCCAGGAACTCCGGCAGCTGCATGGTGTGGAAGCGGTTATAGCACCAGGCCGCGAGAATACCGCAGATCAGGCCGCCGAAGACGCCCATCTGCAGCGTCGGGATGCCGACGACCATGGCGTATTTCCCGCCCTGGGAGGCCATCTCCGGCGTGATGCTCAGCACGGTACTGATGGTGATATTCGTGACAAACACCGACACCGCCGCAGACAGCGCCGCGATGCCGGATTCTGACGCCAGACCCACGGCGGAGCCAATGGCAAACAGCATCGGCAGGTTATCAAAGATAACCCCGCCCGCGTTCATCATCAGCGGCAGATGGAACTTATCGCCGAAGGCCAGCAGCAGGCCCGCAGCGGGAAGCAGTGAAATTGGCAGCATTAAGGCGCGACCAATCATCGATAACTTAGACAGCGATTTAACAAACCCTGATATCAGACTCATGCTGATTTCCCCCGAGTAGCGCTTTTTTGGCGCTGTTATTGTAAGTAGAACGTTTTAGTAGAACGTTCTACTTATCGTGGGCAAAGAGTGAAAAACGCGCAACAGAATTTTCATGTTTCAACAGATGAAATAGTGATTATTTGAAGTTGATCGATAAATAACCGCGATGGGTGTGAGGGGATTTAATATCCCCTCTCCCTGTGGGAGAGGGTTGGGGTGAGGGCATAAAACGGCTCAGGCCGTAACGGTTACGCTCTGTCCTTCAAAGCTCACGGTCTGACCCGCGACAATTTTGCAGCGCTTGCGCGTTTCTACCACGCCGTCGACTTTTACTAGCCCGTCGGCGATAACGATTTTCGCCTGCGCGCCGCTTTCGCTCCAGCCTTCCAGCTTCAGCAGGTCGCACAGCTCAACGTGCGGGTGTTTACCTAATGAAAAAGTTGCCATCTTACGCGTCCTCTACGTCGTGATATTCTTCGCACGCCTGCAGCGTGTTCTGAATCAGCGTTGCTACGGTCATCGGGCCTACGCCGCCCGGTACGGGGGTAATGTAAGACGCGCGCGCGGCGGCATCTTCGTACACCACGTCGCCGACCACTTTGCCGTTTTCCAGACGGTTAATCCCGACGTCCACAACGATCGCACCCTCTTTAATCCACTCGCCAGGAATAAAGCCCGGCTTGCCGACCGCGACGATCAGCAGATCGGCGTTCTCGACGTGGTGACGCAGGTTTTTGGTGAAGCGGTGGGTCACGGTGGTGGTGCAGCCCGCCAGCAGCAGCTCCATGCTCATCGGGCGGCCCACGATGTTGGAGGCACCGATAACCACGGCGTTCAGACCGTAGGTGTCGATGTTATAGCGCTCCAGCAGCGTCACAATGCCGCGCGGCGTGCACGGGCGCAGGCGCGGCGCGCGCTGGCACAGGCGGCCAACGTTGTACGGATGGAAACCGTCCACGTCTTTATCCGGTGCAATACGCTCCAGCACCTTCACGTTGTCGATACCCGCCGGCAGCGGCAGCTGAACCAGAATACCGTCGATCTCTTTATCGGCATTCAGGGTGTCAATAAGTTCCAGCAGCTCTGCTTCGCTGGTGGTTTCTGGCAAATCGTAAGAGCGGGAGACGAAGCCCACCTCTTCACACGCTTTGCGCTTGCTGCCGACATAAATTTGCGATGCCGGGTTGCTGCCAACCAGCACAACGGCCAGCCCGGGGGCGCGTTTTCCGGCAGCTTTACGCGCCTTCACTTTTTCCGCGACCTCAGAGCGCACCTGCTGCGCAATCGTTTTACCGTCAATAATCTTTGCTGCCATCAGAGAGAAGATTCCGTCTGTAACGTTTGAAAGGGGGGATGGCGTGTATTTTGTCAGAAGCGAGCGTCGCTGTCAGTCACCCTTTACGCGTTTTTATCAGTGAGACGCAAAAACCCTTCTTAGTGGATGGTCAATTTCTTAGGCGGTATTAGGATGTGACCTGGCGAAATGGCAGCGTTTTGACATATTTAAAAAACGCGTCCTGAGCTACTTTGTCTCCTCCGAAATAAGCTTTCAATTAATCAATTGAACGTATTTCTTATTCCCGATTATTCGCGGGAAGGGTTATTTACATTTTAAAGGAATAGACATGAAACTCAGCAACATTGCTTCTACTGTTATTGCTACTTTGGCCCTGGTTGCAGGTGCCGCAAATGCAGCAGATCCTGCTGCGCCGGTTTCCGTTAATGGCGGTACCGTACATTTTAAAGGTGAGCTGGTTAATGCGGCTTGTTCAGTAAATACTGATTCTTCCGAGCAGACCGTTAATCTGGGCCAGTATCGTACCGCGAAATTTACCAAAGTGGGCGACACCACCTCTAATATTCCATTCAACATTGAACTGAATGATTGCGATCCGCTGGTTGCCAAAACTGCAGCTGTTGCGTTCACCGGTCAGATCGACCCAACCGACAAAACCCTGCTGGCCGTGACCTCCGGTAACAACGACAACACCGCGAAAGGCGTGGGTATCGAGATCCTCGACAGCAAATCCAGCGTTCTGACCCCAGACGGCGCGACCTTCTCTGCTGCGCAGACGCTGATTGAAGGGACCAATACCCTGAAGTTCACCGCACGTTACAAATCAACGGCTGCCACCACTGAGCCAGGCCAGGCGAACGCTGACGCCACCTTCGTAATGAAATACGAGTAATTCTTCCGCACAGGGATGTTCAGGCCTCAGGGACGAGGCCCGTCATACGCAAATGCCAGGAACGAAGGATGACAAGGACTGGAACACTACTGCTGTTAACCCTTGCGATGGCTTGTCCGGCATCGGCGCATACCGTGGTGATCGAAGGTGGCAAGGTTCATCTCCGGGGTGAACTGGTGAACGGCGGCTGCGCCGTGGCGCCCGACAGCCAGAATATGCGCATCGACATGGGGCAGTACCGAACCAATTCATTTTCCGGTGTGGGCAGTTTTTCCACGGTTAACGTGCCTTTTACCGTGCGGCTGCTGGACTGCAGCGTTGATGTTTCGCGCACCGTGGGGATCCAGTTTCAGGGCGTGACGCCTGCAGAAGATCCGCAGGTCTTTCTGGCGACATCGCGGCCGGGTGAAACGCCTGTCAGCAGCGGCGTGGGGCTGGCGCTCTTTGACGAACAGCAGCGTCAGATTATCCCAAACGCCACGGCCGTCAGCTGGCTGCCGATCGACACCCGCGAGCTCGCGTTCCATTTTAGCGCCCGCTATCGGGCTATTTCCGAACACCTCGAGCCAGGCAAAATTCAGTCGGATGTCTGGTTTACGTTGATTTATCCATAACACCTGCGAACACATTATTAAAGGTACGGTTGTGATGAATACCCTAATTAAACCAGGACTTTTTTTATCGTTTATTTTGATGATGGTTTCTGCCTGCGCAAATGCTTCCGGCGGTATTGCGCTGGGGGCCACGCGCGTTATTTATCCCGCAGAGGCGAAGCAAACGTCGCTGGCGATCACCAACAGCAACAAACAGGAACGCTATTTAATTAACGCGTGGATCGAAAATGCAAGCGGGCAAAAAGAAAAAACCTTTGCCGTCACTCCGCCCCTGTTTGTCAGCGAGCCGAACAGTGAAAACACGCTGCGTATTATTTACGCCGGGCCGGCGCTGCCTGCCGATCGCGAATCGCTCTTTTACATGAACGTGAAGGCGATCCCGTCGGTGAACAAAGCGAAAACGGAAAACAATAACGTGCTGCAGCTGGCGATCCTCTCACGCATTAAGCTGTTTGTGCGCCCGAACAACCTGGCGATGCAGCCGGAAGAGGCGCTTTCCCAGCTGCGGTTTGAGCGCGCGGGCAGCCATCTCAAGGTCAGCAACGCTTCCCCGTATTACATCACCCTCGTCAATCTGAAGCTGGGCGGGCAGCAGCTGGATAACCTGATGGTTGCGCCGAAAAGCTCGGCACAGCAGGTGCTGCCAGCCGGTGCCAGCGGCACGCTTTCCTGGCAGAGCGTGAATGACTACGGTGCCATCACTCCGGCGCGTAGCGTTAACCTGTGAGCAGAGTCAGGGCGATGAAAAACCACCAGGGACGTTACTGCCCGGTTGCACTGGCGCTGATGGCTGCGCTCTGGCCGCAGGCTGGCTGGAGCGAAAGTTATTTCAACCCGGCCTTCTTGTCCGACGACACCGCCAGCGTGGCGGATTTGTCGCGTTTTGAACAAGGACACCAGCAGGCACCCGGCGTTTATCGCGTGGATATCTGGCGTAACGATGAGTTTATCGGTACCCAGGACGTGCGTTTTGAGCAGGTCGAGAACACGCCGCCGGTGGCGGGCGGTTTGTCGGCCTGCATTACGCGCGCGATGCTCGATCGCTTTGGTGTCAACGTCGCGGCGTTTCCCGAGCTGGCTAAGGTGCAGGGCGACACCTGCGTTCCGTTGACCACGGCCATACCCGGCAGCGAAACGGTATTCAACTTTGCCTCCCAGCGTCTGGACGTCAGCCTGCCGCAGGTGGCGTTGCAAAACAGCGCCCGGGGCTACATTCCGCCTGAACAGTGGGATGAAGGTATTCCTGCCGCGCTGGTGAACTACAGCTTCACCGGTAACCGGGGAAGCGAAGACGACAGCTATTATCTGAACCTGCAGAGCGGGTTGAACTATGGCGCCTGGCGTTTACGTAACAACGGCGCATGGCGGTACACGCAGAATAACGGGCAGCGGCACAGCGAGTGGCAGAATATTGGCACCTGGGCGCAGCGCACCGTCATCCCGCTCAAAAGCGAACTGGTGCTGGGCGACAGCAATACCGGGAATGACGTCTTCGACAGCATGGGTTTTCGCGGCGGGCGGCTCTTCTCGTCTGACAGCATGTACCCGGACAGCCTGCAGGGCTACGCGCCGACCGTGCGCGGGATTGCCCGTACGCCCGCCAAAGTGGTGGTTCGCCAGAACGGCTACGTTATCTATCAAAGCTATGTGCAGCCGGGCGCATTTGCCATTACCGATCTTAACCCGACCTCCTCAAGCGGTGACCTGGAAGTCACGGTCGAAGAGAAAGACGGCACCCAGCAGCGCTATACCGTGCCGTACTCCACCGTGCCGCTCCTGCAGCGTGAAGGTCGCTGGAAGTACGACCTCGTCGCGGGGGATTACCGCAGCGGGAACAGCGATCAGGATACGCCGTTTTTCACTCAGGGCACCCTGATTACCGGCCTTGCCAACGGTTACACGCTCTACGGCGGGACGCAGCTGGCGTCACGCTATACCGCGGTGGCCGTCGGGGCCGGGAAAAACCTGGGCGACTGGGGCGCGGTCTCGCTCGATATCACTCACGCCCGCAGCCAGCTCGCGGACGACAGCAAGCATGAAGGCCAGTCTCTGCGCTTCCTCTACGCGAAATCCCTTAACGGCTTCGGCACCAACTTCCAGCTGCTGGGCTACCGCTACTCCACAAAAGGGTTTTACACCCTCGACGATGTGGCCTGGCGCTCAATGGAGGGCTATCAGTATGCCGATAGCCAGAACGATAACGATGTGCCGGACGTGCAGAGTTATCACAACCTGACGTGGAATAAAAAAGGCCGCTTCCAGCTCAACGTATCTCAGTCTCTGGGGGACTACGGCTCGGTCTATATCTCCGGTAGCGAGCAGACCTACTGGGGAACAGACGAGACGAACCTCTGGTACCAGCTGGGCTACGCGGGAGGCGTGAAGGGGATTAACTACTCCGTCTCGTGGTCGTGGAATAAATCCGTTGGGATAGACGGCACCGACCGGATCGCGTCGTTTAACGTCTCCGTGCCGTTCAGCCTCTTTACCCGCCAGGGCTATCGCCGGGACAGCGCGATTGACCGCGCCTACGCTACGGCATCCGCCAGTCGAAACAGCGATGGCGACACAAGCTGGCAAACCGGCGTCAGCGGAACGCTGCTGGAGGACCGCAACCTGAACTACAGCGTGACCCAGGGGCACGCCAGCACCAACGGCTCAAGCGGAAGCGCCAGCGCCAACTGGCAGGCGACCTACGGCACGCTGGGCGTGGGCTACAACTACTCCCGCGACCAGCACGATCTC
>NZ_JAWNFK010000021.1:0-32728 GCF_034107965.1 Enterobacter sp. 61D5
GATAAATTGTTAAAGAGCAGTTGCAACGCGGCTTTCGCTCACCGTTGCGAGGTGGCGTATATTACGCTTTCCTCTTTCAGAGTCAACCCGTTATTTTCGCTATTCTCTGCTGACCCGGCGGCGTGTGTGCCGTTGTTCCGTGTCAGTGGAGGCGCATTATAGGGAGTAATTCCGAACCTGCAAGGATAAAGTGAAATTTTTTTACTGATTGCTCACTTTCCAGGCAAAACCAACTCCAGACCTCAATTTTCGCCTGGTTTTTAAACAAAAACGAGCCGCAAGCGGCTCGTTTTTGCGTTTTGTGACTTACTGCACTGCCACAATGCGATCGTCGTTGGCTTCCAGACGGATAACTTTGCCCGGAATCAACTCTCCGGAGAGGATCTGCTGCGCCAGCGGGTTTTCGATCTGCTGCTGGATAGCACGTTTTAATGGACGCGCACCGTACACCGGATCGTAACCATTCTCGCTCAGCAGCTTCAGCGCCTCATCGGAAATGTGAATTTCATACCCACGCTCTTCAAGACGTTTGTACAGACGCTGCAGCTGGATCTGCGCAATCGACGCAATGTGTTTCTCACCCAGAGGATGGAATACCACCACTTCATCAATACGGTTGATGAACTCAGGACGGAAGTTATGGCTCACGACACCGAGCACCAGATCCTTCATATGGCTATAGTCCAGTTCACCGAAACGTTCCTGAATCAGATCGGAACCCAGGTTCGAGGTCATGATGACAACCGTATTACGGAAGTCGACCGTTCTCCCCTGTCCGTCGGTCAGACGGCCATCATCCAGCACCTGAAGCAGAATGTTGAACACATCCGGATGCGCTTTTTCCACCTCATCCAGCAGGATGACGGAATAAGGGCGACGGCGAACGGCTTCCGTCAGATACCCCCCTTCTTCATAACCAACGTATCCCGGAGGCGCACCGACCAGACGTGAGACGGAGTGTTTCTCCATAAACTCAGACATGTCGATACGTACCATCGCATCGTCGCTGTCGAACATAAAGTTAGCCAGCGCTTTACACAGCTCTGTTTTACCGACCCCCGTCGGCCCCAGGAACAGGAACGAACCAATCGGACGGTTTGGATCGGACAGCCCCGCTCGGCTACGGCGAATAGCGTTCGAAACCGCTTCAACCGCTTCGTTCTGGCCAATCACCCGATTGTGGAGATCCTGCTCCATGCGCAGCAGTTTTTCACGCTCGCCTTCCAACATGCGCGCCACCGGAATACCGGTCCAGCGAGCAAGCACTTCCGCGATTTCCGCATCCGTCACTTTATTACGTAACAGACGCATCGTTTTCCCTTCTGACTGCGTCGCTATCTCAAGCTGTTTTTCCAGCTCAGGAATTTTGCCGTACTGCAGTTCAGACATCCGCGCCAGATCGCCGACACGGCGAGCCTGCTCAATGGCAATTTTTGCCTGTTCGAGTTCAGCTTTAATGGTCTGAGTGCCGGAAAGGGACGCTTTCTCGGCTTTCCACTCTTCTTCCAGCTCAGAGTACTGGCGCTCTTTATCGTCCAGTTCTTCATTGAGCATATCCAGGCGTTTCTTACTGGCTTCATCAGACTCTTTCTTCAGCGCCTGCTGTTCCAGCTTGAGCTGAATGATGCGTCGGTCGAGTCGGTCCAGCTCTTCCGGCTTCGAGTCAATCTGCATACGAATGCTCGACGCCGCTTCATCAATCAGGTCGATTGCTTTATCCGGCAGCTGGCGATCGGCGATATAACGATGTGAAAGCGTCGCCGCCGCAACGATAGCCGGGTCAGTGATCTGCACGTGGTGGTGCAGTTCATAGCGCTCCTTCAAACCACGCAGGATCGCGATGGTATCTTCAACGCTTGGCTCAGCAACAAACACTTTCTGGAAACGACGTTCCAGCGCAGCATCTTTCTCAATGTACTGACGATACTCGTCAAGCGTGGTGGCACCGACGCAGTGAAGTTCACCGCGCGCCAGCGCAGGTTTCAGCATGTTCCCGGCATCCATCGCGCCGTCCGCTTTACCCGCCCCGACCATAGTGTGCAGTTCGTCGATAAACAGGATAACGTTCCCTTCCTGCTTCGCCAGGTCGTTAAGCACGCCTTTCAGACGCTCTTCGAACTCGCCGCGGTATTTCGCACCGGCCACCAGCGCGCCCATATCCAGTGCCAGTACGCGACGGCCTTTCAGGCCTTCCGGCACTTCCCCGTTGACGATACGCTGTGCCAGCCCTTCAACGATGGCGGTTTTACCGACACCCGGTTCACCAATCAACACCGGGTTGTTTTTGGTACGACGCTGCAGTACCTGAATCGTACGGCGGATTTCTTCATCACGGCCGATAACCGGGTCAAGTTTGCCCTGTTCAGCACGCTCGGTCAGATCGACCGTAAATTTCTTCAAAGCCTGACGTTGGTCTTCGGCTCCCTGATCGTTCACGCTTTCACCTCCGCGCATTTTCTCAATCGCCTGAGTCACATTGGCGGTGGTCGCACCGGCAGATTTCAGCAGGTCGGTCAAGGTACCGCGTGATTCAAGCGCCGCCAGAACAAACAGCTCTGACGAAATAAAGTTGTCCCCACGTTTTTGCGCCAGCTTGTCGCAAAGGTTAAGCACGCGCACCAGATCCTGAGACGGCTGAACGTCGCCGCCGGTACCTTCAACCTGCGGTAAACGGCTCAGCGCCTGATCGATAGCGGTGCGTAACTGGCCAGCATTAATGCCAGCGGACGTTAATAAAGGACGTACCGATCCCCCTTCCTGATTCAGCAAGGCGCTCATTAAATGAAGAGGTTCGATAAACTGGTTGTCGTGCCCCAGTGCGAGGGACTGGGCATCGGCGAGAGCAAGCTGGAATTTATTAGTAAGACGATCCAGACGCATAACTCCTCCCATAACAGGTCAAATTTGCTACTGGAGATTAAATGAGGTCATCCCTCAATTATTCAAGGTTAATGACCTGAATTATGTGAAAAGAAAACGGCACGTACCGGATCGTCTTGATTCTTTAGGTTATATCAGCCAAATGAAACTTGCCATACGCCCCGTGGTCTTGTCGCGACGATAGGAGAAAAAATCACCCTTTTCGGTGAATGTGCAGCGATCGCCGCCGAAGATCTGCGTCACGCCAACGTTATTCAGACGCTGGCGGGCGAGCTGGTAAATATCGGCCAGATATTTATCCCCCGAAGGCAGGAAGGCTTCAACCGATTGCGGATCTTTTTCCATAAAGGCTTCGCGAACCTCTGGCCCCACTTCGAAAGCGCGAGGACCAATGGCCGGGCCAAGCCAGGCCATAATATTGGCGGGCTCATCGTTAAAGCAGGCGACTGTTTCTTCGAGCACGCCTTCACATAGACCACGCCAGCCCGCGTGTGCTGCTGCCACCTCGGAACCTGCACGGTTACAGAACAGAACCGGCAGACAATCGGCGGTCATCACGGCACAAACGGTTCCCGGAGTATTACTGTAAGAGGCATCAGCGCGTTTAGAAGCATAGGGTTCCCCCGTCAACTTCAGTACCGCGTTACCATGAACCTGTTCCAGCCAGACCGGTTTTGACGGCAAGTTACCCGCAGCAAACAAACGTCTGCGGTTCTCTTCAACGTGTTCCAGGTTGTCGCCACAGTGCGCACCGAGGTTCAAAGACTCCCACGCGCCCTGGCTAACACCGCCAATACGGGTTGAACTACAGGCAGCCACGCCAGCAGGCAATGGCCACTCCGGGACAATCAGTTTGGTCATAACCAGTCCACTTGATCCTTATGTTCTTCGAAATCAGCACGCATGGCGTCGATAAGATCCACCATATCCTGCGGGATAGGCGCATGCCACTCCATCTGAATACCGGTGATAGGGTGGTAAAGACGCAGCATAGTCGCGTGCAGCGCCTGACGATCGAATTTACGCAATACGCTGATGAACTCATCCGATGCGCCTTTAGGCGGGCGCGGACGGCCACCGTATACCTGATCCCCCACCAGCGGATGGGTAATGTGGGCCATATGCACGCGGATCTGGTGAGTACGTCCGGTTTCCAGACGCAGACGCAGACGCGTATGAATACGGAAGTGCTCCATAATGCGATAGTGCGTCACCGCCGGTTTACCCATCGGATGCACCGACATATGGGTACGTTTAGTCGGGTGACGGCTGATTGGCTCTTCCACCGTTCCGCCAGAGGTCATATGCCCAATGGCTACCGCTTCATACTCACGGGTGATTTCGCGCAGCTGCAGCGACTCCACCAGACGGGTCTGAGCAGGCACGGTCTTCGCCACCACCATCAAACCGGTGGTGTCTTTATCCAGACGGTGCACGATGCCCGCGCGCGGAACATCCGCGATCGGCGGATAATAATGGAGAAGTGCGTTAAGTACCGTACCGTCAGGGTTCCCCGCGCCCGGATGAACAACCAGGTCGCGCGGCTTGTTGATCACCAGAATATCATCATCTTCATAGACGATGTCCAGTGGGATATCCTGCGGCTCGAAGCGGATTTCCTCTTCGATTTCAGCATTGATGGCGACAGCTTCCCCACCTAACACTTTCTCTTTTGGTTTGTCCCAGATCTTGCCGTTTACCAGCACGCGCTGGTCAAGGATCCATTCTTTTATGCGTGAACGCGAATAATCAGGGAACAATTCGGCCAAAGCCTGATCTAAGCGTTGACCGAGCTGATTTTCGGAGACTGTTGCGGTGAGTTCTACTCGTTGTGCCATAAACTGCTTCTTCGTTTAACGTTGGGTTTTACGGCTTTGCCGTTTAATATAGTGTGCTATTGTAGCTGGTCTTAATCGGGAGCAGGAACAGAGTTTCTCCCGGACAAACATTTGAGGAAAGTCAAAACGTCATGACGCGCATGAAATATCTGGTGGCAGCGGCCACGTTGAGCCTGGCTTTGGTGGGCTGCTCCGGTTCAAATGAACAGGTCCCTGACAATCCGCCGAATGAAATCTATGCGACTGCACAACAAAAGTTGCAGGACGGTAACTGGAAACAGGCGATAACGCAACTGGAAGCGTTGGATAATCGCTATCCATTTGGTCCATATTCGCAGCAGGTACAGTTAGATCTCATCTACGCATACTATAAAAATGCCGACCTGCCGCTGGCTCAGGCAACTATCGATCGTTTCATGCGTCTGAACCCGACTCATCCTAACATCGACTACGTGATGTACATGCGCGGCCTCACCAACATGGCGCTGGACGACAGTGCGCTGCAGGGCTTCTTCGGCGTGGATCGTTCCGACCGTGACCCGCAGCATGCGCGTGATGCCTTCAATGACTTCTCCAAACTGGTGCGCGGCTATCCGAACAGTCAGTACGTGACTGACGCCACCAAACGTCTGGTGTTCCTGAAAGATCGTCTGGCGAAATATGAATACTCTGTAGCGGATTACTATACCCGTCGTGGCGCCTGGGTTGCCGTGGTTAACCGCGTAGAAGGTATGCTGCGTGATTATCCAGATACTCAGGCAACGCGCGATGGCCTGAAGCTGATGGAAAATGCCTACCGTCAGATGCAGATGACCGCTCAGGCTGAAAAAGTGGCGAAAATCATCGCTGCGAACAGCAGCAACACCTGATATTGCCTCAATGCAAAACGGCAGCCCGAAGGCTGCCGTTTTTTTATTCATTTTAGCGCGTCGCTGAAGCGCTTAAGCCTCAACACATCCTGTCAACTATGGCCCCAATTTTTACCTTCGACAAGGTAAATCTCACTTCTTCCTGCCCTGCCTCACAAAAAAGATTCCCTGACAAAAACCGACAAAATAACGTGATCTAAATCACACATTTTGACATTGGGTCGGGTATGCTGGAATCACCAAGACGGAAAGACAAGAGGTAAAATTTATGACAATGAACATTACCAGTAAACAAATGGAAATTACTCCGGCAATCCGCCAGCACGTCGCAGACCGTCTCGCCAAACTGGATAAATGGCAAACTCATTTGATTAATCCACATATCATCCTGTCCAAGGAGCCGCAGGGTTTCATCGCTGACGCAACTATCAATACTCCAAACGGCCATCTGGTCGCCAGCGCAAAACACGAGGATATGTACACCGCTATTAACGATTTGATCAACAAGCTGGAACGGCAGCTCAATAAAGTGCAACACAAAGGTGAAGCCCGTCGCGCCGCAACATCGGTGAAAGACGCCAGCTTCGCGGAAGAAGTTGAAGAAGAGTAATCCTTTAAATTGAGTGTACCGCCAACGCGCCTTCGGGCGCGTTTTTTGTTTTTTATTGACAGGGTGAAAACAGTACGGGTACTTTAACGGTATCAATCACAGGATGACTTTATGAAACTTACGCCGTTCTTCTTCGCATTCTTTTTTACCTTCCCCTGACTGGGAGGCGTTTCGTCGTGTGATAAAGAATGCGAAGACGAACAACAAGGCCTCCCACATCGGGGGGCCTTTTTTATTGATAACGATAAAATGAGACCGACAACACTATGACACCGGAAAACCCATTACTGGATCTGCGAGTAAAAATCAGCGCGCTGGATGAGAAACTGCTGGCGCTGCTGGCCGAACGCCGCGCCCTTGCCGTTGAAGTGGGCAAAGCCAAGCTAGACTCCCATCGTCCGGTACGTGATATTGACCGCGAGCGAGATCTGCTGGAACGTCTCATTCAGCTCGGCAAAGCGCATCACCTCGATGCCCACTACATAACCCGGTTGTTCCAGCTCATCATCGAAGACTCCGTACTCACCCAGCAAGCGTTACTCCAGCAGCATCTGAACAAAACCAATCCGCACTCTGCGCGTATCGCCTTCCTGGGTCCGAAGGGGTCTTATTCTCATCTGGCCGCACGTCAGTATGCCGCACGCCATTTCGAAGAATTTATTGAGAGCGGCTGTGCCAAGTTTGCAGACATTTTTAATCAGGTTGAGACCGGCCAGGCGGATTACGCCGTCGTACCGATTGAAAACACCAGCTCCGGTGCCATCAACGACGTCTACGATTTGCTGCAGCACACCAGCCTGTCGCTGGTAGGAGAGCTGACGATCCCTATCGATCACTGCGTGCTGGTCGCCGGATCAACCGACCTGAGCAAGATCGAAACGGTTTACAGTCATCCACAGCCGTTCCAGCAATGCAGCCAGTTCCTGAACCGCTATCCGAACTGGAAAATTGAGTACACCGAAAGCACCTCGGCGGCGATGGAAAAAGTAGCGCAGGCTAACTCCCCAACCGTCGCCGCGCTCGGCAGCGAAGCGGGCGGCGCGCTGTATGGTTTACAGGTGCTGGAACGCAACCTGGCGAACCAGACGCAAAATATCACCCGTTTCGTGGTGCTGGCACGCAAGGCAATCAATGTGTCAGACCAGGTGCCGGCCAAAACCACGCTGCTGATGGCGACCGGCCAACAGGCCGGTGCGCTGGTTGAAGCCCTGCTGGTACTGCGTAACCACAACCTGATCATGACCAAACTGGAATCACGCCCAATCCACGGTAACCCGTGGGAAGAGATGTTCTACCTCGATATCCAGGCCAACCTGGAGTCTGCTTCCATGCAGAAGGCCCTGCGCGAACTGGGCGAGATCACGCGTTCCATGAAAGTGCTGGGCTGCTATCCGAGCGAAAACGTGGTCCCGGTTGACCCGGCCTAACGTTCGATAAACCGGCTTTTCTTCATCCCTGCCACGTTCACCGGCAGGGTGAAGATGGCACCGGAGAGCGGATACTTCGCCACCTCGTCCGCATCCATATTTTCCCGCGTGGTAGTAATAAACAGCGTTTTCATGTCATCGCCGCCAAAGCAGACCATCGTCGGGCAACGCACCGGCATGCGGTATTCTTCCAGCTGCTCCCCTTGCGGAGAAAAACGCGCAATACGCCAGCCGTCAAACAGCGCGCTCCAGTAGCAGCCTTCCACATCCATGGCCGCGCCGTCCGGTATCCCTTCGCCCTCTTTAAACTGACGAAACACCTCACGCCTGCCGGGTTCGCCCTGCTCATCAAGCGGCGTTCGGTAAATAACGCAGTTTGGCGTATCTGAAGTAAACATCCATTGATTATCCGGGCTAAATGCTAAGCCGTTGTGGCCGTGAATATCGCACTGGATCACTTTCGGCGTCAGGTCGTTGTCGATGCGCATCAACAGGGCACCGTTGTAATCTCCCGGCCCCCAAAACGTGCCCGCGTAGAATCGCCCCAGAGAATCGGTGCCGCCGTCGTTAAAACGTGCGAGCTGCGGGTTAGAGGGGTTATCGCACACCTTGCGGCGCAGCAGGCCGTGTTTATCGGTTAGCCAGATACCCGTTCTCATCGCAACGATAAAACCACCCTGCTCGCGCAGCGCGAAACAACCCACCTCCTCATGGAAAGAGAGTACGGTGTGTTCTGCCGTCGGCAGATGATAGCGGTGGATCTCCCCTTCCAGAATATCGGCCCAGTAGAGCGCGTGCTCTTCTGCGCTCCACGTCGGGCATTCAGGCAGATGCCCGGTGTAATTCAACAGCAACTGCGGTTCGGCCATGACAGTTCCCCAAAATAAAAAAAGCCAGCATTGCTGGCTTTCAGTATATACATCATCGCATTACTGGCGACTGTCATTTGCCTGGCGCAACAGCGTCCGGCTCTCACTCTGGAAACGCTGAGCGTAATCGCCAAACCAGTGCTCGACCTTGCGGAAACTGTCGATAAACGCCTGTTTGTCTCCGTGCTCCAGCAGCGTAATGGCTTCGCCAAAGCGCTGATAGTAGCGCTTGATGAGCGCCAGGTTGTTCTCGGAGGACATAATAATGTCCGCGTAAAGCTGCGGATCCTGAGCAAACAGGCGCCCGACCATCGCCAGCTCCAGACGATAGATAGGCGAAGAGAGCGCCAGCAGCTGTTCAAGCTGCACGTTCTCTTCCGCCAGATGCAGACCGTAGGCAAACGTAGCAAAGTGGCGCAGCGCCTGAATGAACGCCATGTTCTGATCGTGCTCCACCGCGCTGATGCGGTGCAGTCGCGCGCCCCATACCTGAATCTGTTCCAGGAACCACTGATAGGCTTCCGGCTGGCGGCCGTCGCAGTAAACCACCACCTGCTTAGCCAGGCTGCCGCTGTCCGGTCCAAACATCGGGTGCAGACCCAGCACCGGGCCGGTATGCGCAGCCAGCATCGCCTGCAGCGGACCATTTTTGACGGAGGCCAGATCCACCAGGATGCAATCTTTCGGTAAAGGAGGCAGCTTTTCGATGATCTGCTCCGTCACGTGGATCGGCACGCTGACGATAACCATCCCTGCATCTTTCATGAGTTCCGGAGCATGCGCCCAGTCCTCTTTTTCCAGAATGCGCACCTGATAGCCAGAAAGCGTCAGCATTTTTTCAAACAGACGCCCCATCTGTCCTGCCCCGCCGACAATCACCACCGGCCGCAGGGACGGGCAGAGGGTTTTAAAGCCCTTGTCGTTTTCGCTGGAATAGGATTCCCGCATCACGCGACGCAGAACATCTTCAATTAAATCCGGCGAAACGCCCAGCGCCTGGGCCTCTTTGCGACGAGAGGCCAGCATTGAGGCTTCACGCTCCGGGACGTAAATCGGCAGGCCGTATTTGCTTTTCACCTCACCGACTTCGGCAACCAGCGCCATGCGGCGCGCCAGCAGGTCCAACAGCGCCTTATCCACTTCATCAATTTGATCGCGCAGTGCGGTCAATTCAGCAACCATAACTAACCTCTTAAGCCAGACGCGTCGCCAGCTGGCCGTTCAAATCTTTGTGGATCTCACGCAGCAGCGCATCGGTGGTTTCCCAGCTAATGCAGGCATCCGTCACGGAGACGCCGTGCTTCATTGCGCTACGCGGTTGTTCTGACGACTGATTGCCTTCATGAATGTTGCTCTCAATCATCAGACCAATAATCGAACGGTTGCCATCTTTGATCTGTGCGATCACTGATTCCGCAACCGCAGGCTGGCGACGGTAATCTTTATTTGAATTACCATGACTGCAATCTACCATCAGTGCCGGGCGCAGTCCCGCCTGCTCCATCTCTTTTTCACACTGCGCCACGTCCGCCGGGCTGTAGTTAGGTGCTTTCCCGCCGCGCAGGATCACATGACCGTCCGGGTTGCCCTGCGTTTGCAGGAGGCATACCTGGCCCGCCTGGTTGATACCGACGAAACGGTGCGGCATCGCAGCAGCGCGCATCGCGTTGATCGCCGTCGCCAGGCTGCCATCGGTACCGTTTTTAAAGCCAACCGGCATCGACAGGCCAGACGCCATCTCGCGGTGGGTTTGCGATTCTGTGGTACGCGCACCAATCGCCGACCAGCTGAACAGATCGCCCAGGTACTGCGGGCTGTTCGGGTCCAGCGCTTCGGTTGCCAGCGGCAGTCCCATGCTGACCAGCTCCACCAGCAGGTGACGCGCAATCTTCAGGCCTGCTTCCACATCAAACGAGCCATCCATGTGCGGATCGTTAATCAACCCTTTCCAGCCGACGGTCGTACGTGGCTTCTCAAAATAGACGCGCATCACCAGATAGAGGCTATCGCTGACCTCCTCCGCTAACACTTTAAATCGACGAGCATATTCAATGGCGGTTTCAGGATCGTGAATGGAGCAAGGACCGCATACCACCAGCAGGCGCGGATCGCGGCCGGCGATAATGTCAGAAATGGTCTGGCGAGAGTGCTCGATCTGAGCCTCCTGCGCGACGCTCAGCGGAAATTCCGCTTTCAGTTGATCCGGAGTGATTAACACCTGTTCGTCAGTGATATGTACGTTGTTCAGCGCGTCTTTTTGCATGATGGCGATCCTGTAAAGCTCGTTTGCGATAGTTGTATTCCTCAATGAGGTGAAACAACGATACCATAAAAAGTAAACATTTCAATCCAAAATACGTACACTTTAATTTACACAGGCCAATTTATTGCAAAAATAAGCCGATAAAACGTAAACTTTAAATTACAGACAGGTTTTCTTTAGCCAGGCTATGCTGAAGAAAAAAGGAGAATGGCTATGCGTTCAATTGCTCTCGCGCTGTTGTCGCTGTTTTTAACGGGCTGTCAGATCAATCCTTACACCTTCCAGCCCGACTGGACCAGCCCATCCTGGTTTGAAGCAGGTAAAGAAGACGCCATGAATGGCCTGCCGGTTAAAGATAACCAGGCCCTGGCCGATAGTTTTAACGACACACACGTTGATCGTAGCGAATATCTTCGCGGCTATGCTGACGGTCAGAAGAAAGTCTGCGAAGAAGGGTTTATTCACGCCTGGGGATTAGCCGGCAAATCTTTCCCTGCCAGTTGCGATACAGCCGAAAACGCGGCAAAACTGCGTGCGTCATGGCAGCAAGGGATGGATGAAAGTATGCGCTCCAGCAGACTGAATTAATCTAATTTCATCCACCGGAAAATAAACAACAGTAGGATTTAGCTTAGGTCGGCCTCATGCTATTTCTGACATAATGACGGCCCTGATAAACAATGGTATTCTGCCCGCAACTCTTAAGGACATCTATTTCCAGAGCGATGTGGCGGATTCTGGTGAGAAATTTATTCTTGATCTCTTTTTTCCGACTCACTCTGATGCTAACGCTGTTCCTTATGGTGGGCCCTGCGGCGGCAGGCACGCTTACGGAAACGGATAAATCGGTACGCTCGATTGTTTCAGGCATTGTGAGCTATACGCGATGGCCGTCACTTTCCGGGCAGCCTAAACTCTGCGTCTACGCCACTTCTCACTATACGCACGCCCTCAGCGGCGATGAGGGGCATAGCGAGTTACCTTATACTCCCGTTATTGTACGTAACGATCAGGAAGCCCTGGCCGCGACGTGCGATGCGATCTATTTCGGGTCTGAATCACCGGCAAAACAACTTGAATTAATAAGTCAATATCAGGGCAGAGCGTTGCTATTAATCTCAGAGCAAAATCCGGAATGTGTAATTGGCAGTGCCTTTTGCCTGATAATCGATCGCGGCCAGGTACGGTTCGCCGTCAACCTGGATGCATTGACGCGCAGCGGCGTAAGAGTCAATCCGGATGTATTAATGCTTGCACGGAATAAGCAGCATGGATAAAGATTTCACTTCAACGCCACGTCCGACGTTTAAAAGAACGTTGAGGCGAAACAGCATGATAAGCGTCATCATCACGATGACGTTAATATGGCTGCTGCTCTGTTTTGCTTCCGTCGTGACGTTAAAACAATACGCGCAAAAGAATCTCGAATTAACCGGCGCAACAATGAGCCACAGCCTGGAAGCGTCGCTGGTGTTCAACGACTCGCTGGCGGCCAACGAAACGCTGGCAGCCCTGGGCAAACAGGGCCAGTTTGCCGTGGCCGAGGTTATTAACGCGCATAAAAAGCGGTTTGCCTACTGGTCGTGGAACCCGGAGGAAAACAACGATACGCTGGGCGCACTGGTCAGCCGCTGGCTTTTCCCCGTACCGGTTGCGCAGCCCATCATGCATAACGGCGCAACGATCGGCGAAATTCGCCTTACCGCGCGTGACAGCCTGATCGGCCATTTCATCTGGATGTCGTTTGCCGTTCTGACCGGCTGTATTCTCTTTGCAACCGTCGTCGCGCTCACTATTACCCAGTCTTTGCATCACGGGATGGTCACGGCCCTGCAAAACATCACCGACGTGGTGCATGACGTTCGTACTAACCGTAACTTCTCCCGCCGTGTGAAAGACGGCCGTATCGAAGAGTTTCACCAGTTTGGTGAGGACTTCAACAGCCTTCTGGATGAGATGGAGGAGTGGCAACTCAAGCTCCAGGCGAAAAACGCCCAGCTGCTGCGTACCGCCATGCACGACCCGCTCACCGGTCTTGCCAACCGCGCGGCGTTTCGTAACAGCATTGCGGCCTTAATGAACGACCCTTCTGCCAAAACGAACTCGGCCCTGCTCTTCCTCGACGGTGATAATTTTAAGTTTATTAACGACACCTGGGGACATGCGGCAGGAGACTGCGTGCTGATTGAAGTCGCCAGCAGGATGATGGAGTTTGGCGACAAACGTCACCAGGCATACCGCCTTGGCGGTGACGAATTTGCCATGGTGCTGTACGGCGTGCACTCTGAACTTGAGGTTCAACATATTTGTGCTGCGCTATCGCAGCAGTTTATCCGTCCGTTTGATCTTCATAACGGACAAAAAGCATCGATGTCACTCAGCATTGGCTTTGCTCTGGCGTGGGAAAATGCTTCCGTGGAAGCATTACTGGAGAGGGCTGACCGCAACATGTACCAGGTGAAAAACCAGCGTACGAAAACAACAAGTTAGAAGGGATACACTATGTTAAAACGTTACTTCGCGCCGATAGTTCTGGCCTCACTGGTTCTGGCAGGCTGTCAGTCGCCGCCGGAAGGTAAATTTACTCCTGAGCAAATTTCGGCGATGAAGTCTTACGGTTTTAACGAACTGAACGGTGACTGGTCGCTTGGCATGTCGGACACCATCCTGTTTGATAAAAATGACGCCAGACTGCGCCCGGAAAGTGAAACGCAGATCCAGTCCATGGCCTCTCGCCTGGCGGAAACCGGCCTGAACCACGCGCGAATGGACGGTCACACGGATAATTACGGGGAAGAAAGCTACAACGAAGCGCTGTCGTTAAAACGCGCCAATGCCGTGGCCGATGCCTGGGCGAAGGGCGCAAATATCCCGCGCAGCAACCTCACCACGCGGGGGTTAGGTCAAAAATACCCGGTTGCGAGCAACAGTACCCCGCAAGGGCGCGCTGAAAACCGCCGCGTCGCAGTGGTGATCAGCACGCCATAGGGTTATTTAGCGGAGGATTCGGCGAGCGTCATCCTGGTTGCCGCTCGCCAGCGCAGCCAGTCCACCAGAACAAACAGCGCCAGACTCACGCCCATGACCGGCAAGGCCAGCCCCAGCAGTATGCTGATTACCACCGTAACCCCTCTTCCCCATCCTGACAGAGCCAGCCAGCTCTGACAAAGCGTCTGTACCGGACTCACTGCCGACCGTGCCGGACGACGCATCCACCACATCCGGTAACCCCAAATGATGAGCACGCACAGGGCGAGGCCGAACGCCACCAGCAGCAGCTGATTCACCAGCCCGAATAAGATCCCCATATGGAAATCCACGCCCCAGCGGGTCAGTTTTGCCATTAACGGGAAATCCTCGAAACGGGTTCTGTCCAGGACCTGCATCGTCGAAGGATCAACCGCAACGGCGTCCACCTGAGTCGGCCAGCTGCGATCGATTTCCGTCACGGTCCAGGCGCTATCCGCCGTTTTCGCCGGGCGGATCTCCAGCCTGTTGGCATCAATCCCTGCTTTACGCGCCGCGCTTAATACTCCGTCAAACTGCGTCAGATCCATCGCCATTTCCGGCATCATTATTCCGCCGTGATGGCCCCGGTGTTCGGCATGCTCATCCACGATCTCCTGTTGGCCGGAAAGCGTCGTGTTCACCTGCGGGGTGAGCCAGTTCATCTCTGCCCGCAGCTTATCGACGTTCCCGCCTGCCCATTGAGACCATGTCAGGCCGGTTGCCGAGAACAGCAGCATTCCGCCCAGCAGACTCCAGCCCAGCGTCACGTGCAGGCGACGACGATTCTGGAAGCGATTGTTGATCCGCCGTTTGGGTCGGGTATAAAACCACAGGGCAATACCGCCCAGCGCGGCAACCCACATCCAGGAGGCAGCAAGCTCGCTGTAGAGCCGACCCACGTCGCCCAGCATCAAAGAGGTGTGCAGGTAATCAATGGTCTGACGCAGCGGTAAAATCCCGCTGGTGCCGTATACCGTCATATCTCCCAGCACCTCCAGGCTTACCGGATCAATAAAAATAGCCCGGTTCTCCGATGGCCCAAGCATCGGGTCAGCAAACATCACGCGGGTAGTTTCGCCTTCAGCCAGCCCCGGACGCACGGCGTGCAATTGCAAATCTGAGCCAACGGTTTTTTCCGCCACGGCGATTTGCTCCGCCAGCGGCTGCAACTCGCCTACGGAATCCGTGTGGAGCGCGTGCCGGTAGAGCGCATTCTCCAGCTGCGGGGTCGCCACATACAGCGTACCGGTCAGCGCGGCAAAGAAGATAAACGGACCAACAAAAAGCCCGACGTAGAAATGGAGGCGACGCAGCAGGTTTCCCCATGCTGTGCGCGGAGTGCAGGTAGTCATACTTTTCCTTTTTAAGGCAGTAAGTTATCGAGTTAGTTTTCAAAGGTAAAAAGCAGACTGCCGCGGCGGCGCGCGGGTATCAGGGTAAAGCCAGGGGAAAAAGTGCCAGTGACTGACCGCCTGGCGCGGCGGCTTAACGCGAAGCCTCTGCAGCACCGCGCTGAGCAGGACGATCAGCGCCAGCATCACGCCAGGAACATGCGCTAACAGCACGCAGTAGCCGCACGCTTCAGCATGGTCGACAGGCATCGTGTGCGGCATATCGCCGTGATGCTCGTCCATCGACATCATGCTCATGTCATGATGCATGCCCGGCATGGCGCTCATGGGATCTTTCTGCAAGGAGACGGAGATAAGCGGCGCTACCACGATCAGCAGGATCGCAAACAGCGCGGTCAAGGCCGCTGCGCGTTTCCGTTTAGGCTGATGCAGTACGTTATCCACTTCCCCTCCATTCAAGAGGCAAGCATTGTAAATGATTTATGACAAAAGGGTTAACGTGAGAAATGCGCAGGGATAAAAAAAGGGCCAGCCTTTCGGCCAGCCCTTTCTACAGGATGTCGCTTAAGCGAATCTTAGTTCAGACGCTCTTTAATACGAGCAGACTTACCAGTACGCTCACGCAGGTAGTACAGTTTAGCTTTACGTACAGCACCACGACGTTTAACAGCAATGCTGTCAACTACCGGAGAGTGAGTCTGGAAGACACGCTCAACGCCTTCGCCGTTGGAAATTTTACGAACAGTGAATGCAGAGTGCAGACCGCGGTTACGAATAGCGATAACCACGCCCTCGAATGCCTGCAGACGTTTCTTGGAACCTTCAACAACCCATACTTTCACTTCCACGGTGTCACCTGGACGGAAGGAAGGTACGTCCTGCTTCATCTGCTCTTGTTCAAGTTGCTTAATAATGTTGCTCATAATTTAATCTCTTATCCTGGGTAAACTGATATTCGGGAGCGTATTACGCATTCCCATCATGTTCATGCTGCTGGTGCGCGTGTTCTGTTTTGAACTCGGCCAGCAACTTTGCTTGCTCTTCAGTCAGAGCCAGGTTTTCCAGAAGTTCAGGTCTTCTAAGCCAGGTTCGGCCCAGCGACTGCTTCAAACGCCAGCGACGTATCTCGGCATGGTTTCCAGACAGTAACACCGCCGGTACTTCCATCCCTTCTAACACTTCAGGACGAGTGTAGTGTGGACAGTCCAGCAACCCATCGGCAAAGGAATCTTCCGTTGCCGAAGCTTCATGGCCCAGAACCCCCGGAATGAACCGGGCGACGGAGTCAATCAGCGTCATTGCGGGTAACTCACCACCGCTGAGAACGTAATCGCCGATAGACCATTCTTCGTCAATCTCGGTTTGAATTACGCGCTCATCTATCCCTTCGTAGCGCCCACAGACCAGAATCAGCTTTTGATTCGTCGCCAGTTCGCTCACGCCCGCTTGATCAAGCTTGCGTCCCTGAGGTGACAGATAAATCACCTTTGCGCCTTCACCTGCCGCGGCTTTTGCTGTGTGAATGGCGTCCCGTAAGGGTTGCACCATCATTAGCATCCCCGGTCCGCCGCCGTAAGGACGATCGTCCACGGTACGGTGCCGGTCATGAGTAAAGTCACGAGGACTCCAGCTCTGGATGCTCAGCAGGCCATTCTTTACTGCCCGGCCAGTTACCCCGTAATCGGTAATCGCGCGGAACATTTCAGGAAACAGGCTAATTATGCCAATCCACATAGCGCCGTCTTTTACCGTTTATCCGGAGAATTTAAAAACCAGGATCCCAATCTACTTCAATGGTTTGAGTAGTGAGATCGACTTTCTTGATAACCTGTCCATCGAGGAACGGAACCAACCGCTCCTTGATGCCAAATGCATCTTTCAGGTTTGCCTTAATGACGAGAACGTCATTTGACCCGGTTTCCATCATATCGATGACTTTCCCCAGGCTGTAGCCTTCGGTAGTGACTACCTGGCAACCCATAAGGTCTTTCCAGTAGTAGTCGCCCTCTTCCAGCTGTGGCAACTGCGACGAATCCACGACAATTTCACAATTAGTCAGCGCATTCGCAGCATCACGATCGTCAACGCCTTTCAGCTTGATGATGATGTCCTGATTGTGGTGACGCCAGCTTTCCAGCTCGACCTCTTCCCACTTACCGCCTTTCTGGATAAACCAGGGCTGGTAATCAAAAATGCTATCAGCGTCTTCAGTGGAGGAAAACACTCTGAGCCAACCACGGATACCGTAGCAAGAACCCATTTTTCCCAATACGATCGGTTCAACAGGTGCTTTATTGCTCATCATGACCACCGTGACAGATTAAGCTGCTTTGTTTGCTGCTTTGATCAGCGTAGCAACGCGATCGGAAACAGTAGCGCCCTGGCCAACCCAGTGAGCGATACGATCCAGATCCAGACGAGTTTCTTCTTCTGCGCCAGCGGCCAGTGGGTTGAAGAAACCAACGCGCTCGATGAAGCGACCGTTGCGTGCATTACGGCTGTCAGTCACAACAACCTGGTAGAACGGACGCTTTTTAGCGCCGTGACGAGCTAAACGAATAGTTACCATAACATCCTCTTGTGTGAATAAAACAACCGGGCCCCATCGAGGAACGGAGCCCGGGTGTCATATTAAAAGCCCGAAAATTTTACTCATTTTCGGGCAAAAAGCAATCTCAAAAGCGATTAACGCCCTGGAAAACCGGGGGGCATCATGCCTTTCATGCCGCGCATCATCTTCGCCATGCCGCCTTTCTTCATTTTCTTCATCATGCGCTGCATGTCGTCGAACTGTTTCAGAAGGCGGTTAACGTCCTGCACCTGCATGCCGCAACCGGCTGCGATACGGCGTTTACGGGAACCTTTGATGATATCCGGGTTAGCGCGCTCTTTGAGGGTCATCGAGTTGATGATCGCCTCCATACGCACCAGCACCTTGTCATCCATCTGCGCTTTCACGTTGTCAGGGATCTGGCCCATGCCCGGCAGTTTGCCCATCAGGCTGGCCATGCCGCCCATGTTTTTCATCTGACGCAGCTGCTCAAGGAAGTCGGTAAGATCGAAACCGTCACCTTTTTTCAGCTTGCTGGCCAGCTTCTCGGCCTGCGCGCGGTCAACCTTGCTCTCGATATCTTCGATCAGCGACAGCACGTCGCCCATGCCGAGGATACGGGAGGCAATACGATCCGGATGGAACGGCTCGAGCGCTTCAGTTTTCTCGCCCACGCCGAGGAATTTAATCGGCTTACCGGTGATGTGACGAATGGAGAGCGCCGCACCGCCGCGGGCGTCACCGTCCACTTTGGTCAGCACCACGCCGGTTAACGGCAGCGCTTCGTTAAACGCTTTCGCGGTATTCGCCGCATCCTGACCGGTCATGGCGTCGACAACGAACAGGGTCTCTACCGGGTTGATAGAGGCATGTACCTGCTTGATCTCGTCCATCATCGCTTCGTCAACGTGCAGACGACCGGCGGTATCCACCAGCAGCACATCGTAGAATTTCAGCTTCGCTTCTTTCAGCGCCGCGTTAACGATGTCGACAGGCTTCTGCGCCACGTCGGACGGGAAGAAATCTACCCCGACCTGCTCGGCCAGAGTTTCCAGCTGTTTGATCGCCGCCGGGCGATAGACATCCGCAGAGACCACCAGCACTTTCTTCTTGTGCTTTTCACGCAGGAATTTACCCAGCTTACCGACGCTGGTCGTTTTACCTGCACCCTGCAGGCCCGCCATCAGCACCACGGCCGGCGGCTGAGCCGCCAGGTTAAGCACCTGGTTCTCTTCGCCCATCGCCGAAACCAGTTCATTACGAACGATTTTGACGAATTCCTGGCCCGGGGTCAGGCTCTTGTTAACTTCATGACCAACCGCCTTCTCTTTTACGCGGTTGATAAAATCACGAACAACCGGCAACGCGACGTCTGCTTCCAGCAGCGCCATGCGCACTTCGCGCAGCGTTTCCTTGATGTTCTCTTCAGTAAGGCGTCCGCGGCCGCTGATGTTGCGCAGCGTGCGCGACAAACGATCGGTTAAATTATCAAACATTGTCTCTCGCCTGAGTAGAAACGTTGGGCCGCCATGGGCGACACATACACAGAATTTCGCCGGAGTATAACATGAAGGCGCCTTTGTTGTTATGCAACGGTTGGAGCAGGCGTCACGTAACGTTATACTGCTTCTCTTTCTTATTAAGACAACTGTCGATGCCTATATGCCTGTTTTCGCACTGATCGCCCTTGTTGCCTACTCTGTCAGCCTCGCGCTGATCGTTCCCGGCCTGCTGCAAAAAAACAGCGGCTGGCGGCGCATGGCTATTCTTTCCGCGGTAATCGCACTGATTAGCCACGCGTTTGCGCTGGAATCACGCATCATTCCCGGCGACGGCAGTGTGCAAAACCTGAGCGTCCTCAACGTCGGCTCGCTGGTCAGCCTGATGATCTGTACGGTAATGACCATCGTCGCGTCTAAAAATCGCGGCTGGCTGCTGCTGCCGATTGTCTATACCTTCGCGCTGATCAATCTGGCTCTCGCCACCTTTATGCCTAATGAATTCATTACGCATCTGGAGGCCACTCCGGGGATGCTGGTGCATATCGGCCTGTCGCTCTTTGCCTACGCGACGCTGATCATCGCCGCGCTTTACGCCATGCAGCTCGCCTGGATTGACTATCAGCTGAAAAACAAAAAGCTGGCGTTTAACCATGAGATGCCGCCGCTGATGGTCATTGAGCGTAAGATGTTCCACATCACCCAGGTGGGCGTGGTGCTGCTGACGCTGACGCTCTGCACGGGCCTGTTTTACATGAAGAACCTGTTCAGCGTGGAGAATATCGATAAAGCAGTGCTCTCCATCATCGCGTGGTTTGTCTATATTGTCCTGTTATGGGGCCATTATCATGAAGGCTGGCGCGGTCGTCGCGTGGTCTGGTTCAACGTCGCGGGTGCGGGGATTCTCACCCTTGCCTATTTTGGCAGCCGCTTCATACAGCAATTTGCTGGCTAAGTAACAAAAGGAGTTCCCCCTGGAACACATCTCTACCACCACGCTGATCGTTATCCTGATCGTCATGGTGGTCATATCCGCTTATTTCTCCGGCTCGGAAACCGGCATGATGACCTTAAACCGCTACCGGTTACGTCATCGTGCTAAACAGGGTAACCGTGCCGCCCGTCGCGTTGAAAAACTGCTCCGCAAGCCGGATCGCCTGATAAGCCTGGTGCTCATCGGCAACAACCTCGTCAACATTCTGGCCTCAGCCCTCGGCACCATCGTTGGGATGCGCCTGTACGGCAACGCCGGGGTGGCAATTGCCACCGGCGTGCTGACGTTCGTGGTGCTGGTGTTTGCCGAAGTGCTGCCGAAAACCATCGCCGCGCTTTACCCTGAGAAAGTCGCCTACCCGAGCAGCTTCCTGCTGGCACCGCTTCTGATCCTGATGATGCCGCTGGTCTGGCTTCTGAACATGGTGACGCGCGTCCTGATGCGGATGGTGGGGATCAAAGCCGATGTCACCATCAGCAGCGCGCTCAGCAAAGAGGAGCTGCGCACCATCGTGCATGAATCCCGCTCGCAGATCTCCCGACGAAATCAGGACATGCTCCTGTCGGTGCTGGATCTGGAAAAGGTGAGCGTAAATGACATCATGGTGCCGCGTAACGAAATCGTCGGTATTGACATCAATGACGACTGGAAAGCCATCGTTCGCCAGCTGACGCACTCCCCGCATGGGCGCATTGTGCTGTATCGCGACTCGCTGGATGACGCCATCAGCATGCTGCGCGTGCGCGAAGCCTACCGTCTGATGACCGAGAAAAAAGAGTTCACCAAAGAGGTGATGCTGCGCGCCGCCGACGAGATTTACTACGTGCCGGAAGGAACCCCGCTCAGCACGCAGCTGGTGAAATTCCAGCGCAACAAGAAGAAGGTCGGCCTGGTGGTCAATGAGTACGGCGATATTCAGGGGCTGGTGACGGTCGAAGATATTCTGGAAGAGATTGTAGGGGACTTTACCACGTCAATGTCACCTTCCCTCGCGGAAGAGGTCACCCCGCAAAACGACGGCTCGGTGCTGATTGACGGAAGCGCGAACATTCGCGAACTCAATAAAGCCTTTAACTGGCATTTACCGGAAGATGAGGCTCGCACGATTAACGGGATGATTCTGGAAGCGCTGGAGGAAATCCCGGCGGCGGGCACGCGGGTGCGCATTGAGCAGTACGATATTGATATCCTGGACGTGCAGGACAACATGATTAAGCAGGTGAAAGTCCTGCCCGTAAAACCCCTACGCGAAAGTATCGCTGAGTAAGGTTGTAGGCCGGGTAAGGCGAAACCGCCACCCGGCACTACGAATGGCAAATTACGCTTTCGCTTTCGCCACGGTCACCATCGCAGCGCGAATGGTACGGCCGTTCAGGGTGTAACCTTTCTGCATCACGCCCAGCACTTTACCGGCTTCCACCTCTTCTGACTCCACCATTGCAATCGCCTGGTGGACGTTTGGATCCAGCGGTACGTCGGTATCGGCAATCACTTCCACCCCAAACTTACGCACCACGTCGAGCATGGACTTCAGCGTCAGTTCGATACCTTCGATCATTGCCGCGTTGTCCGGATTCGCTTTGTCAGCCACTTCCAGCGCGCGATCGAAGCTATCAATTACCGGCAGCAGTTCGTTGACGAACTTCTCCAGCGCAAATTTATGCGCCTTCTCAACGTCCTGCTCGGTACGACGACGCAGGTTTTCCATTTCCGCCTTGATGCGCAGAACACCATCGCGTTCGCGATTCTGTGCTTCTACCAGCTGGGCTTCCAGATTCGCAATTTTTTCATCGCGCGGGTCCACCTGCTCAGCAGATGCGTCTGGCTCTACAGCCTCAACTTCATCGTGCTGTTCCGTGATAATTTCTTCAGGGGCTTGCCCCTCAGGCGTTTTCTGTTCTTTACTACTCATGAATTTCTCCGCGTTTTTCTGCATTCATCTCGCTAACTTCGCTTATTATGGGGATCAGTTTCCGGGATTCAAGGGAACAAGACAGATTGTCATCATTCATCAGGCACAAGGACCTCCAGAAAATGAATAATCATTTCAGGTGTATTGGGATCGTCGGGCATCCGCGTCACCCTACCGCACTAACGACACATGAAATGTTGTATCGCTGGTTGTGTAGCAAAGGCTATGAAGTGATGGTCGAGCAGCAAATTGCGCAGGAGCTGCAGCTGAAGAGCGTCAAAACCGGCACGCTGGCGGAAATTGGCCAACAGGCCGATCTCGCCGTGGTGGTGGGCGGCGACGGCAACATGCTCGGCGCGGCCCGCACGCTGGCGCGTTATGACATTAAGGTCATCGGCATCAACCGTGGCAATCTCGGCTTTTTGACCGATCTCGACCCGGACAATGCGCAGCAGCAGCTGGCCGACGTGCTGGAAGGCCACTATATCAGTGAGAAACGCTTTTTACTGGAAGCGCAGGTGTGCCAGCAGGACTGCCAGAAGCGCATCAGTACCGCGATTAACGAGGTGGTTCTTCACCCCGGAAAAGTGGCGCACATGATCGAGTTCGAAGTCTATATTGACGAAATCTTTGCCTTCTCCCAGCGTTCCGACGGGCTGATTATCTCCACTCCGACCGGCTCAACTGCCTACTCGCTTTCTGCCGGCGGCCCGATCCTGACGCCTTCGCTGGATGCCATCACCCTTGTGCCGATGTTTCCGCACACGCTCTCCGCCCGCCCGCTGGTCATCAACGGCGACAGCACGATACGTCTGCGCTTCTCGCACCGCCGTAACGACCTGGAGATCAGCTGCGACAGCCAGATAGCGCTGCCGATCCAGGAAGGTGAAGATGTCCTTATTCGTCGGTGTGATTATCATCTGAATCTGATTCACCCAAAAGATTACAGCTATTTCAACACATTAAGCTCGAAGCTTGGCTGGTCAAAAAAATTGTTCTGATTTTGCATCCAGTACTTTACTGTATAAAAAACCAGTTTATACTGTATGAAAACACAGTCATGGTTTTTCATACAGGAAAACAATTATGCTGGCACAACTGACCATCAGCAACTTTGCCATTGTTCGTGAGCTTGAGATCGATTTCCACAGCGGCATGACGGCGATCACCGGGGAAACCGGTGCAGGTAAATCCATTGCCATTGATGCCCTCGGCTTGTGCCTTGGCGGCCGCGCAGAAGGCGATATGGTGCGCATGGGCGCAAACCGTGCCGACCTGTGCGCCCGTTTCTCCCTGAAAGACACCCCTGCCGCCCAGCGCTGGCTGGAACAGAACCAGCTTGAAGATGGACGTGAGTGTTTACTTCGCCGCGTGATCAGCAGCGACGGTCGTTCACGTGGCTTTATCAACGGCACGGCGGTCCCGCTCTCCCAGCTTCGCGAACTCGGCCAGCTGCTTATCCAGATCCACGGTCAGCACGCGCATCAGCAACTCGTCAAACCTGAACAGCAGAAAGCGCTGCTCGATGGCTACGCGGGTGAGTACGCGCTTACTCAGCTTATGGCGGAACACTATCGCCAGTGGCATCAGAGCTGCCGTGAACTTGCCCAGCATCAGCAGCAAAGCCAGGAGCGCGCCGCACGTGCGGAGCTGCTGGCGTACCAGCTTAAAGAGCTAAACGAATTCAACCCGCAGCCGGGTGAGTTTGAGCAAATAGACGAAGAGTACAAGCGCCTGGCGAACAGCGGTCACCTGCTCTCAACCAGCCAGAATGCGCTCAACATGCTGACGGATGGCGAAGACGTGAACCTGCAGAGCCAGCTGTATAACGTCCGCCAGCTCATTACCGAACTGGTCGGCATGGACAGCAAGCTTTCAGGCGTCCTGGATATGCTGGAAGAAGCGGCGATTCAGATCTCCGAAGCCAGTGACGAACTGCGCCACTACTGTGAACGTCTGGATCTCGACCCGAACCGTCTGTTTGAGCTGGAGCAGCGCATTTCCCGTCAAATTTCACTGGCGCGCAAGCACCACGTCACGCCGGAAGAGCTGCCAGGATTCTATCAGTCTCTGCTGGAAGAACAGCAGCAGCTTGACGATCAGGCTGACTCGCAGGAGACCCTCTCTCTCGCGGTGAACCTGCATCATGAACAGGCGCTGGCGACAGCGCAAAAGCTGCATGAAATCCGTCAGCATTACGCTCAGGAGCTCAGCCAGCACATCACCGACAGCATGCACACGCTGGCGATGCCGCACGGTATCTTCACCATCGATGTTCGCTTTGAAGAGAACCACCTGACGGCAGAAGGTGCGGACCGCATCGAGTTCCGCGTCACTACCAACCCGGGGCAGCCGCTGCAGGCCATCTCCAAAGTGGCATCCGGCGGTGAACTGTCGCGTATTGCACTGGCGATTCA
Organism: Enterobacter sp. 61D5; assembly: GCF_034107965.1. Classification (NCBI taxonomy): domain Bacteria; kingdom Pseudomonadati; phylum Pseudomonadota; class Gammaproteobacteria; order Enterobacterales; family Enterobacteriaceae; genus Enterobacter; species Enterobacter sp. 61D5. The sequence continues at coordinate 24,491 of NZ_JAWNFK010000021.1, forward strand.
GGTGATTACCGCGCGTAAAATGGAAACCCCGGCGCTGATTTTCGATGAAGTGGATGTCGGCATCAGCGGCCCAACGGCGGCGGTGGTAGGCAAACTGCTGCGCCAGCTAGGCGAATCAACGCAGGTGATGTGTGTGACTCACCTGCCGCAGGTCGCGGGCTGTGGTCATCATCACTTTATCGTCAGCAAAGAAACCGACGGCGAAATGACCGAAACGCACATGAAGCCGCTAGATAAACGTGCGCGTCTGCAGGAGCTGGCACGCCTGCTCGGCGGCAGCGAAGTCACACGTAACACGCTTGCGAACGCGAAAGAACTGCTGGCGGCATAAACTTTTTCGGGATCTCAGAGTCATACAGAACAACAAAAACGCCGCCAGACCGGTTTCAAAGTGGGGCAAGGTCTATTATCATCGGCATATTACATATGAGCCGCGTTCTGCTCGGGCCCGAAAAGGAATCAAATCACTATGCGTTGTAAAATGCTGACCGCTGCCGCAGCGGTTCTTCTGATGTTGACCGCAGGCTGTTCCACTCTGGAGAAAGTGGTTTACCGTCCTGACATCAACCAGGGGAACTACCTTACCCCTAACGATGTGTCCAAAATCCGTGTGGGGATGACACAACAGCAGGTCGCTTATGCACTGGGAACCCCGATGATGTCCGATCCGTTCGGCACTAACACCTGGTTCTATGTATTCCGTCAGAAGCCGGGCCACGAAGATGCGACCCAGCAGACCCTGACGCTGACCTTCAGCAGCGCCGGTGTGTTGACAAATATCGACAACAAGCCTGCCCTGACCAAATAATCAGAAGTCAGAAATGCAAAAAGGTGCTCATTGAGCACCTTTTTTGTTTTTCTTTTATCCCCTCGCCCCTTTGGGGAGAGGGTCAGGGTGAGGGGAAAACACACTACTTACCCGATTTCTCCGCACGCTGACGTCGCAGCTCTTTCGGGTCAGCAATCAGCGGGCGATAAATCTCAACCCGGTCGCCCTCTTTCAGCACATCACCCAGCTTCACCGGACGGCTATAAATCCCGACCTTATTTTTCGCCAGGTCGATATCGCTGCGAAGTTCGAGGATGCCGGACGCGCGGATAGCCGCCTCAACGGTTGCCCCCTCTTCCAGCGTCACGCGCTGCAGATACTGCTTCTCCGGCAGCGCGTAAACCACTTCTACAGCAATCTTATGCAACACTGTAGACCTCTTTGGCGCGGGTGGTGAACGCCTGAACCATATTGGAAGCCAGCTCTTTAAAGATGCGGCCAAACGCCAGCTCAATCAGCTTATTGGTAAATTCAAAGTCCAGCTGGAACTCGATGCGACAGGCGTCAGCGCTCAGCGGCGTAAACTTCCAGCCCCCCATAAGGGTTTTAAACGGACCATCCACCAGATGCATCAAAATACTCTGATTGCTGGTCAGCGTATTGCGGGTGGTGAACGTCTTGCTGATCCCCGCTTTGGAGACATCCACCGCCGCGGTCATCTGCGTCGGGCCGGACTCCAGAACGCGGCTCCCAGTGCATCCCGGAATAAATTCTGGATAAGACTGAACATCGTTCACTAACTGATACATTTGTTCCGCGCTGTAAGGCACAAGCGCAGTACGGCTAATCTGAGGCATAGCATTTCCCATGGTCACACAACGGACAAATAATAACATTTATCACCTGTTAAAAAAACGCTAAGCCTCATCTCGTGCTAAGATAGCGCGTTAGACCTCACAGGACGCAATGAGGTGACTTTTTGAAATCAGATTACCGACGGCTTTACGACACTTATGACGAAGAAAAAAGCACATAAACCAGGCTCGGCGACCATTGCGCTCAACAAGCGTGCTCGCCACGAGTATTTCATTGAAGAAGAATTCGAAGCTGGCCTTGCGTTGCAGGGCTGGGAAGTAAAATCGCTTCGCGCCGGGAAAGCCAACATCGGCGATAGTTACGTGATCCTGAAAGATGGCGAAGCCTTCCTGTTCGGCGCGAACTTTACGCCGCTGACCGTCGCCTCCTCGCACTACGTGTGTGACCCAACGCGCACCCGCAAGCTGCTGCTGAACAAGCGTGAGCTGGAATCCCTCTACGGACGCATTAACCGTGAAGGTTTCACCGTGGTCGCCCTGTCGCTTTACTGGAAAAACGCCTGGTGCAAAGTGAAAGTTGGCGTCGCGAAGGGTAAAAAACAGCACGACAAACGTACTGACCTGAAAGAGCGCGAGTGGCAGTTGGATAAAGCGCGCATCATGAAAAACGCAGGACGTTGATTCTGCACACTTATTGTACTATTCAATAAGTTAGCGTTCCGGGCTGGTATCCAGGAAGTGAAATCTGGTATACTTAGCTCAACACTATTGGGGCTGATTCTGGATTCGACGGGATTTGCGAAACCCAAGGTGCATGCCGAGGGGCGGTTTGCCTCGTTAAAAGCCGCAAAAAAATAGTCGCAAACGACGAAAACTACGCTTTAGCAGCTTAATAACCTGCTCTGAGCCCTCTCTCCCTAGCTTCCGCTCTTAAGACGGGGATCAAAGAGAGGTCAAACCCAAAAGAGATCGCGTGGAAGCCCTGCCTGGGGTTGAAGCGTTAAAACTAATCAGGCTAGTTCGTTAGTGGCGTGTCTGTCCGCAGCTGGCGTGCGAATGTAAAGACAAACTAAGCATGTAGTACCGAGGATGTAGAAATTTCGGACGCGGGTTCAACTCCCGCCAGCTCCACCAAAATTCTCCATCGGTGATTACCAGAGTCATCCGATGAAGTCCTAAGAGCCCGCACGGCGCAAGCCCTGCGGGCTTTTTTGTGTCTGCAATTTGTCCCGCGAAGTCTGATGCTAACTAATTAAATCCGAACCTTTTAGGCCCATTGATAGGCCCAACGAAATGCTCTATTGTTTTCGTTGGGCCTAAACTCATGGAGACTCCCCATGGCAAGAAAAACCAAGCCGTTAACCGATACGGAAATCAAAGCCGCCAAACCTAAAGATGCCGATTACCAGTTGTATGATGGTGACGGACTTACTCTGTTAATCAAGTCCAGTGGTAGTAAGCTCTGGCAATTCCGTTACTATAGACCTCTAACCAAGCAGCGAACCAAACAGAGCTTTGGTGCCTACCCTGCCGTCTCACTTTCTGATGCGCGTAAACTCAGAGCTGAATCTCGAGTTTTGTTGGCGAAAGACATTGATCCTCAGGAACATCAGAAAGAACAGTTAAGAAATTCTCAAGAGGCTAAAACCAACACTTTCCTGGTAGTTGCCGAGCGTTGGTGGAATGTGAAGAAAGCCTGCGTAACAGAAGACTATGCCGACGATATCTGGCGCTCACTTGAGAGAGATATTTTTCCAGTAATCGGTGATATCAGTGTCACTGAGATTAAGGCTCATACTCTGGTTAAAGCAGTGCAGCCGGTTCAGGCCAGAGGCGCATTAGAGACAGTCCGACGCCTTTGTCAGCGTATTAACGAAGTCATGATTTATGCGCAGAACACAGGTCTGATTGATGCGGTTCCCAGCGTAAACATCGGGAAAGCATTCGAGAAACCGCAAAAGAAAAACATGCCCAGCATCCGCCCGGATCAACTTCCACAGCTAATGCAGACTATGCGTACGGCAAGTATCAGCCTGTCCACACGATGCCTGTTCATGTGGCAGCTTCTCACCATTACCCGCCCTGCCGAAGCTGCTGAGGCTAGATGGGATGAGATCGATTTTGATGCTAACGAATGGAAAATTCCTGCAGCTCGAATGAAGATGAACCGGGACCATACGGTTCCACTATCAGATGAGGCTCTCTCTATTCTGGAAATGATGAAGTCACTTAGCGGAAACCGGGAGTTTATCTTCCCCAGTCGTATAAAGCCAAGTAAGCCTATGAACAGTCAAACGGTAAATGCTGCGCTCAAACGTGCCGGATTTAGTGGTATGCTCGTCTCACATGGATTGCGTTCTATAGCCAGCACCGCCCTCAATGAACAAGGATTTCCCCCAGATGTTATTGAAGCCGCACTTGCACATGTAGATAAAAACGAGGTACGTCGCGCCTATAACCGTAGTGATTATATTGAACAACGTCGCCCAATGATGCAGTGGTGGGCTGATTTTATTAAAACAGCAGATAGCAGAAGCATTATTGATGGTGGTAATAAGGAGTTGCGCCTTGTTGGGTAACCCCTTCATAAGAAATTATATTAACAGGCATTATCATTTTTATTTCGTCACAACAGTGTCAAACGCGGCTTTGATCACCTTATCATTTCTTGACCAGTCATAAATCCTTCTGCGCATTTGTTCCCAGGGCGCGTAATACTTTAGCCTTCTCCCTTTACTGACTGAGTCCAGTTTACGCTGTTCATCGTCCATAAATTTATTAATATCATTTTCAAGAGAATCAATAGCCGATGTTTTACTTTTCCAGCCACCTTCCGGCATCTTTTCTTTAAGGAGTTCAACAATCTTCAATTTTAGCGGTGCATAATTTCCTGCCCGACTTTTCCCGCCAGATTGTGCGGCCCTGGTTAAGTTTTCTTTCTTTTTCTCTATTTCTTCATGTATCATCAGAACATCACACCCACCCATCCACATATTCATGAGTTCCAGAGCATCAAATAAATATTTGAGACAAACAGACTGTTCTTTCTCCTCAGCAGAATGACTTTTATACATCCCCCACCCATGGCATATTAAAGCCAGGCGCAAGTAAATATCGACATCTATGTTTTTAAGGTCAAAGTTTTTTTTAAACAAATCTTGGAATGTTAGTTTTCTTCTGTTATCACTAACATAGTTATCCATTTTAAGTTGGGTAAAACTAATCACTGTATTCTTAAAAGTACGTCGATGGACTCGCTTATCTTCTTTAATCTCTCCGTCATTGTCTATAAGTTCCCCATCTTTATTGATTCTCTTTCCCTCATAATTTACAAGCTCACGTTTTTCATTGATATACGCGCCGTCAGAGTTTGTTCGCTTTCCGTTATTACTGATATATAGCCCATTTACATAATCCTCAACAACTCTTTCAGCATCTTTACGATACTCTTCCAGGGTTGATTCAGAGATATACCCGGAAGCTGCCACCGCCTTTGAACGTTCATCATACTTCTTGCTTAACACTTCGACCAAAAAATTAAATTCATTATTTTTCATGCGATTACCAAAAAGTGAATGTGAAGTGCCTACATTAAAAAAATACTTAAGGCACATGGATTTTCACAAAAGTCATGCTGCTGTACCTTCTGCACATCCCCTGAACTACAGCGAGAATTCATTATGACTACACAACCAATTACCATCCTTCGTTTGCCCGGTGTTCTGAAGAGAATCGGTATCGCCCGCTCCACTGTTTACGACTGGATGAACCCGAGATCTCCCCGTTACGATCCAACATTCCCCAGACCGGTCAGACTGGGCCAAAAATCTGTCGGCTGGCGCGAGTCTGATTTAGATCACTGGTTATCATCCCGCAACCTTCATAATGTACACTGAAAACAGGGATCCCTGGCGCATAAGCATCAGGGATCTTTGATTTAATTCAAATTAATCAGACAAGTCAACGCTGCATTATAATCAGCAAAAACGAGCCTGTTATGTGGCAAGTACTGTTACCTGTTGACACCATCAATGACCCCCCATCCTTTTGTTGATACTTGCGCCCCACGAAAGATACCCTGCTGGAATTTTTGTCTGTAACCTCTTACCTGTACCACCGACGAAGTTTGTGCGAGAGTAAGAACGGTTACATGCACATATTAATACGGAAGTATCCCTGCTGTTTCCTGCTACTGGTAGCAGGAAACAGCAGCCAGTCATTCATTAAAAAATCAACTACCGGTGAATCCTGATGAGTTGCTGAATACTCCCGTTTGTATTCCTGATCTTAAACATAGAAATATTCCCATGTTCCTCAAGTAGCTTCAGAGCCCGGTTCAGACGTGCACCATCCCTGAGCTGGTACGGAGCGTAACGCCTGACCTGTGTTTTAGCCACTTCGATACATATACCTGTTTGGTTTAATGGCCCCTGCAATAGCCATTGATAGAGGATCCTGGCATCCTCTTCACCTTTGTCCATCCGTACCGTCAACACCTTAACCACCTGGATATAATAATACTTAATAACAGGGATAATATTTTCCAGTACTATACGCTCTATTTCATCACCTTCCATTTTAAGAAAGAAATGAATCAGCGCTGCCAGTCTGGCTGTATTCTCCGGCACTTTAGAGAGTATTCCGGCCAGGGCATTATGCTTGCTTTTATCTGCCACGATCTGATTTTCAACTTCACGCTGAAATTCAGAAAACAATTTTTCAGCATCAGGAGAAAAACGAAGTATCTTCGGCGATACGTTGCTGATAGTTAACTCCAGTAACTCACTTATTCGTTGATGGAATTCTTCCAGATACTGACCATCGCATTTCGCTTCTGAGGATGTCTGACGCATCCCCTGCGTTGTTGTAGTCACTGACCACAGGCATCTGGCAAAAAAACCATTACCCATTGCCCGTTCACCCCGCTTTTTGATAAAGCTGTTCAACTCATTTAACTGCGTCAGGATAAGAATGATAAAACGACTGTCATCAATCACCAGACGGTGGTTTTTTCGCTCCACGTCGAAGGGAACACCATCCCACAATTGATTAAATAAAGGGGAGTTGTTCATCGCCCTTCCGTTTAGCACACCACCACCTTCATCAGATACCAGCCCGGCGGAACCAATGTTTTCTGACAGTCCTTTGACGATGGCTTCATGCGTTGCGTCGTTGTAAATCAGCTTAGGTAACCTGGGTGATTCCGGTTTTTCAAGATAATGTTCCCGTAGTCTTTCCCGCTCACGGGTACTGTCCACTCCTTTTTTTTCATTCTTTCTGATGATGCTAAGTATCGATTTATTGATTTCCTGCCAGGCCAGTAAGTCCGCCTCGTACACCCTGACCTTTTCGGAGTAGGCTTTCAGTGCCTGTTTTTCAAACTCCAGTATGGGTTTCATTACCAGGTTGAAAACTGCCGTTTTTCGTTCCCCTGATTCTGCGATAATCACGTTATACAAAGAGACAGGGCTTCTTCTTCCATCCTTATGCTGAAAGGTCACCAGTGCCTGAGATGCCAGTGACATAGCACTCAGACATGTACCCATGATCAACTCGACAGGGGCCTGCGTTATGTCAGTGATATCCTGTGCAACGTCTCTAAGACCCTTGGGAAAATGTTGTGAGGGATATTCATTGTTAGCAATTGTGTTATACATAAAAACTCCTGAACAAAATATCGACACAAATAGCGTCAGGAGCAACTTACATTCTGCTTTTAATTTTGAAAATACCTCAGACCAGAATTAGCTTGCATTAGACTTATTTAGTTTAATAATTTACAAATAGATCTCCACTATATTTCCATTCACTTCTGACTGCAGCCGAAGTTACGAGCCCCATCTCCACTTTGTTTCTGTCTGTTCTTAATCAGATAATCGATTCTCTCTGCAATAGTCTCATAGAAATCATCCATTCCGGACTCTTCAAGGCCGCTTTTATAGAGTTTATATACTGGATTCCTCGGGATATGAACCAGGCGACGATACCGGATATTATCCAGCCCTGTGGCGCTTAACCAGGCATCAGCAACCATGGTATAAAAACTACCGCTATCTGTTTCGAAGGCTTTCACATAGCAGACTGTATCCAGGTTAACGAGAAGACAAATATGATAATGCTTTCCCCCGACTTTATTGAACTCCCTCACCCAAAGGTACCTCAGTTCGGAGTTATGGACCCTCACACCACGCTCCGCTCTTTTCTTCAGATATACCGGAAACTTTTCATTCAGTGATTTAAAGAACCGGGTGATCACCTCCGTATCATCTCTATAAACTACATTTCCTAGGGGGAAACGCAGATCAAAGCGTATCAGCGCTGTTCTTGGATGTGCGTTTAGTGCTTTTGTCAGGGTTTGCTTTATCCGCTTTTGCTGATAGCCGTCACTTTCCCCATACAGGGTATTTATTCTTACTCTTGGCTTTACGGGTTTCACTGCCGTCTCCTGAGATAATCACACAGATATGGGTTACTGAGTGATATCTATTGTTCAGTGTGGATATTATGAGAGAGTAATTAATGATTTGAGCGTATTGCTCTCCAGAGTTTTCGAATGACATGACTATCTGGCTTTAGTAATATTAATCATATTAAGTCTGGTTAATTGATTTGATGCTCAGTAGTATTACTAATTAGTAATAATCACTTAATAAG
>NZ_JAWNFK010000022.1:0-96799 GCF_034107965.1 Enterobacter sp. 61D5
CTTCTCCTAAACCAAGGTTTTCGAAAATGCGTGTTTATCAATTAACTGGCATGATTTCCGGTTTTGACGAAGGGAAATACCATGCTTATTGGATACATACGCGTGTCAACAAATGAACAAAACACCGCCTTACAGCGTGACGCGCTGTTGCGTTCAGGATGTGAGCTAATTTTTGAAGATAAAATCAGCGGTAAATCGACAAACCGACCGGGACTCAATCGTGCCCTCAGGCAACTTAATGCAGGTGATACTCTCGTTGTATGGAAACTCGATCGTCTCGGGCGCAGTATGCGCCACCTTGTTTCAATGACCGAGGAACTCCGCCAGCGGAGCATTAATTTCCGCAGTTTGACTGATAGCATTGATACCTCAACGCCAATGGGGCGTTTCTTCTTCCATATCATGGGGGCGCTTGCTGAAATGGAGCGTGAACTCATTGTCGAGAGGACGTGCGCCGGGCTGGCCGCAGCGCGGGAACAGGGACGAATTGGTGGCAGACGCCCTAAATTGACGCGGGAGGAATGGGCTCAGGCTGGCAGGCTCATTGCTGCCGGGGAATCCCGACAGCGCGTTGCGTTAATTTTTGATGTGGGTATTTCCACGCTTTATAAAAAATTCCCCGCCGCGATAGTCGGACAATCGTTGTGCCAGCGTCCGCTGGACAGGGATGGTTAGCTCATAGCAAGCCCAGCCGCGACAATATCACTCACCAACTAACCAAGGAGTTAAACGGATGAGTGATTTTCACCACGGCGTGGAAGTTATCGAAATCAACGATGGCACCCGCACCATTTCCACCGTCTCGACGGCAATCATCGGCATGGTCTGTACGGCCAGCGATGCTGACGACAAGACATTTCCTTTAAACGAGCCCGTGCTCATTACCAACGTGCAAAACGCGATTGCGAAAGCCGGCAAGGCGGGGACGCTGTCCGCTTCTCTGCAGGCGATCGCCGATCAGTGCAAACCGGTTGTCGTTGTTGTTCGCGTGGCCGAAGGCACCGCTGAAACCCCGGAAGAGGCGCGTAAGCAGACCGTTTCCAACATCATCGGTACTACCGATGAAAACGGTAAATATACCGGCCTGAAGGCGCTTCTCACGGCGAAAACGGTGACCGGCGTTAAGCCGCGTATTCTCGGCGTGCCGGGGCTGGACTCTCAGGAAGTGGCGACCGCACTGGCCGCCATGTGCCAGAGCCTGCGCGCGTTCGGCTATGTCAGCGCATGGGGATGTAAAACCATCTCTGAAGCGATCAACTACCGCAAAAACTTCAGCCAGCGCGAGCTGATGGTTATCCATCCTGATTTTCTGGCATGGGATACCACCACGAACGCAACGACAACGGCCTGGGCAACCGCCCGCGCGCTTGGCCTGCGCGCCAAAATCGACCAGACCATGGGCTGGCATAAAACCCTGTCAAACGTTGGTGTCAACGGCGTTACGGGCGTAAGCGCTTCTGTTTCCTGGGATCTGCAGGAACAGGCTACCGATGCGAACCTGCTTAACCAGGCAGGCGTCACCACGCTGATTCGCAACGACGGTTTCAAATTCTGGGGTAACCGTACCTGCTCAGACGATCCGTTATTCGTCTTTGAAAACTACACCCGTACCGCACAGGTGCTGGCCGATACCATGGCGGAAGCGCACGCGTGGGCGATGGATAAACCCATCACGCCAACGCTTATCCGCGACATCGTTTCCGGTATTAACGCCAAGTTCCGCGAGCTGAAAACCAACGGCTATATCGTCGACGGCTCCTGCTGGTATGACCCTGAGTCGAACGATGCATCCACCCTGAAAGCGGGGAAACTGTATATCGATTACGACTACACCCCTGTCCCGCCGCTGGAAAATCTGACCCTGCGCCAGCGCATCACCGATACCTATCTGGCAGACCTGTCAGATTCGGTTAACAGCTAAGGAGCTGAAGCATGGCGTTACCACGCAAACTTAAGTACCTGAATATGTTCAACGATGGCCTGAGCTATATGGGCGTTGTTGAGTCTGTGACCCTACCGAAGCTTACCCGCAAGCTGGAGAAGTATCGCGGCGGCGGTATGCCGGGCTCGGTCTCTGTCGACCTCGGCCTGGACGATGATGCCCTGGCGCTGGAGTGGACCGTTGGCGGTCTGCCGGACGCCGCGCTGTGGGCGCAATATGCCTCTCCGGGCGCGGACAGCGTGCCGCTGCGCTTTACCGGCTCTTATCAGCGCGATGATACCGGCGAAATCTCCGCCGTCGAAATCGTCATGCGCGGCCGTCATAAAGAGTTTGATGGCGGTGAAAACAAGCAGGGCGAGAGCGGCACCACCAAGATGTCCACCGAGTGCGCTTACTACCAGCTGACCATTGATGGCAAAGAGATCATCGAAATCGACATCATCAACATGGTGCTCAAAGTCGATGGCGTCGATCGCCTGGCAGAACACCGTAAGGCCATCGGCCTGTAACCCTTTAACCGGCCGGGATGACCGGCCGGTGAGTTAACTTTCAGAAGAGTAACGAAATGGAAAATATCAACGAGACCGCCATGAACGAAAGTGAAAACCCACATATCGTCACGCTTGATAGCCCCGTTCAGCGCGGCGAGCAAAAAATCGAAAAGGTGACCGTCGCAAAACCCAATGCGGGGACCCTGCGCGGCGTATCGCTGGCGTCGCTGGCGCAATCTGACGTTGATGCGCTGATTAAGGTGCTGCCGCGAATGACCTCCCCTGCGCTGACCGAGCATGAGGTTGCGCGCCTGGACGCCTGCGATCTGCTCTCTTTTGCAGGTAAGGTGATCGGTTTTTTGTCACCGGCTTCGGCTCGCTGAAATTTCCCGAAAATGTGTCGGTCGACGATCTGATGGCGGATATCGCGGTGATTTTTCACTGGCCGCCGTCAGAACTGTACTCCCTTAGCGTGACCGAACTCCTCTTATGGCGCGAAAAAGCGCTGCAGCGAAGCGGAAACCACTATGAGTAATAATGTCAGTCTTCAGGAGCTGCTTAAGGCAGTCGACCGGGCAACCCGACCGCTTAACGCTCTCCAGAACGCCAGCCTCACTCTCGCGAGCGATATCCGCGATGCGCAGACGGCGCTGGGGGCGCTTGATGAGCAGGCGGGGCGTATTGACGGCTTCAGAAAAGCAAATGCCAGGCTCGCCACGACGGAGCAGTCGCTTGCTCAGTCGAAACAGCAGGCCGCGGCGCTGGCGGTACAGTTTAAAAACACGCAAAACCCCACCCAGGCGCAGGCTGATGCGCTGACTGCAGCCCGAAAATCGGCGGCCGACCTTAAGCATGAGTACAACAGCTTACGCTACTCGGTGCAGCGTCAGCGCACTGAACTCGCTCAGGCGGGAGTCAATACGCGCACGCTCTCGTCGGATGAGCGTCGTTTACGAACTCACATCAGCGAAAAAACGCAGCAGCTTAACCGGCAGCGGGATGCGCTGGCCCGCGTCAATCAGCAGCAGGAGCGGCTGAGTACCGTTCAGAATCGCTACGAGTCAGGCAAACGCGTTACAGCGCGGGTGCGTCAGTTTGCGAATACGGGCGTGGGCATCGCAAAAGCGGGCTTTGACCAGACGTCCCGGTTTATCGCCCCTGGCATCAGCTTTGAAAAACAGATGTCGGCCATTCAGGCAAACCTTGGCCTGGCGAAGGGGGATTCCCGGCTTGAGGCGATTCGCCAGCACGCGCGGGATGTCAGCGCCAGGACCGGAGTACCTGCAGATACGGTCCTGCGGGCACAAACCGAACTGGCTCGTTCAGGCTATGGCGCCGATGGGCTGCTTGCGGCCACCGCGCCAACGGTCAACCTCAGCCTGGCGGGGAATGTCGACGCGGCTAAAGCGGCCGATATGATCGCCAGCACGCAGGCGGCGTATAGCCTGGCCGATGCGGACGCGGGACGCATCGCAGATGTGCTTACGCGCGGTTCTACCTCTTCGAATACCAGCCTCGCTGAGATGGTGGCGGCCGTCACCTCTGCTGCGCCCGCTGCGGGTGCATCCGGTATGGGGCTTGAAGAGACCACCGCGCTGCTGGGCGTTCTGGCGGAAAAAGGAATGAAAGGCGCCGCCGCCGGGGACGCGCTCAGCGCGATGTTGCGCCATGTTCAGACTCCGGATGCCATAAAAGCCGCGGGGGCGCTGGCTTCCGCTGCGGGTGATGGATCGCTTGATGAAAAACGCCAGCAGTTGCAGGGGGCAAAGGGCAGTACCGCGCTCGCGGCTTCCGCGCAGACCGATAATCTTGACGGCGATATCAACCGATTCCAGGCCGCGTGGAACGGGTTGAAGATTGATGTATTTGATAAAGCGGATGGCGCTCTGCGCAACCTGATAACAACCGCAACCGGCTGGCTTGGTACGGCCTCCCTTTGGGTGAATGCCAACCCTGAGCTGACGCAGACCCTCGCCAGCATCGTTGTCGGCGCGCAGGCGTTTGCTGGCGTACTGGGCGGCGTAGGCACGGTTATCGGCCCGGTTCTGACGGGCGTCAATATGGTTATTACCGCGGCCGGGATGTTGGGAACGGTATTCAGCGTGGTGGGCGGCGCCATCATGACGGTGCTGGGTGCCCTTAGCTGGCCGGTGATTGCCCTTGGCGCGGCGATTGCTGCCGGAGCCTTACTGATTTTTAAATACTGGGAGCCCATCAGCGCCTTCTTTGGCGGGGTGATGGAAGGGCTTTCAACGGCTTTCGCACCGCTGGGTGCGCTGTTCTCACCGGTGATGGCGGTGTTTGACGCTATCTCGGAGAAGCTGGGCGGTATCTGGCAATGGTTCACCGACTTGATTACGCCGATCAAGGCGACGCAGGAAACGCTGGATGGCTGTAAAAACGCTGGCGTGATTTTTGGTCAGGCGCTGGGCGATGCGTTAATGGCCCCGCTTGATCTCTTTAACAGCCTGAGCGGCAAGGCCAGCTGGCTGCTGGAGAAACTCGGTCTTATCAAAAACGAGTCGGGCGATCTCGATGCCGCAGCGGCAAAAGCAGAAGCTGCTTCCTCTCCTGTGGGCAGCTCGTCTAGTCCGGGCGTGGGGATCTCTGGCGGTAGCCTGGGGTATCAGCCGACCATTGCTACTGGAGGGCGCTCTTACGTCGATCAGAGTAAAAGCGAATATCACATCACGCTGCAGGGGGGCACGGCCTCCGGAACGGATCTGACGCGTCAAATCCGGGAGGAAATAGAAAACAGTGAACGTGATAAAGCGAGACAGCGGCAATCCAGCTTTATGTATGTTTGAGGAGAGAGAAAATGTTAATGGTGCTGGGTCTGTTTGTCTTTGAACGACGAACCTTACCGTATCAGTCAATGATATTCACAAAAGACTACCGCTGGGCATCCAGCGCTCGCATCGGGAAACCCAAAGCCTGGCAGTACCTTGGCGAAGGGGAGACATCCTTCAGCCTCTCCGGCTTACTCTACCCGGAACTCACGGGAGGGCGGCTTTCTCTCAAGGCGGTTGAGCTGATGGCGAATGAGGGGCGGGCATGGCCGTTGATAGACGGTACCGGCATCATTCACGGCATGTTTGTCATTGAGAAAGTCACACATACGCATTCGGATTTTTACAGTGACGGTACCGCTCGAAAAATTGAGTTTTCCCTGTCGCTAAAACGCGTGGACGAATCGCTGATGGCGACGTTTGGCGACCTGCGAACGCAAGCCTCAGAGCTGGTGGAAAGCGCACGGAATAGCATTGGAGGGCTGGTGGGATGATCGCCGAAATGAATATCCGGGCGGGTGGGAAAATCGCCCCTGATTTTATGCTTAAGCTTGACGATCGTGATATCACGCAAAATTTCAGCCATCGTCTTATCAGCCTGATCATGACCGACAAACGGGGGCTGGAAGCCGATCAGTTGAATATTCAACTGGATGATTCGGACGGGCTGCTGGACTTGCCTGCCCGGGGGGCAAGGCTGTCCTTATGGCTGGGATGGGAGGGAACCCCGCTCGAGGAGAAAGGGGACTTTACGATTGATGAGATTGAATTCCGGGGCGCGCCGGACACGCTGACCATCCGGGGATGCAGCGCAGATTTTCGTGGAAAGCTAAACGTGCGGCGCGAACAGTCGTGGCATGATACGACGATTGGCGCGATAGTCGATACCATCGCTCAGCGTAACCAGTTGACCGCCAGCGTTGCGTCGGGGCTTGCATCCATCGCCATCTCTCATATTGACCAGTCTCAGGAGACTGACGCGGCGTTTCTCTCTCGCCTTGCCGAACGTAATGGTGCATTTGTTTCAATCAAAGCCGGGAAGATTATCTTTATGAAAGCGGGCCAGGCCGTGACGGCCAGCGGCACTCCGCTTTCCTTAATGATGATTGAACGTGGGGATGGCGATAAGCACCTTTTTTCCGTCGTTGACCGTGAAAATTATTCCGGCGTAACGGCCAAATGGCTGCAAACGCGTGACCCCAAACAACAAAATCCTCAATTGAGTATTAATCGTCAGTCCGGAGGGCAGCAGACAGAAGCACTGCAGCACCCGGATGCCGCCGCACCGGTAGCGGGAGCAGCAGGCAAGGAGCAGAAACCGCAAGAGAGGCTGGTGGGATCGGCGGAAAACGTATTTGAGCTCACCACGGTTTATGCCTCTGAAGAGCAGGCGCTCAGGGCCGCAGAGGCTAAGTGGCGCGCGCTTCAGCGGGGAACCGTAGAGTTTTCCATCCAGCTTGCCCTGGGACGCGCCGATCTGTTCCCCGAAACGCCGGTGCTGGTAAACGGTTTTAAACGCGTCATCGACGAGCAGGCGTGGATCATCAGCGAGGTGGTGCATACCCTCAACGATAGCGGATTTACCACGCAGCTTAAGCTTGAGCTGAACGTCAGCGACGAAAAATTTACTGTTGATAGTGAGTAATGTAGTTGCTATTGGTTTTATTTTGGGTATTATTGATTCACAAAATGTGAATCAAGTGGAGGGGTACATGTTTCATTGTCCTAAGTGCAAGCACTCTGCGCATGCGCGTACCAGTCGCTATCTAAGTGAAAATACCAAAGAGCGCTATCACCAGTGCACCAATGTGGACTGCAGCTGTACGTTCGTGACGATGGAGTCCGTGGAGCGCCTGATTGCGACCCCTGGTGCCTCTGAGCGTGTCCGAGCGTCTTCGCTGAACCACGGCTAGCGGCTCAAAAAAACCAATAAAAAATCCACTCAATCGAGTGGCTTAATTCAATGATTCTAAAACTAAAATTTGGTGGCCCCTGCTGGACTTGAACCAGCGACCAAGCGATTATGAGTCGCCTGCTCTAACCACTGAGCTAAGGGGCCGTGGCGGTGAATTATAAAGTAACTCCCCGCAGCAATCCAGCCATTCACACCTGCCTGCTGTTTTTATAAACAACGCATAATCAATCCTTTATACTTCCCTGACGATGTATCGAGCGGGAGTAAAGATGATCAACGATATTCTGGCCCCTGGCCTGCGGGTGGTGTTCTGCGGAATCAACCCGGGAAAGTCCTCGGCGCACACCGGTTTTCACTTTGCCCATCCGGGCAATCGCTTCTGGAAGGTGATCTACCAGGCCGGGTTTACCGACAGGCTACTCAAGCCCGAAGAGGAACAGCATCTGCTGGACACGCGCTGTGGAATTACCATGCTGGTCGAGCGGCCTACGGTACAGGCGAGCGAGGTCAACCTGCATGAGCTGCGCAGCGGCGGACGGGAGCTGATCAAGAAGATAGAGGATTATCAGCCGGCCGCGCTGGCGATCCTCGGCAAGCAGGCCTACGAGCAGGCGTTTAGCCAGCGTGGAACGCAGTGGGGCAAGCAGAGCATCATGATTGGCGTGACGCAGGTATGGGTGCTGCCGAACCCGAGCGGGCTCAACAGGGCGACGCTGGATAAGCTGGTGGAGGCGTATCGGGAGCTGGATGAGGCGCTGATGGTGCGGGGGCTTTAATCCTCTGAGTCCTGATGCCCTCACCCTCTCCCCACATGACTGAGGGATCCCCACAACGTTATGGCAGCACGGAACAGTCCCCTCGCCCCTCCGGGGAGAGGGTTAGGGTGAGGGGAATATACGGCCGCGGTGGTCATTCCGTTCACTTTATGTTCCTTGCTACTCTGTAATGGCATGACCTGTGAACGTGCCAGGGTGGCCTCAGTCGCCACCACCCTGGCCACCCGGGCTCCCGGCGGTAAATCGCCGCTTCGCGGTGCCCTCGGCTTATTCCTTCCGGCTTATCGGGTACGGGCGGAGGTAACGTCCCTGTAAAGCCCGCCCTCTCGGCGCATCCATGCGCCTCGCCCCGGCCTGCAGGAAACGCCTCAGCGATTTACAGCCGGACCAGAGCATCGCTGAAAGTCTTCACTCGTTCTGAAACAAGGTTATTGCTTCTGCTTATAAATTACTGGGGAGCCCACAGTCCAAAGGGAGAGGGAATAAACAAAAAAAAAGCTCCCGATTGGGAGCTTTTTCACTGTCAGGACCGATTAGTCGTCCAGGAAGCTACGCAGCACTTCAGAGCGGCTTGGATGACGCAGCTTGCGCAGCGCCTTCGCTTCGATCTGACGGATACGTTCGCGGGTAACGTCGAACTGTTTACCCACTTCTTCCAGCGTGTGGTCGGTGTTCATATCAATACCGAAACGCATACGCAGGACTTTCGCTTCACGAGCGGTCAGGCCGGCCAGAACGTCGTGCGTCGCAGCGCGCAGGCTCTCGGTGGTGGCAGAGTCCAGCGGCAGCTCGAGGGTGGTATCCTCGATGAAATCACCCAGATGCGAATCTTCATCATCACCGATTGGTGTTTCCATGGAGATTGGCTCTTTGGCGATCTTCAGCACTTTACGGATCTTGTCTTCCGGCATCAGCATGCGCTCGGCCAGCTCTTCCGGCGTCGGCTCGCGGCCCATCTCCTGCAGCATCTGGCGGGAGATACGGTTGAGCTTGTTGATGGTCTCAATCATATGCACCGGAATACGGATGGTGCGCGCCTGATCCGCGA
The DNA here is from genome assembly GCF_034107965.1 of Enterobacter sp. 61D5. Classification (NCBI taxonomy): domain Bacteria; kingdom Pseudomonadati; phylum Pseudomonadota; class Gammaproteobacteria; order Enterobacterales; family Enterobacteriaceae; genus Enterobacter; species Enterobacter sp. 61D5. Next base: position 8,962 of record NZ_JAWNFK010000022.1, read on the forward strand.
TAGAGCGGGTGATAGCCTGACGGATCCACCAGGTTGCGTAGGTGGAGAACTTGTAACCACGACGGTATTCAAACTTATCTACCGCTTTCATCAGACCGATGTTGCCTTCCTGAATCAGATCCAGGAACTGCAGACCACGGTTGGTGTATTTCTTGGCGATAGAGATAACCAGACGCAAGTTCGCTTCAACCATCTCTTTCTTCGCGCGGCGGGCTTTCGCTTCACCGATGGACATACGACGGTTGATGTCTTTAACCTGCTCGATGGTCAGGCCGGTCTCTTCTTCAATCTGATGCAGTTTCTGCAGGCCGCGATGTACGTCGTCCTTCACGTCGTGCAGTTTTTCAGACCACGGCTTGTTCATCGCGATAGCCGCGTTGAACCAGGTTTCGCTGGTTTCGTTGCCGGTGAAGAGGGTGATGAAGTTCTTCTTCGGCATTTTGCACTGCTCAACGCACAGCTTCATGATGATGCGTTCCTGGGTGCGTACGCGATCCATCATCACGCGCATGCTGTTTACCAGGTAGTCGAACTGTTTTGGCACCAGGCGGAACTGTTTGAATACCTCAGACAGTTTCAGGATCTCTTCCTGAGCGGCGGCATGGCTGCGGCCTTTCGCTTTGATGGTGTCACGCGTCACTTCGTACTGGGTACGCAGCTCGGCAAACTTCTCGCGCGCCAGCTCCGGGTCGATGCTGTTGTCATCGTCCGCGGTGTCGTCGTCGCTCTCTTCCTCATCTTCGTCTTCGTCATCATCCATCTCTTCCTGAGACAGTTCAGAACCGACGTGAGTGGCGGTAGGCGCCATATCTTCTTCAGCGTTCGGGTCGACAAAACCGGTGATCAGGTCAGACAGGCGCGCTTCTTCCGCTTCAACGCGATCGTACTGCTCCAGCAGATAGGTGATCGCTTCCGGGTACTCGGCAACGGAGCACTGAACCTGGTTGATCCCGTCTTCGATGCGTTTTGCGATGTCAATTTCGCCTTCGCGGGTCAACAGTTCAACGGTACCCATTTCGCGCATGTACATGCGGACCGGGTCAGTGGTACGCCCGATTTCAGATTCCACGCTGGACAGTACCTGTGCAGCAGCTTCTTCCGCATCTTCGTCAGTGTTGTTGGAGGTTTCAGCCAGCAACAGATCATCGGCATCCGGTGCTTCTTCCATCACCTGAATGCCCATGTCATTGATCATTTGGATGATATCTTCGATTTGATCTGAATCGACGATATCTTCCGGCAGATGGTCATTGACCTCGGCATAGGTCAGATAGCCTTGCTCCTTACCACGTTGGACAAGAAGTTTCAGCTGTGACTGCGGGTTTTGCTCCATAAGACGGTATCCACACTTAATTCGTTTGATTGGTGTCGGCGATGGGGCTGCCAACCTTTAAAGCGAGGGCGTACTTATATTTTTGCCGCTGCCTCTCAGTGCGGCTGCCGGGGGCTTCCCGATCGATATTCGGCACTTAAGCCGTTAAATTTTTTATTTCTTCGCCAGTTCCTGGTTAATCATCCAGAGCTCCCGGCGTTCTTCGCTGCTTAAACCGTGTGTGCGCTCGCGAGCAATCAACTCTTCCTGGCGCAGCTCAAGCATCGAATCAAACATATGGTTGAGTGAGTCGGTGAACGTTTTTTCTGCAATGTCCTTATCTGCTATATCGTCCCACATCGACAATTTTTCAAGGGTAGCGGCCTCTTTTGTGCCGCGATAGTGCTCTAAAAGTTGTCCGGTGGTCAGACCTGGCTGAGACAAACACGTGTTGACCAGTTCTGAAAATAAGCCAAGCCCGGGCAATTTCTCGTGGTTTAAACCCGCCAGCGACGGCACCTGTGGTGCGAGCTCGGGGTTTTGTACCAGCAACCCTATCAGTATACGCATGGTTGTGCGTTTTAGCTGAGGCGCAGGGCGAACCGCGCCGTTTTCAGCCTGTTTAGGCATTAAACGTTCAAGCTGGCTGTCATCCAGAATGCCGAGCTTGTTGCCTAATTCCTGACGCAGATAGATGCGCAGCGTTTCGCCGGGCACCTGGCTGATTAACGGCAGCGCCAGCGTACTGAGCTGCGCGCGCCCGTCAGGGGTACTCAAATCGACCTGCGGCATCAGGCTGTTAAACAAAAACGTGGAGAGCGGCTGAGCCTGCTCCATCCGCGCTTCAAACGCCGCTTTGCCCTCTTTACGCACCAGCGTATCCGGGTCTTCGCCGTCGGGCAGAAACATAAAGCGTAGCTGACGCCCGTCGGTCATATACGGCAGCGCGGTTTCCAGCGCGCGCCAGGCGGCGTCGCGCCCTGCGCGGTCACCGTCGTAACAGCAGATGACGTTGTTGGTCACCCGGAACAGCAGTTGAATATGATCGGCGGTGGTGGACGTCCCTAACGACGCAACCGCGTAGTTGATGTCGTACTGCGCCAGTGCCACGACGTCCATATAGCCTTCGACGACCAGAAGACGCGGAGGTTCCGCATTATTCTGCTGCGCCTCATAAAGGCCGTACAGCTGGCGGCCCTTATGGAAAATATCGGTTTCCGGGGAGTTGAGGTATTTCGGCAGGGCATCACCCAGCACGCGACCACCAAAACCTATTACCCGGCCACGCTTGTCGCGGATCGGGAACATCACCCGTTCGCGGAAGCGGTCGTAGCTTCGTCCCTGGTCGTTAGTGACCAGCATGCCTGCATCGATGAGAGACTTACGATCTTCGCTATTGCCGCCAAAACGCTTTAACACGTTGTCCCAGCCGGGCGGGGCGTAACCAATAGCGAAACGCGCAATGACATCGTCGCTCAGTCCGCGCTTGTTCAGATACTGACGCGCAGGCTCAGCCGCAGATTGCTTAAGAGACTGTTGGTAAAACGAATTCAGGCCATCCATCAGTTGATACAGCGTTTGCCGTTGATGGCGCTCGATCTGACTTGGCCCACTGCCTGCTTCATACGGCACTTCAAGGTTATGCATCGCCGCCAGCTCTTCGACGGTTTCAACAAACTCGAGCTTGTCGTAATTCATCAAAAAATCGACGGCATTACCGTGTGCGCCACAGCCGAAGCAATGGTAGAACTGCTTTTCACCGTTTACGGTGAAGGAGGGGGTTTTTTCGTTATGGAACGGACAGCACGCATGGTAGTTCTTGCCCTGCTTTTTTAGCTTTACCCGCGCGTCGATGAGATCGACGATGTCGGTTCTGGCAAGCAGGTCATTGATGAAAACGCGTGGGATTCTTCCGGCCATATGCCCCAAAATTTTAAGCGACTTATAAACGAAAACAAGCCGCGCATTCCTTCCGGAAGCACGGCCTTACGACTATTACTCTGTCTGTCAATTGAGGGCTGAGGCCCTCAACCAATTAGTACAGACGAGTACGGCGTGCGTTTTCGCGAGCCAGTTTCTTCGCGTGACGTTTCACAGCGGAAGCTTTAGCGCGCTTACGTTCGGTCGTTGGTTTTTCATAAAACTCACGACGACGAACTTCAGCCAGAACACCTGCTTTCTCGCATGAACGTTTGAAGCGACGCAGTGCTACGTCGAACGGCTCGTTTTCACGTACTTTAATTACCGGCATGTAACTCTCACCTTTAATAAATTCGGTTTGCCGCTGGCATCAACGCCAGCTTATTTCAAAATGGTGCGGAATTTTACTGCAAATGCTGCTGCTTTGTAAAGCACCGATGCGATTTTGAAAGGGACTTTAATAAGGGTGAGGAGTATACACGAGCCTTCTTCCTGGGGCGAACAAAGTTTTACATCAACCCGCCCAGGCTCTACACTGCGCGGTATTGAAACGAGGTAAAACAAGTCATGCGTGTACTGGGTATTGAAACATCCTGCGATGAAACCGGCATCGCCATTTACGACGACGAAAAAGGGCTTCTGGCCAACCAGCTGTATAGTCAGGTGAAATTGCACGCTGACTACGGCGGTGTCGTACCTGAACTGGCCTCTCGTGACCACGTGCGTAAAACGGTTCCCCTGATTCAGGCGGCGCTGAAAGAAGCGGGATTAACGGCAAAAGAGATTGATGCAGTGGCGTACACCGCAGGCCCGGGTCTGGTCGGCGCGCTGCTGGTTGGCGCAACGGTTGGCCGTTCACTGGCGTTCGCGTGGGATGTGCCGGCGATCCCGGTTCACCATATGGAAGGGCACCTTCTGGCGCCGATGCTGGAAGAGAATCCGCCTGAATTCCCGTTTGTGGCGCTGCTGGTCTCCGGCGGCCATACGCAGCTGATTAGCGTAACGGGCATTGGCAAGTATGAGCTGCTGGGCGAATCGATCGATGACGCCGCCGGTGAAGCGTTCGACAAAACCGCCAAGCTGCTGGGTCTGGATTATCCTGGCGGCCCGATGCTGTCAAAAATGGCGTCGCAGGGAACGGAAGGGCGCTTTGTCTTCCCGCGCCCGATGACCGACCGTCCGGGGCTGGACTTCAGCTTCTCCGGGCTGAAAACCTTCGCGGCGAATACGATTCGTAATAACGATGACAGCGAGCAGACCCGCGCCGATATCGCCCGCGCGTTCGAAGATGCTGTGGTGGACACGCTGATGATCAAGTGCAAGCGCGCGCTGGATCAGACCGGCTTTAAGCGTCTGGTGATGGCGGGTGGCGTCAGCGCCAACCGCACGCTGCGCGCGAAGCTCGCCGAGATGATGCAAAAGCGTCGCGGGGAAGTGTTCTATGCCCGTCCGGAATTCTGCACCGACAACGGCGCGATGATCGCTTACGCCGGAATGGTGCGCCTGAACGCGGGTGCAACGTCCGACCTCAGCGTGTCCGTGCGTCCGCGCTGGCCGCTGGCGGAACTGCCGGAGGCGTAATCCCTCACCCTAACCCTCTCCCCACAGGGAGAGGGGATCGTTTGACTACACCCGCAGCATCCCTTTCTCTTCCAGAAACGCAATAATCGTCGCTAACCCGTCACCCGCCTTCAGGTTGGTAAAGGTCCAGGGACGCTCGCCGCGCATGCGGTTAGTGTCGCGCTCCATCACCTCCAGCGACGCGCCGACGTACGGCGCGAGGTCGGTTTTATTGATCACCAGAAAATCGGATTTGGTGATCCCCGGCCCGCCTTTACGCGGGATTTTTTCCCCTTCGGCCACGTCGATCACGTAAATGGTCAGATCCGCCAGCTCCGGGCTGAACGTTGCGCTCAGGTTGTCTCCGCCGCTTTCAACGAAGATCAGATCCAGATTGCCGAACTTCTCGCTTAACGCCTCCACCGCCGCCAGGTTCATCGACGCATCTTCACGAATGGCGGTATGCGGGCAGCCTCCCGTCTCTACGCCCACTATGCGCTCCGGCTCCAGCGCGCCTGCCTCGGTCAGGATGCGCTGATCCTCTTTGGTGTAGATATCGTTGGTCACCACCGCAAGATGGTAGGTGTCGCGCATCGCCTTGCAGAGCGCTTCCAGCAGCGCGGTTTTGCCCGACCCTACCGGGCCACCGACGCCCACGCGCAGGGGATGTTTGTAATCAGCCATGTTGACTCCTCAGGAACGGAATAGTCGTGAATATTGGGTTTCGTGGCGCGCGGAGGCGATGGCGGACAGCGGCGTTGCTGCCCCCAGCGCGTCGTCGCTACGTAAAAATGCCTGTTCAAAACCAGCGGCGTAATGGTCGCCCAGTTCGATAATCAGCTGCTGCGCGGCCTGTTGCCCAAACGGCACCAGCTTGACGCCCGCCATCACCGCGCTCTCCATCCAGCTGTAGCCGAGGCTCAGCGCCAGCTCGCGCGCGCTAATGCCCCAGCGCACGCCGAGCCAGGCCATGCCGCAGAGCTGGCTTTGCATAAACAGCGGCAGCCATTCGGGCGGACAGTCAGGTTCCCAGCTCTTAATCAGCCGCGTAAACGCCGCCCCGCGGTTGCGCTCCTCTTCGCGCAGCTCGCGCGTTTCCCGGCAGGCGAGAAGGTATGCCGTCCAGCGTTTGGCATTTGTAAGAGAGCGTTGCTTACAGGCCTGATAAAGACGGATAAACAGCGGCAGATCGACGCAGAAAAAGCTCTGCTCCATCTGCTGGATTTGCCAGCGTTTAAAGGCCTCGGCGTCGGTGACCCAGCCTGCCTCAACGGCCCACTCCAGCCCCTGCGACCAGGTAAACGACCCGACCGGCAGGCTGCTGCTGGAGAGCTGCATCAGGCGCAGCCTCTGGCGGGCGTGCTCCATCAGCTCATCAGCGCCAGCAGGGCAGAGACGATCATCCCGCCGCCGAAGGTTTTACGCAGGCCGTCGTGACGGCGCAGCAGCAGCCCCGCAGCAAAGCTGGCGCACAGCACCGTGGCGCTGGCGAGCATAAAGCCGCTGGTGAAGAGCCAGAAGCTGTGGCCGGACATCTCCACGCCGTGCGCCCAGCCGTGGAACATCGCCAGGGCAGGCACCGCCAGCAGCAGACGTTTTTCGGTTTTAAACATCATCACGCCGGATACCGCCAGCGAGGCGATAATCAGCATCTCCATGCCGCTGAAGCCGCCGAGCAGGCTGCCCGCAATCGCACCCAGAAGCATCATCCCGAGGGTGGCAAACGGCAGCAGGAGTTTGCGGCCGCTCAGCGCCGAGAGCATGCCCGCACCGGTGAGCATCAGCAGGTGATCGAGCCCGGTCAGCGGGTGTAGAAAACCGGCCTGAAAGCTGTCGGTGCCGTGGCCGGGATGCGCGAGCGCGGGAACGGAAAAAGCCAGCAGTAACAGCGGTAAATACTTGCGCATGATGGATCCTTAATGTGAATGAGCGTGAGAATGGCTGTGGCTGTGGGCATCGCTGGCGTAAGCGCCCGCTTCCGGTTCAAACGGCAGGCTGGCGTAGGCCACTTCCAGCCCGAACTGGCGCAGCATGTCGTCGAGAACATGGTCGTGGTGATAGCGCAGCTCGCCGGGCATGATCTGCAGCGGCACGTGGCGGTTGCCCAGGTGGTAGCAGGCGCGGGCGAGCAGGAACGGATCGGCGCAGCGCACCACGGAAACTGACTCCGGGGCGGCGATCACTTCGATGACCTCGCTGCCGTCGTCGGTAGTCAGCAGGTCGCCCCCGCGCAGCAGCAGGCCGCGCGGCAGCATCAGCCCGGCTTCGCGCCCGTCGTTCAGCGATACGCGGGCGCGGCTTTTCACCCGCACGTCAATCGGCAGCGTGACGCTGGCGGTAATCGGATGCGCATGGTCCAGGCGTTGGGTTAAATAGATCATCATCACTCCTCAAAACAGGAAATAGCGTTGCGCCATCGGCAGAACTTCGGCCGGTTCGCTGGTTATCAGTTCGCCGTCGACGCGCACCTCGTAGGTTTGCGAGTCGACGGTGATATTCGGCTGCAGGCCGTTGTGGATCATGTCCGCCTTTTTCACCGTCCGGCAGCCTTTCACCACCGCGGTGGCGCTCTGCAGGTTGAGCTGCTGCGGGATGCCGTTCGCACTGGCGGCCTGCGAGATAAACGTCAGTCGGGTAGCGTGGCGCGCGGCACCCAGCGCGCCAAACATCGGGCGGTAATGCACCGGCTGCGGCGTAGGGATCGAGGCGTTGATATCGCCCATTGGCGCGCAGGCGATCATCCCGCCCTTGACGATGGTGGCGGGTTTGACGCCGAAGAACGCCGGAGACCAGACCACCAGATCCGCCAGCTTGCCCGCCTCAATCGAACCGACTTCGTGGGCGATGCCGTGGGTGAGCGCCGGGTTAATGGTGTATTTGGCGACATAGCGCTTCACGCGGAAGTTGTCGTTATCGCCCGTCTCGTCCGGCAGCGCGCCGCGCTGGACCTTCATGCGGTGCGCCACCTGCCAGGTGCGGATAATCACTTCCCCGACGCGGCCCATGGCCTGCGAATCTGACGAGGTGAGCGAGAACGCGCCGATGTCGTGCAGCACGTCTTCCGCGGCGATGGTTTCACGACGAATGCGGGATTCGGCAAACGCCACGTCCTCGGCGATATCCGGGTCGAGGTGATGGCAAACCATCAGCATGTCGAGATGCTCGTCGATGGTATTGACCGTGTAGGGCAAGGTCGGGTTGGTGGAGGAGGGCAGAATATTCGGGTGCGCGCAGGCGGTGATGATATCCGGCGCGTGGCCGCCGCCAGCGCCTTCGGTGTGGAAGGTGTGGATGGTGCGCCCGGCGATGGCTGCCAGCGTGTCTTCGACAAACCCGGACTCGTTCAGCGTGTCGCTGTGCAGCGCCACCTGAATATCCATCTCGTCAGCTACCTCCAGCGAGCAGTTAATTGCCGCGGGCGTCGCGCCCCAGTCTTCGTGGATCTTCAGCCCGATGGCGCCCGCTGCGATTTGTTCGCGCAGGGCGTCCGGGTTGGAGCCGTTACCTTTGCCGAGCAGGCCGATATTCACCGGCAGCGTATCGGCAGCCTGCAGCATGCGGGCGATATACCACGGCCCCGGCGTGCAGGTGGTGGCGTTGGTGCCCGCCGCCGGTCCGGTGCCGCCGCCGATCATGGTGGTGACGCCGGAGACTAGCGCCTCTTCCGCCTGCTGCGGGCAGATCCAGTGGATGTGGGTGTCGATCCCGCCGGCGGTGACGATCTTCCCCTCGGCGGCAATCACTTCCGTTGCCGCGCCAATCGGGATCGTCACGCCGGGCTGAATGTCCGGGTTCCCGGCTTTGCCGACGGCGAAGATCCGTCCGTTCTTGACGCCGATATCGGCTTTTACGATCCCCCAGTGATCGACGATCAGCGCGTTGGTAAGAACCAGATCCACGCAGCCGTCTGCGGTCATCTGCCCCTGGCCCATACCGTCGCGGATCACCTTTCCGCCGCCGAACTTGACCTCTTCGCCGTAGACCGTGAGATCGTCCTCCACTTCGATCCACAGCTCGCTGTCGGCCAGCCGCACTTTATCTCCGGTGGTGGGACCGAACATATCGGCATACGCCCGGCGTGAAATGTCAGCCATGTTTCACCTCGCCCATTACCTCGCCGCGAAAGCCGAAAATGCGCTGCGCCCCCGTGACCTGAACCAGCGTCACTTCCCGCTTCTGGCCGGGCTCGAAGCGCACGGCGGTGCCCGCCGGGATGTTCAGTCGGAAGCCTTTGGTGGCTTCCCGATCGAACTTCAGCGCCGGGTTGACCTCATAAAAGTGATAGTGCGATCCGACCTGGATCGGCCTGTCGCCGTGATTTTCGACAACCACGCGTTGGGTTTCACGCCCGACGTTGAGGGCAATCGTTCCGGGCTGGATCTGGTATTCACCTGGGATCATCACGCGCTCCTTAGACGATCGGGTTGTGGACGGTGACGAGCTTCGATCCGTCCGGGAAGGTGGCTTCGACCTGAATATCCGGGATCATTTCCGGGACGCCCTCCATGACCTGGTCGCGCCTCAAAACGTGGCGGCCCGCCTCCATCAGCGAGGCGACGGTTTCGCCATCGCGCGCACCTTCCATAATGAAGGCGCTGATCAGCGCGACCGATTCCGGGTAATTGAGCTTTACCCCGCGCGCAAGGCGGCGTTCGGCAACCAGCGCGGCGGTGAACAGCAACAGCTTGTCTTTTTCTCTGGGGGTCAGTTCCATAACGTTTCTCTTATGTCTGCCAGATACGCGGCGAACAGGCGGTTTTGGTGGTGAGAAGCGGGCGAAGCGACTGCCAGATGTCGCGCATCACCCGCTGGCAAATCAGGTTGTTGTCGGAGAGAAAACGCACCGACAGCAGATCGTCAGCGAGCGTTGCACCTGCGTAATTTTCCAGCGGTGCGAGCCGTTCGCGCACCGCGTCGAGATGTTCTTCTTTGGCCGGATAGAACAGCAGCGTGCCGAGCCACGGACGTCCGGCGACGGGCGTGAGATCGCCGTCACTAAGATGCTGACGCTCAATCAGGCGCGGCTCGTCATCTACCCATACCTCCAGGCGGCTCTCCAGCGTGCCGTGGCTGAATGTCTCACCGATCACCGGGCGCCCCAGGCAGTACAGCTCCCACGCCAGCAGCGTGCTGGAGGCCTTCAGGTGAAAAACGGAGCGCAGCGCGGCATTCGCGCCGGGAAAGATAATGGTGTCCTGCGGCAGCCACTCCAGCGTGGAATCTTCATAGAGGTAAAAATGCTGGTTCAGACGGGCCTGCGGGCCGCTGCTGCGATAGAACTTGCTGGCCCCGGGCATGGTGATGAGCGCGTGGCTTTTGGCGTCCAGCCGAACGGAAATGTCCAGCGTATCGCCGCCCACTATCCCGCCGGGCGGGTGCAGCAGGTAAAGGTGGCAGGTTTCGCCTTCGGGGTAAAACGGACGTTGAACGGTGAGCGGCCCGACGTGGTGGGCGGAGTACAGGAGGGTTTTCTCAGGGGTGTGACAAAACTGCAGGGCAAGCGACGCCTGCCAGCCTTTATACGTATTATCAGTGACCTGAGCTGCTAACATGCTGCATCCATTTCCACACCATCGGGATACGTTTCAGTATGCCCTGGCGGAAATGAAGCCTGTCATATGAGTCGCTTATGGATAAAAAACGGGACGGTTTCAGTAATGTAGGCCGGGTAAGCTCAGCGCCACCCGGCAAGAAAGGCTAGCGGTAATCCTCTGCATCCACATCATATCCGGACGGTTCCCAGCGGATCGCCAGCAGCGATGCCAGGCCGATAAACGGCGCCAGCGCAATCACCCAGAACACGGCGGTATCCAGCGAGGCGACCAGCAGCGGGAACAGAAACAGCGACAGCGTCGAGCTGCTGCGCATCAGCGTCTGGTTGAGGCCCACTCCCACGCCGCGCAGCGAGGTCGGGTAGCTCAGAGAGGCGAACGTCATGGTATGCGCGCCCGGGCCGAAGCCCTGACCGAACAGGAATAGCGCCAGCATCGCCACGGCGAGCACCCCTTCAGAGGCGCCTTCCGGTCGGCCAATCAGCGCCAGACCCAGTAGCGCCACAAGCTGGCAGGCATAACCCGCAAGCGACATCCGCCAGGCGCCGAAGCGCGGCACGTAGCGTACCGCCAGCAGTCCGCCGACGAAGGCAAACAGCAGGTTAAGCACCAGAGAAATGAGAATGGTGGTGAGCATCGACTGGACAAAGAAGCTGGAGATGATCACCGGCAGGCCAAACGCCACGGCGTTGTAGGCAAACGACGAGACGACGGACAGCAGCGTGGCGAGCGTCGTGCGGCGCAAGTAGATGCCGCGGAACAGGTTCAGATAGTTTGACCATTTCGCTTTATTCACGACAGGTGCGGGCTGGCCGAGCGCGTCCTGCGGCACGTGGGCATTGATGTTATAAGACTGGCGTAAAATTGACGCCGCCTCTTTCAGGTTGCCCTGATTCGCCGCCCAGACCGGAGATTCGCTCATATAGCGGCTGCGGATGGCGATAATCACCAGCGCGGGCACCGCGCCAAAGCCGAGGATCAGGCGCCACAGCCAGTCGCTGTGGCTCTCCGGCAGCACGGCGTAGAAGAAAAGCACCAGCAGGTAGGAGATACTGATGGCGGCATACCAGGTGGGGCACCACATCGCGACGCTGGAGGCCTTATTTCCGGGACCTTTCAGCCTGGCGAACTCGCTTAAAAACGCCATCGCCACGGGAAGGTCGATCCCGACCCCCAGCCCCATCACAAAGCGGGCGCCTGCTAGAACATATTCGTTCGGGGCCAGCGCACAGGCGATCGCCGCCACCACGAAGAACACCATATCAGCCATAAACACGCGGTAGCGCCCGATTTTATCCGTGAGATAGCCGCCGAGCAGCGCCCCGACGATAGCGCCAAAGGTAATCGCCGAGGCCACCATACCGGTACCGGCGGGCGTCAGGCTAAATTCGCGGGTGATGTCTTTAATGCCAAACGCCAGCGCGCCCAGATCGTAGGCATCAAGGAAAATGCCGCCCAGCGCGATACCGACCACGATACGGGCGTTTGCCCGGCCCTGAGAACCGTCATTAACGAGGCGTGATACGTCCGACGCGCTGCGCACCCACTGGATGTCGCCATCAGGAGGAATACCTGCCGTTGAAAGGGGAGTTGTTTCTGTGATTTCAGCCATTTTCTTCTTATGTGGTTGTGTTGTGTCTCTAACAGTTACCACAGGCAGAAGGTGACCAAAATCACATTTGGCTATAAGGCATAACTAACCCTTCGAAGCGTCTTTTTTCTTCCTCTTGAGCTTCGTCCAGATTTTGGTCTCCTGACGACGCCACAGGCGCTGAATATTGTCGTGATGACGCAGCAGGATAAGACAGGAGAGCATCGACACCGGGAAGGTGAACTGGGGTTTGAACCACCAGACGTAGAACGGGGCGATCAGCGCGCTGACGATAGCGCCCAGCGACGAATAGCCGCTCAGAAGAATGGTCAAAAGCCAGGTTCCGGCCATGACGCCGGTGAGATCCCAGCCGATAGGCGCAATGGCGCCAAAGGCGGTCGCCACACCTTTGCCGCCTTTAAAGCCGAAGAATACGGGCCAAATGTGGCCGACGCAGGCAGCAATAGCAATGAGCCCCAGCCAGAACGGCGTGACGCCCAGCGCATACGCGCCCCAGACGGGCAGCATCCCTTTCAGAACATCAAAAATCAAAACCGCTACGGCTGCTCCCTTGCCGCCAATTCGTAGTACGTTGGTCGCCCCCGGATTCCCGGAACCATTTTCACGCGGGTCAGGTAACCCGACAATGCGGCAGACCAGAATGGCGCTGGAGATTGAGCCGCAAAGATAGGCGAGGAGGATCATTCCAGGCGCGATTGCACTCATAACGCTGTTCCGTTTTGAAAATGTATCTGTATTCTCAACATCTGTGGATAATACGCATAATTCGCCGGAAGTGGTATCCGGTTTAGCCAAAAAGCAGGCAGGTCGTGATGGATATTGTATTTATAGAGCAACTTTCGGTAATCACCACAATTGGTGTTTACGACTGGGAACAGACCATCGAGCAGAAACTGGTGTTCGATATCGAAATGGGATGGGATAACCGCAAATCGGCAAAAAGCGATGACGTGAACGACTGTCTGAGCTATGCCGATATCAGTGAAACGGTCATCGCCCACGTTGAAGGGCAACGTTTTGCGCTGGTCGAACGGGTGGCGGAAGAAGTCGCAGAATTGCTGTTGAAAAAATTCAACTCACCTTGGGTGCGCATCAAGCTGAGCAAGCCGGGAGCGGTGGCGCGCGCCGCCAATGTCGGCGTCATTATTGAGCGTGGCACAAATCTGAAAGGCAAGAATTAACGTCATAATTGCTAAACCATTTTAGGTTATACCGGTCTCAAGACTGTATCTTATCGGTTGTCCGTATGGGACACCGTTTTTTTATATCTTTTTAGGGGTTTATAGATGAGCGATATGCACTCGCTGCTGGTGGCGGCAATACTGGGTGTGGTCGAAGGATTGACGGAGTTTTTGCCGGTCTCCAGTACGGGCCATATGATTATCGTTGGCCATCTGCTGGGCTTTGAAGGCGATACCGCAAAAACGTTTGAAGTGGTGATCCAGCTGGGGTCTATTCTGGCGGTGGTCGTGATGTTCTGGCGTCGCCTGTTTGGCCTGATCGGCATCCATTTTGGTCGTCCGCCTCAGCACGAGGGGGCCGGTAAAGGTCGTCTGTCACTGATCCATATTCTGCTCGGGATGATCCCTGCGGTGGTGCTGGGCCTGGTGTTCCACGACGCCATCAAATCTCTGTTTAACCCGATTAACGTAATGTACGCGCTGGTGGTGGGGGGCTTACTGCTGATCGCCGCGGAAGTGCTGAAGCCAAAAACGCCGCGCGCGGAAGGGCTGGACGATATGACCTATCGTCAGGCGTTTATCATTGGCTGCTTCCAGTGTCTGGCGCTGTGGCCGGGCTTCTCGCGTTCAGGCGCTACCATCTCCGGCGGGATGCTGATGGGCGTAAGCCGTTACGCCGCGTCCGAGTTCTCGTTCCTGCTGGCGGTGCCGATGATGATGGGCGCCACCGCACTCGACCTCTATAAAAGCATCGGTTTTCTCACCTCGGGCGACATTCCAATGTTCGCCGTCGGCTTTATTACCGCATTTATCGTGGCGCTGATTGCCATCAAAACCTTCCTGCAGCTGATTAAGCGCATCTCGTTCATTCCGTTCGCGATCTATCGCTTTATCGTTGCCGCTGCGGTATACGTGGTCTTCTTCTGACCGATGGCCCTCAGTCTTTCGGCTGAGGGCAATGCTTTTCCTTCCAGTCCGACACCGCCTGAATTCGCCGTTTCGTGAGCTCTTCCCGAATTTCCGGCCCTTTGAATCCCGCTTCGACAACGTCCTTCGTGGGCACCGCTTTCGCTACGTCCCAGGCTTTACGCAGTAAACGTCCCTGCGGGTAATCGCACGCTTCAAAACCGGTACGACCGCGCACGTCAGCTTCGCTGGTGAGCGCGATTTGCTCCACGCGCTGGGGTTTGCGCCAGGCGTCGATATTATCGAAAAGCTTAACGATGGTAGCCGGTTTCAGGATGGGGAAGGTGTGGATCAGATCGTGGAACTCGGCCACCAGTTTCGCCAGATCGCGGATCTCGTTCGGCACGCGCAGACGCTGGCACAGCCCCTCGACCAGCTTCACCCCTGCCGGGCCGTGCCCGTGGTGGCGAGGCCAGAATTCTTTTGGCGTTAGGCCTTTGCCGAGATCGTGGCACAGGGTGGAAAAGCGCACGTCCACGTCAGGGCTGAGCATGGCCGCCATGCTCAGGGTCATCAGCGTGTGTACGCCGGTATCAATTTCCGGGTGCCATTTTGCCGGGGCAGGCACGCCAAACAGCGCGTCTATTTCCGGGAAAAGCACCTTCAGCGCGCCGCAGTCGCGCAGAACCTGGAAAAACACCTGCGGGTTGCGCGTGGTGAGGGCATTTTCCGTCTCTTTCCAGACGCGCTCTGGCGTCAGATGTTCAAGCTCACCCGCCTCGGTCATGGCGGTCATCAGCGCCATTGTCTCATCGGCAATACGGAAGCTGAGATGGGCGTAACGCGCGGCAAAGCGCGCTACGCGAAGCACGCGGAGCGGATCTTCAGAAAACGCCGGGGAAACGTGACGTAAAAGGCGGTTGCGCAGATCGTCCTGACCGCCATAGGCGTCAACGATCTGCCCGTCCTCGTCCTGCGCCAGCGCGTTGATGGTGAGATCGCGACGCAGGAGATCTTGCTCCAGCGTGACGTCAGGCGCGGCATAGCAGGTAAAGCCCGTATAGCCCGAGCCCGATTTCCGCTCGGTACGCGCCAGGGCATACTCTTCACGGCTTTTCGGGTGCAGGAACACGGGAAAATCGCGGCCTACCTGCTGGTAGCCCGCGTCGAGCATCTCTTCAGGGGTGGCGCCAACCACCACCCAGTCTTTATCTTTGACCGGCAGACCTAACAACGCATCACGTACCGCACCACCGACCAAATAACTTTTCACGCCCAACTCTCCCGTTTTCTCTTTTCCAGAATGATACGTAAGTCTGGCAGAGAAGACGAATTAGTTCATCCAGCGGTCTTTACGCTTACGGCTTGGGATCAGATGCGGCAGGACCAGACCCAGCACCAGACCCACGCCCAGCACGCCGCCGCCATACATGAACCACTGCATGATGATGGTGCGCTGTTTGTCGTCGAGCTGCAGATTGGCGGCATTCACTTTCTTCTGCGCGACAATCAGCTCATTTTTCAGTTTCTGATTCTCTTCTTTCAGACCGTTAATCACCCCGTCGCTTTGTGCCACTTTCTGCTGCATTTCAGCGGTGCGCTGGTTCCAGGTTCCGTCGATGTTATTCAGTTTGTCGGTCAGGGTCTTCACCTGGTTTTCCAGGTCCGGCACGCGCGTGCGCAGGCTTGGCACGGTGCTTAGCTCTTTCAGCGGGATCCAGGAAGTACGACCGGTACTGTCGCGAACCTGACCGTAATTGGTGTCCGCGTTGGTCTGTAAAAGGATAACTTCCTCGCCGGCATTCACCGTGCCCACGAGGCGATAATTATCTCCAGGGCCACTGCGTACCCAGGTGTTCAGTTCGTCAGAAACGTAACGCTTCTCTTCAGCGTGCACTGCGGTTGCGGCGCTAAAAGCGAGTAAAGTAAGTCCAATCAGGCGTAATTTAAGCATCATTAGTCGTTATTTTCATAAATAGTGGAACGATAGTAGTGGCAACAGTGTCTCTACGCAAAGCATTCGTCAGCAATCAGAATCATCTGTGTCACGACTCTACACATTTACGCCCGACAAATTGCTCATTGCATGGCAATTTGGCGCAAAATACTATGTACTGACAAACAAATGGCGAGGAAGTTCGCCCTCATTGACGCGTCTGTGACGCTCGCAAAAGTACAAGGCTATGGCACAAGAAATCGAATTAAAGTTTATCGTCGAAAAAGACAGCGTTGACGCACTCCGCCAGCATCTGCATACGCTTTCCGGCGAACACCATGCACCGGTACAACTGCTTAATATCTATTACGAAACGCCAGACAGCTGGCTGCGCCGCCACGATATGGGGCTGCGCGTCCGCGGCGCGAGCGGGCGCTACGAGATGACGATGAAAATTGCCGGCCGCGTGGTCGGCGGTTTACATCAGCGCCCGGAATACAATATCGACATCAGCAAGCCGGAACTTGAGCTGGAACGTTTCCCGGCGGAAGTCTGGCCGGAAGGCGAGCTGCCTTCCACGCTGGCGGAACAGGTACAGCCGCTGTTCAGCACCGATTTCTGGCGCGAAAAATGGCTGGTGACGGAAGGCAAAAGCCGCATCGAAATCGCCCTCGATCTGGGGGACGTGAAGGCGGGTGAGTTCCAGGAACCGATTTGCGAACTCGAGCTTGAGCTACTGGAAGGGGACGCAAATGACGTGCTGAAGCTGGCGCGCAGGCTGGTGAACCAGTCCGGACTGCGTCAGGGTAGCCTGAGTAAAGCCGCGCGGGGTTACCATCTGGCCGCCGGAAATGCGCCGCGCGTGCTGAAAGAGACGACCATTTTGCGCGTTGCGCCGAAAGCCAGCGTTGAACAGGGTCTGGAAGCCGCGCTGGAGCTGGCGCTTTCTCAGTGGCAGTACCATGAAGAGCTGTGGGTGCGAAATGTGAAAAACGCGAAATCCCACGTGCTGGCGGCGATTGCGCTGGTGCGCCATACCCTGGCGCTGTTCGGCGGTATTGTTCCTCGCAAAGCGAGCGCTCACTTACGTGACCTGCTGACGCAAACCGAAACGCTGATGCTCTCCGACGTATCGGCGCAAACGGCGATCTACAGCCCGCAAGCCGCTTCGGCAAAACTGGCGCTGACCGAGTTTCTGGTGACGCGCGGCTGGCGCGCCTTCCTGGATGCGAAAGCAGAGGCCAAAATCGCGGAAAACTTTAAGCGTTTCGCGGATATTCATCTTTCCCGTCATGCGGCCGAACTGAAGAGCACCTTTGCATATCCGCTCGGCGACCAGTATGGCGATCAGCTTCCCCGTCTGTCGCGCAACATCGACAGCATGCTGCTGCTTTCCGGCGCTTATGACGGCGTTAAGGCCCAGGCCTGGCTGGAGAACTGGCAGGGGCTGAAGCATGCCATTGAAACCCGCCAGCATATTGAGATTGAGCATTTCCGTAACGAGGCCATTTCGCAGGAGCCGTTCTGGCTGCACAGCGGAAAACGTTAACTCTGGCAAGGAACCCCTATAATGCCGCTTTCTTCACCGTTACAGCAGCAGTGGCAGACCGTTTGCGAACGTCTGCCTGAGTCATTACCGGCGTCATCGTTAAGCGAGCAGGCGAAGAGCGTGCTCGCCTTCAGTGATTTTGTGCAGGAAAGCATCACCGCCAACCCGGACTGGCTGGCGGAGCTTGAGAACGCGCAGCCGCAGGCGGACGAGTGGCGGCATTATGCCGGCTGGCTGCAAGCTGCGCTCGAAGACGTTGCGGATGAAGCGACGCTGATGCGCGTCCTTCGCCAGTTCCGCCGTCGGGTGATGGTGCGCATTGCCTGGGCTCAGGCGCTGGAGCTGGTGAGCGAAGAGAGCACGCTGCAGCAGCTAAGCGAGCTGGCGCAAACGCTGATTGTCGCCGCGCGCGACTGGCTCTACGCCGCCTGCTGTAAAGAGTGGGGCACGCCGTGCAGCGAGGAAGGGGGTCCTCAGCCGCTGCTGATTCTGGGGATGGGCAAGCTGGGCGGCTGCGAGCTGAACTTCTCCTCCGATATCGACCTGATTTTTGCGTGGCCCGAGAACGGCTCCACGCGCGGCGGCCGTCGCGAGCTGGACAACGCCCAGTTCTTTACCCGTCTCGGCCAGCGTCTGATTAAGGCGCTGGATCAGCCGACGCAGGACGGTTTTGTTTACCGCGTGGACATGCGCCTGCGCCCGTTTGGCGACAGCGGACCGCTGGTGCTGAGCTTTGCCGCGCTGGAAGATTACTACCAGGAGCAGGGGCGCGACTGGGAGCGCTATGCGATGGTTAAAGCGCGGATCATGGGCGACAGCGACGACGCTTACGCCAACGAGCTGCGCGCCATGCTGCGCCCGTTCGTGTTCCGCCGCTACATCGACTTCAGCGTGATCCAGTCCCTGCGAAATATGAAAGGGATGATCGCCCGTGAGGTGCGCCGTCGTGGTCTGAAGGACAACATCAAGCTCGGCGCGGGCGGTATTCGCGAAATCGAATTTATCGTTCAGGTCTTCCAGCTTATTCGCGGTGGCCGTGAGCCTTCGCTGCAGTCCCGCTCGCTGCTGCCGACGCTGAGCGCCATCGAGCAGCTGCACCTGCTGCCGGACGGCGACGCGCAAACCCTGCGCGAGGCCTATCTTTTCCTGCGTCGTCTGGAAAACCTGCTGCAAAGTATCAATGACGAACAGACCCAGACCCTGCCGGGCGATGACCTTAACCGGGCGCGCCTGGCCTGGGGCATGCGCGTGGACGACTGGTCAGCGTTGACCGAACGGCTGGATGCCCATATGGCAGGCGTGCGCCGCATCTTTAACGAGCTGATCGGTGACGACGAAAGTGAATCGCAGGACGATGCCCTTTCCGAGCACTGGCGCGAGCTGTGGCAGGACGCGCTCCAGGAAGATGACACCACGCCGGTGCTGACGCACTTAACCGACGACGCGCGCCATCGCGTGGTGGCGCTGATCGCTGATTTCCGTCTTGAGCTGAACAAACGCGCCATCGGCCCGCGCGGCCGTCAGGTGCTGGATCACCTGATGCCGCACCTGCTGAGCGAGGTCTGCTCGCGGGCGGACGCGCCGGTGCCGCTGTCGCGCATGATGCCGCTGCTGAGCGGGATTATCACGCGTACCACCTATCTGGAGCTCCTGAGCGAGTTTCCGGGGGCGCTGAAGCACCTGATTACGCTCTGCGCCGCGTCGCCGATGGTGGCCAACAAGCTGGCGCGTTACCCGCTGCTGCTGGATGAGCTGCTCGATCCGAACACGCTGTATCAGCCCACGGCGACGGATGCTTACCGGGACGAGCTGCGTCAGTATCTGCTGCGCGTGCCGGAAGAGGACGAAGAGCAGCAGCTGGAGGCGCTGCGCCAGTTTAAGCAGGCTCAGATGCTGCGCGTGGCGGCGGCGGACATCGCTGGAACGTTGCCGGTGATGAAAGTGAGCGATCACTTAACCTGGCTCGCGGAGGCGATCATCGACGCGGTGGTCCATCAGGCGTGGGTGCAGATGGTGGCGCGCTACGGCCAGCCGAAACACCTGGCCGAACGTGAAGGACGCGGATTCGCGGTCGTGGGGTACGGCAAGCTTGGCGGCTGGGAGCTGGGCTATAGCTCCGATCTGGATTTAATCTTCCTGCACGACTGCCCGGTTGACGTAATGACCGACGGCGAGCGTGAGATTGACGGGCGCCAGTTCTATCTGCGCCTGGCGCAGCGCATCATGCACCTGTTCAGCACCCGCACCTCGTCGGGCATTTTGTATGAAGTGGATGCCCGTCTGCGTCCGTCCGGCGCGGCGGGCATGCTGGTGACCTCGACGGAGTCCTTCGCCGATTACCAGAAGAATGAAGCCTGGACGTGGGAGCATCAGGCGCTGGTGCGCGCTCGCGTGGTGTATGGCGATCCGCAGCTCAAAACGCAGTTTGACGTCATCCGTAAGGAGGTTATGACCACCGTGCGTGATGGCAGCACGCTGCAAACGGAAGTGCGCGAAATGCGCGAGAAAATGCGCGCGCATCTCGGCAATAAACACCGCGATCGCTTTGATATTAAAGCCGACGAGGGCGGGATTACCGATATTGAGTTCATTACCCAGTATCTGGTGCTGCTGCACGCCCACGACAAGCCGAAGCTGACGCGCTGGTCCGATAACGTGCGCATTCTGGAGCTGCTGGCGCAAAACGACATCATGGACGAGCAGGAGGCGCAGGCCTTAACCCGCGCCTACACGACGCTTCGCGATGAGCTTCATCACCTGGCGCTGCAGGAGCAGCCGGGGCACGTGGCGCTGGACTGTTTTGCTCATGAACGTGCTCAGGTAACGGCCAGCTGGCAGAAGTGGCTGGTGGAACCGTGCGTAACAAATCAAGTGTGATATTATCGCGCGCAAATTGTGAATCTTTCTGGAGTCAGGAATGAAAGTAACACTGCCAGAGTTTGAACGTGCTGGGGTAATGGTTGTTGGGGATGTGATGCTGGATCGCTACTGGTATGGGCCTACCAGCCGCATCTCTCCGGAAGCACCGGTACCGGTGGTTAAGGTCGACACCATTGAAGAGCGTCCCGGCGGCGCGGCAAACGTGGCGATGAACATTGCCTCTCTGGGCGCGCAGTCGCGTCTGGTGGGCCTGACCGGCATCGACGATGCGGCGCGCGCGCTGAGCAAGTCGCTGGCGGACGTGAACGTGAAGTGCGACTTCGTCTCTGTTCCGACCCACCCGACCATCACCAAGCTGCGCGTGCTGTCGCGCAACCAGCAGCTGATCCGCCTCGACTTTGAAGAAGGGTTCGAAGGCGTTGATCCCGAGCCGCTGCACGAGCGTATCAACCAGGCGCTGGGCAATATCGGCGCGCTGGTGCTGTCCGACTATGCCAAAGGCGCGCTGGCGAGCGTGCAGACGATGATTCAACTGGCGCGTAAAGCCAACGTGCCGGTGCTGATCGACCCGAAAGGGACCGATTTTGAGCGCTATCGCGGCGCAACCCTGCTAACGCCAAACCTCTCCGAGTTTGAAGCGGTGGCGGGCAAATGCAAAACCGAGGAAGAACTGGTTGAGCGCGGCATGAAGATCATTGCCGATTTCGAGCTGTCCGCGCTGCTGGTCACCCGCTCCGAGCAGGGGATGACGCTGCTGCAGCCGGGCAAAGCACCGCTGCATATGCCAACCCAGGCGCAGGAAGTGTACGACGTGACCGGTGCCGGTGATACGGTGATCGGCGTGCTGGCGGCGACGCTGGCAGCAGGAAACTCGCTGGAAGAGGCCTGCTACTTCGCTAACGCCGCGGCTGGCGTGGTTGTCGGTAAGCTCGGGACCTCAACCGTTTCGCCAATCGAGCTGGAAAACGCGGTGCGCGGTCGTGCGGATACCGGTTTTGGCGTCATGACCGAAGACGAGCTGAAGGTAGCCGTCGCCGCCGCGCGCAAGCGTGGTGAAAAAGTGGTGATGACCAACGGCGTGTTCGACATTCTGCACGCGGGCCACGTTTCGTATCTGGCGAACGCGCGCAAGCTGGGCGATCGCCTGATTGTGGCGGTTAACAGCGATGCATCGACGAAACGCCTGAAGGGGGAAACGCGTCCGGTGAACCCTCTCGAGCAGCGCATGATTGTGCTCGGCGCGCTGGAAGCCGTGGACTGGGTTGTGTCGTTTGAAGAAGATACCCCGCAGCGCCTGATTGCCGGTATTCTGCCGGACCTGCTGGTAAAAGGTGGGGATTACAAGCCGGAGCAAATCGCGGGTAGCGAAGAGGTCTGGGCGAACGGCGGCGAGGTGATGGTGCTCAACTTTGAGGACGGGTGCTCAACCACCAACATCATCAAGAAGATCCAGAAGGACAGTCAGTAAAAAAACGGGCCAGTTGGCCCGTTTTTCATGTCGGGTGGCGCTTCGCTTACCCGACCTACGCGTTCATGTAGGCCCGGTAAGCGAAGCGCCACCGGGCGATACAACCCGCACTTATTCCTGGTCGTCCACCGGTGGAATAGCCGGTGCCGGCTTCACTTCTTCCGGCGCATTGCGGTTTTCCAGCTCGCTCAGTCGCTGTTCCAGCAGCGCCAGCTTCTCACGTGTGCGCAGCAGAACCTGGGTCTGCACGTCGAACTCTTCGCGGCTGACTAAATCAAGGCGAACCAACTGCGCCTGCAGCGTCTGGCGGATTTTCTTTTCTACGTCATCACCAAATTCACGAATGCCTTTTGGCATAGATTCATGAACCTGACGCGCGATCTGCTCAATTTTTTTCGGGTCAATCATTGGCGTTTCCCTTGATGGAAAAGTGTTAGTGTCCATTGTAGCGCGTCATGCCCGGGGTAAACAAAATTGTTTGATGCTTATGCATTGCCCAGGATAATCAATAGCGTTATAGTTATCTCGCTTATTCTCAGGGCGGGGCGAAATTCCCCACCGGCGGTAAATCAGCGTGACGCTGAAAGCCCGCGAGCGCTTTGGGTGAATACTCAAAGGTCAGCAGATCCGGTGTAATTCCGGGGCCGACGGTTAGAGTCCGGATGGGAGAGAGTAACGATCAAGTCGGGCATGGGCCCGCTCACGTTATCTTTTTGCCGCTTATACGGCGCTCCTAAGACTGCCCTGATTCTGGTAACCATAATGTTAATGAGGTTTTTTTACCATGAATCAGACGCTACTTTCCTCTTTTGGCACTTCAACTCAACGTGTTGAACATGCACTGGATGCACTGCGCGAAGGCCGCGGTGTGATGGTGCTTGACGATGAAAACCGTGAAAACGAAGGCGACATGATTTTCGCCGCCGAAAACATGACGGTTGAACAGATGGCGCTGACCATCCGTCACGGCAGCGGCATCGTATGCCTGTGTATTAATGAAGATCGTCGTAAGCAGCTCGATCTGCCGATGATGGTCGAAAACAACACCAGCGCCTTTGGTACCGGTTTTACCGTGACCATTGAAGCGGCGCATGGCGTGACCACCGGTGTGTCTGCGGCTGACCGTCTGACCACCGTACGTGCAGCGATTGCTGATGGTGCGAAACCATCCGATCTGCACCGTCCTGGCCACGTCTTCCCACTGCGTGCGCAGGCGGGCGGCGTGTTGACCCGCGGTGGTCACACCGAAGCGACGATCGACCTGGTGACGCTGGCTGGCTTCAAACCTGCTGGCGTGCTGTGCGAACTGACCAACGATGATGGCACCATGGCGCGCGCGCCGGAGTGCATCACCTTTGCCCGCCTGCACAACATGCCGGTGGTCACGATTGAAGATCTGGTTGAGTATCGCCAGGCGCACGAGCGCAAAGCCAGCTGAAAATAAAAACGCCGGGAAGTCCCGGCGTTTTTTTACCCGATTCCTGCAGTCTGCAGCAGAACCAGACTTAATCCCATCACCGACATTCCGCACAGCACGCCATAGCTGGGGTTGTTGTTAGGATCGATCTCCTTCGCCAGCGGCATCAGTTCATCCACCGAAAGCGCAACCATGATCCCGGCTACCGCGGCCATAATCGCCGCCATCACTACCGGAGAGACCAGGCTACCAAGGATCAGCCAGGCCAGTACGCCGCCAAGGATTTCGGCCATCCCGGAAATGCCCGCCCAGAACACCGCGGTGCGTTTCGATCCCGTTGCGGCATACACGGGTCCGGCGACGGCCAGTCCTTCAGGAATATTGTGTAAGGCGACCGCCAGCGCGATGCCAAAGCCCATCTCAAGATTGCTGCTGGCCGTCACGTAGGTAGCGACCCCTTCCGGGAAGTTGTGCAGGCTGATGCCAAGCGTTAACAGCACGGCGGTACGCTTGATATTGCGCGGCATGGGCGTCACGTTTTTCTGCATTAAATCCTGCGGATGCGCGTGTGGTAGCATCCGATCGAGGGCAAAGTATCCCAGCAGGCCAAAGACAAACATGCCGTAGCCCAGCAGCGGAGACATGCCTTCGGTGCCCAACGCGGCAGGCAGCATCTCCATCAGGGAGATGAGCAGCATGATCCCGGCAGCAAAACCCAGTGAAAAGGCCAGCACGCGGTTAGAGGGCTTTTGGCCGAGCACGCCGAGGAGCGCACCGATGAAGGTCGCGGCGCCCGCCAGTATGGTCAGGATCAGGGGGACTGACATGCATTGCTCCTTATGATAATCATTCTCATTAATATAAATGATTCATTTCTGGCAAAGCGAGGGTGAAAACCCGGCTTTACACATTCCTTACATTCAAATTTCCTGATGATGATCTTCACGCTTATCTGCGTTCATCTTTGCCGGATTGCGCGTAATGTAGCACCATTAAATTGACACCTTCTGTAAGGATATCACCATGACTTCTTCCCGTATGCCAGCCCTGTTTTTAGGCCACGGTAGCCCTATGAACGTTCTGGAGGAGAACGTCTATACCCGCGCCTGGCGTCACCTGGGCGGGACGCTGCCGCGGCCGAAAGCGATCGTGGTGGTGTCTGCGCACTGGTTTACCCGTGGGACAGGCGTGACCGCCATGGAAGCGCCAAAAACCATTCATGATTTTGGCGGCTTCCCGCAGGCGCTGTACGACACGCATTATCCGGCCCCCGGCTCGCCTGAGCTGGCGCAAAAGCTGGTAGAGTTGCTGGCACCTGTCCCTGTGACGCTGGATAAAGAAGCCTGGGGCTTTGACCATGGCTCCTGGGGCGTGCTGATTAAAATGTATCCTGACGCGGATATCCCGATGGTGCAGTTGAGCATCGACAGCACTAAACCTGCGGCCTGGCATCTTGAGATGGGGTGTAAGCTGGCAACCCTGCGTGATGAAGGCATCATGCTGGTGGCGAGCGGCAACGTGGTGCATAACCTGCGTACCGCACGCTGGCACGGTGAGAACACGCCGTACCCGTGGGCAACCTCTTTTAACGACTACGTCAAAGCGAACCTGACCTGGCAAGGCCCGGCTGAGGAGCATCCGCTGGTGAACTATCTGGATCACGAAGGCGGTTCGCTCTCTAACCCGACGCCGGAACACTTCCTGCCGCTGCTGTACGTTCTTGGCGCGTGGGATGGTCAGGAGCCGGTGACGATCCCGGTCGACGGTATCGAGATGGGGAGTCTGAGTATGCTGTCGGTGCAGGTGGGATAATAAAAGCAAAACGGCAACCTCAGGTTGCCGTTTTTAGTGTTTGCACCCTCTCCCTGTGGGAGAGGGGCGGGGTGAGGGCATCAGGCTGCGGCCTATTCGACAAAAATGTGCGGATAAAAGCGTGAAAGATCCTGCGTGATCAGTGCGCGATCTTCGCGAATGCCAATCCCGGCCGGCAGATCGTTAATGAGCCAGCTGCCAATCAGGGTATAGCTGTCGCCAAATTTCGGCAGTTGCCAGAACTCCTGGACGATCATCCCCTCTTCGCCGTATGGCCCTTCAACCGCTTCCAGCGTCTTGCCGTTTTCGATAATCGAGACGTTTGCTCCTTCGCGGGAGAAGATCGGCTTAACGACGTATTTCTCCATTTGCGGGTAATCATCTTCCGCAAAATAGGCTGGCAGCAGGTTCGGGTGGTTCGGGAACATCTCCCAGAGCATCGGCAGCAGGGCTTTGTTAGAGATGATGCTCTTCCAGGCCGGCTCCAGCCAGCGCACGGCAGAATCTTCCAGCTTGGTGGAAAACATCTCGCGCAGCATGTATTCCCACGGGTAGAGCTTGAACAGGTTGCTGATCACCTGGTCCTGCATATCCGTAAACTGACCTTTTTCACCCAGGCCGATATCCTCGATATAGAGGAACTCGGTCGCCACTTCCGCTTCGGCGGCGCAGTCCTGCAGATACTGAACCGTGCCACGGTCTTCTTCCGTGTCGCGGCAGCAGGCGAGATGGAGCAGGTTAAAGCCATGCTGTTCGCGCAGCTCGGCAAAACGCTCAATCAGCTTTTCCTGCAGGCTGTTAAACTGGTCGCTGCCTTCCGGCAGGTTTCCGGCATTGGCCTGGTCTTCCAGCCAGATCCACTGGAAGAACGCCGCTTCATACAGAGAGGTTGGCGTATCGGCGTTGTTTTCCAGCAGCTTAGGCTCGCCTTTGCCGTCCCACGCCAGATCCAGGCGAGAGTAAAGCGAAGGTTGATTCGTTTTCCACGACTGGCGCACAAAGCCCCAGGTGTGCTTCGGAATGCGGAACTTTGCCATCAGCTCGTCGCTGTCGATGACCTTTTCCACGACCTTCAGGCACATCTGGTGCAGCTCGGCCGTCACCTCTTCTAATTTTTCCACCTGGGCCAGCGTGAGCCTGTAATAGGCGTCTTCACACCAGTACGGCTCGCCGTACATGGTGTGGAAGTTAAAACCGTACTCTGTGGCTTTTTCGCGCCAGTCCGGGCGCTCGGTGATACTGACTCGTTCCATGATCAGCCGCCCATTGAGCGAGTAGAGGAGGTGCCTGTCGCACTACGCTGCATGCTGGTCTGCTTCGCCACAGATTCACCAAACCCGCCGCGGGTGATGGTGCTGGTCGTCGCAGGCTTCGGCGCCATCGCCGTTTTCGGTACGGTCACTGTGCGGCCTGGGGTCGCTGCGCCGTAGCCTTTGCCGCTGGCATCGGTATATTGACCGTAAGCCGGGCTGGCCGGGTTTTTCGAGCTAAACAGCGGCTGCTGCTGGTAGCCCGCACCGCCGCCCATCAGGCGACCCATCATGTAGCCTGCCATCAGCGGCATCCAGAAGCTGCCGCTGGACTGCGCCTGCGCCTGATTTTCAGGTGCGGTGCCTGCCTGAGCCGGTGCCTGCTGGCACTGACCTTCACCAAACTCCGCCACGCAGTCTTCGCGTGAGGCATATTTCGGCGCGGTGCGTTCCGCTTCTTTCAGCGCGCTGGTGTAAGCCGTTTTACATTCAGCGGCTTTGCCGGTTGCGGCGGAGCAGTCATCTGCGTTTTGATACAGCGAAACCGTTTCGTCATTTTTCTCACAGCCTGCCAGCATAAAGACAGCCGTGACCGCCAGCGCAACAGGGGTGAGGTGACGCGCGTTCCAGCTCTTACGGAACGAAGCGTGATTTATGGATTTTGTCCGTTTCATCTTTGTCTTCCAGGACCCAGTGGTAATAACGCTCAGGATAGAGGATGAGTGGTTGAAAATGAAGCGAAGAGGGGCGGAATCAGGGGGATCTTTACGTTGGCTTACGTTCGGATGTGATTCAGATGCGCCCTCTCCCTGTGGGAGAGGGCGGCCTGATGACACTCTTAGTTACGGAACGGATTATTGCCTTTGCTGGCGGATGTAGTGGTACGCGCAGCGGCCGGCTGTGCCGCAGGGGTGTTGCTGTTAGCGTTGAAGTTATCAACCGCGGCAACCTGCTCCGGATTCTCCGGTGCAACGCTGTCCGGAGAGGTGGAGACCGGTTTGCCCAGCGCGCTGTTCAGCATCTGCAGATCTTGCTCGTTCAGCGTACCCAGAGCCTGTTTGATGTTCAGCTGGTTAATCAGGTACTGGTAACGCGCGCTTGAGAGCTGCTGTTTCGCGTTGTACAGCGTGGTGGTCGCGTCGAGCACGTCAACGATAGTACGTGTACCGACCGAGTAGCCCGCTTCCATCGCGTCCAGAGAGCTCTGTGCAGACACAACGGCCTGTTTATAGGCGTTGATGCTGCTGATCGAGGCGTTCACGTTGTTAAAGGAGGAACGTACGGTCTGCACCACGTTGCGGTGGGCGCTTTCCAGCTGCTCGCTCGCGCCAACAAAGTTGTACTGCGCCTGTTTGACCTGGGAGTTGACCTGGCCGCCCTGGTACAGCGGCAGGGAGAAGCTCAGACCCACTTTGTTCTGACCCATATTGCTGTCGTCATACTGGGACGTATTGGTTTTAGAGCCGCTGTAGGTCGTATCAGAGACACCGGTAGACGCGCTCAGGCTCAGGGTTGGCAGATGGCCGTCCTGCGCCTGACGAATTTGCTCGCGGGCCAGGTCCTGGCTCAGACGCGCCTGCAGCAAACTCAGGTTGCGGTTTTCCGCCTCTTTCAGCAGGGCGTTAACGGCCTGTGGTTTATCCGTTTTGAAGCTGTCCACGTTCAGCGACGCCAGCTCAGGATAGTAATTCCCGGTGACCTGACGCAGGGATTCCAGCGCGTTATCGAGGTTGTTACGCGCGGTCACTTCGTTAGCCAGCACGGTGTCGTACTGTGAACGGGCGTTCTGCACGTCGGTGATCGCGACCAGGCCCACGTTGAAACGCTGGGTGGTTTGATCTAACTGGCGGTAAATCGCCTGTTTCTGCGCTTCGGTGTAGGAGAGTGCGTCAATCGCGCTCAGCACGTTGAAGTACGCCGTGGCCGTGTTCAGGATCAGCGTCTGCTGGTCGGTCTGATAGGTCACATCCTGAATACCCGCACTCTTTTCCTGCAGGGTCAGGGCGCGCCATTTGGACATATCAAACAGCGTCTGTGTCAATTGCAGTGAGGCGCTGGTAGCATTGGAGTTTACGCCGTTAGCGTCGCGGAAACCGTTGCTGTAGGTATAATCTGCACCTAAACCTAACTGTGGCAGCAAGGGGCTACGCGCTTCGTTAATCTTTTCAAACGCAGCATCACGATCGGCCGCTGATTTACGTAAATCAGGGTTGCCCAGACGTGCCTGCTGGTAGACCTGTAACAGGTTTTCCGCCTGGCTCATTGCACTGAAGCCCGTCAGGCTCAGGCCGATAAGGATGGGGAGCAATTTCTTCATTTGCATTCCTTGTTGTGAAGCAGTATTAGCGCTGATCTAATTAAAAAATAATTGCCGATTCTAACAGAATCTTCCATACCAAAAGGTTGGCGTAACGTGCCATCTGGCGGTAATTTGCACCAATCTACCATATAGCCTTACAAACGGCAGCCAAACAGCCTTGAAATTCACAATTTCATCACCATTGCTACCAGGACTCGACTCATGCAAAAACCAGAAAAGTTGCCCGTGACATTCGCCAAAAACGATGTAGAAATTATTGCACGAGAAACGCTTTATAGCGGTTTTTTTTCAATGGATCTTTACCGTTTCAGGCATCGCCTGTTTAACGGGGAAATGAGCGGCGAAATCAGACGCGAAATTTTTGAGCGCGGGCATGCGGCAGTCTTGCTACCCTTTGACCCAGTGCGTGACGAAGTTGTGCTGGTGGAGCAGATCCGCATCGCCGCTTATGACGTCAGTGAGAGCCCGTGGCTGCTGGAGATGGTGGCCGGGATGATCGAAGAAGGTGAGACGGTTGAAGACGTCGCCCGGCGCGAGGCGCTGGAAGAGGCCGGACTGGTGGTGGGTCGCACCAAGCCGGTGCTGAGCTATCTGGCAAGCCCGGGCGGTACCAGCGAGCGCTTGTCCATTATGGTGGGCGAAGTGGACGCCACGACGGCGGAAGGGATCCACGGTCTGGCAGATGAAAACGAAGATATTCGGGTTCATGTGGTGAGCCGGGAACAGGCTTATCAGTGGGTAGAAGAGGGGAAAATCGACAACGCAGCGTCTGTCATCGCCCTGCAATGGCTGCAGCTGCATTATCAGACATTACGAAACGAGTGGAAAAAATGAAGCGCTATACGCCTGACTTCCCAGAAATGATGCGCCTGTGCGAAACCAATTTCGCACAGTTGCGCCGCCTGCTGCCGCGAAACGACGCACCCGGCGAAACGGTAAGCTATCAGGTGAGCAACGCGCAGTATCGGTTAACGATAACAGAATCAACGCGCTACACTACGCTGGTGGAGATTGAGCAAACGGCACCCAGCATTAGCTACTGGAGCCTGCCGTCGATGACGGTTCGCCTCTATCACGACGCGATGGTCGCTGAAGTGTGTTCAAGCCAGCAGATCTTTCGCTTCAAGGCGCGGTATGATTACCCGAATAAAAAGTTGCATCAACGCGACGAAAAGCATCAAATTAACCAGTTTTTAGCCGACTGGCTAAGATATTGTTTAGCACATGGAGCAATGGCGATTCCGGTTTGTTAGCGTCATAAACCTACCTAAGGACACCATTTGGAAAGCCTGTTGAACCTGACTGTTGCTGGTGGGGCGCCAGTCAGGATATTACAAATCACCGATACCCACCTTTTTGCCGAAAAGCATGAGACGCTACTGGGGGTCAACACCTGGGAGAGTTATCAGGCGGTGCTTAGCGCCATTCACGCTGAAAACCGCGCATGCGATCTGATTGTCGCAACGGGCGATCTGGCGCAGGATCAGTCCTCCGCGGCCTACCAGCATTTTGCTGAAGGCATCGCGAGCTTTAGCGTGCCTTGCGTCTGGCTGCCAGGAAACCATGACTTCCAGCCTGCTATGTACAGTTCTCTTCAGGATGCGGGGATTTCTCCGGCGAAATGTGTTTTTGCGGGTGAACAGTGGCAGATCCTGCTGCTGGA
The DNA here is from genome assembly GCF_034107965.1 of Enterobacter sp. 61D5. Lineage (NCBI taxonomy): Bacteria > Pseudomonadati > Pseudomonadota > Gammaproteobacteria > Enterobacterales > Enterobacteriaceae > Enterobacter > Enterobacter sp. 61D5. The sequence continues at coordinate 39,300 of NZ_JAWNFK010000022.1, forward strand.
CAGCCAGGTGTTTGGCGTCCCGCACGGTGAGTTAAGCGAGTTTCAGCTCGACTGGCTTGAGACCAAACTGGCTGCTGAACCTGAACGCCACACGCTGCTGTTGTTGCATCATCACCCTCTGCCGGCGGGCTGCAGCTGGCTCGATCAGCACAGCCTGCGCAACTCCGCGGCGCTGGATCGCGTGCTGGCGAAGTTCCCGCGGGTGAAAAATCTGCTGTGTGGACATATTCACCAGGAACAGGATCTCGACTGGAACGGACGCCGCATGCTGGCGACGCCATCGACCTGCGTTCAGTTTAAGCCGCACTGCGCCAACTTTACGCTGGACACCATCGCGCCGGGCTGGCGCTGGCTGGAACTGCATACCGACGGCACGCTGACTACGGAAGTCTGCCGTTTGACCGGTGCAAAATTCCGCCCGGATACCGCTTCAGAAGGCTATTGATGTCTACGCTTCTTTATCTGCACGGATTCAACAGCTCGCCGCGCTCCGCAAAAGCGACACAGTTTCGCCAGTGGCTGAGCGAGCATCACCCCGACGTTGAGATGATTATCCCGCAGCTGCCGCCTTACCCGGCAGAGGCCGCGGAGATGCTGGAATCTATTGTGCTTGCGCACGGCGGCGAAACCTTCGGTGTGGTCGGTTCATCGCTGGGCGGGTACTACGCCACCTGGCTCTCACAATGCTTCATGCTGCCCGCCGTTGTGGTTAATCCGGCGGTACGGCCATTTGAGCTGCTGCGGGACTTTCTTGGCGAAAACGAGAACCCCTACACCGGGCAGCAATATGTGCTAGAGTCACGCCATATTTACGATCTCAAAGTTATGCAGGTCGACCCGCTTGAGGCACCGGATCTCATCTGGCTGCTGCAACAGACGGGTGATGAAGTGCTGGATTACCGCCAGGCAGTGGCGTATTACGCCTCCTGCCGCCAGACTATAGAAGAGGGCGGAAACCATGCTTTCACGGGCTTTGAGAATCATTTCAACCAGATTGTCGATTTTCTTGGACTGCACAGCCACTGACAATCAATGCGAATTGCTAGTTTAAATCATGACGCAAACCTATAACGCTGATGCCATTGAGGTCCTTACCGGGCTTGAGCCGGTTCGCCGCCGCCCGGGGATGTACACCGATACGACGCGCCCAAACCATCTGGGCCAGGAAGTTATTGATAACAGTGTGGACGAAGCGCTGGCGGGCCATGCCAAACGCGTTGACGTCATTCTGCACGCCGATCAGTCGCTGGAAGTCATCGACGACGGGCGCGGCATGCCGGTGGATATCCACCCGGACGAGGGCGTGCCTGCCGTTGAGCTGATCCTCTGTCGTCTGCACGCGGGCGGTAAGTTCTCCAACAAGAACTACCAGTTCTCCGGTGGTCTGCACGGCGTGGGCATTTCCGTCGTGAACGCCTTGTCCAAACGCGTGGAAGTGAACGTCCGTCGCGACGGTCAGGTCTATAACATCGCGTTTGAAAACGGCGATAAGGTGCAGGATCTGCAGGTTGTCGGCACGTGCGGCAAACGCAACACCGGCACCAGCGTCCACTTCTGGCCTGACGAAAGCTTCTTCGACAGCCCGCGTTTTTCCGTTTCTCGCCTGACGCACCTGCTGAAAGCCAAAGCGGTGCTGTGTCCGGGCGTGGAAATCACCTTTACCGATCACGTTAACAATACCGCACAAACCTGGTGCTATGCCGATGGTCTGAACGACTACCTGTGCGAAGCGGTAAACGGCCTGCCGACGCTGCCGGAAAAACCGTTTGTCGGTAACTTTAGCGGCGATACCGAAGCGGTGGACTGGGCGCTGCTGTGGCTGCCGGAAGGCGGGGAGCTGCTGACGGAAAGCTACGTCAACCTGATCCCAACCATGCTCGGCGGTACCCACGTCAACGGCCTGCGTCAGGGGCTGCTGGACGCGATGCGTGAGTTCTGCGAATACCGCAATATTCTGCCGCGCGGCGTGAAGCTGTCGGCGGAAGATATCTGGGATCGCTGCGCCTACGTGCTCTCCGTGAAGATGCAGGATCCGCAGTTTGCCGGTCAGACCAAAGAGCGTCTGTCGTCACGTCAGTGCGCGGCATTCGTCTCCGGCGTGGTGAAAGATGCGTTTACCCTGTGGCTGAACCAGAACGTTCAGGCGGCAGAGATGCTGGCCGAAATGGCGATTTCCAGCGCCCAGCGTCGTCTGCGTGCCGCGAAGAAAGTGGTGCGTAAAAAGCTGACCAGCGGCCCTGCGCTGCCGGGCAAGCTGGCGGACTGTACCGCGCAGGATCTCAACCGTACCGAGCTGTTCCTCGTGGAAGGGGACTCGGCGGGTGGATCGGCCAAGCAGGCGCGCGATCGTGAATATCAGGCGATCATGCCGCTCAAGGGTAAGATCCTGAACACCTGGGAGGTCTCTTCTGATGAAGTGCTGGCCTCGCAGGAAGTGCACGATATCTCGGTGGCGATCGGCATCGATCCGGACAGCGACGATCTGAGCCAGCTGCGCTACGGCAAGATCTGTATCCTCGCGGATGCGGACTCCGATGGTCTGCACATCGCCACGCTGCTGTGCGCGCTGTTCGTGAAGCATTTCAAAACGCTGGTGAAAAACGGTCACGTCCACGTGGCGCTGCCGCCGCTGTACCGTATCGACCTCGGCAAAGAGGTTTACTACGCGCTGACGGAAGAAGAGAAAGCGGGCGTGCTGGAACAGCTGAAGCGCAAGAAGGGCAAACCGAACGTGCAGCGCTTTAAAGGGCTGGGCGAGATGAACCCGATGCAGCTTCGCGAAACGACGCTGGATCCGAACACGCGCCGTCTGGTGCAGCTGACGATCAGCGACGAAGACGAGCAGCAAACCAACGCCATGATGGATATGCTCCTTGCCAAGAAACGTTCGGAAGACCGACGCAACTGGTTGCAGGAGAAAGGTGATATGGCGGATATTGAGGCCTGATGCCCTCACCCTAACCCTCTCCCACAGGGAGAGGGAATGGATCGTAGGCCCGGTAAGCGTTAGCGCCACCGGGCTTTTTTACGTCAAAACTCCATCTTCACCGTAAACTGCACTTCGCGCGGATCGCCAATCTGGTTGCCCAGGTTGTTGGTCGCAATGGACGACGTGTAGTAGGTCTTATCAAACAGGTTTTTCACGTTCACCTGCAGCGTCACCGGATACTGTAGCTTCATTTTGTACGCCGCAAACGCGTCCGCCACGAAATAGCCCGGCAGATAATAATCCGCACCGTTGGTTGCTGAGCGACGGCTTACGCCGTGCCCGCCGCCGCCCAGCGTCAGGGTATTCCCGGCAAACGCATTGTGAATGTCGTAGGTCAGGAACAGGGAGCCGGTATGGCGCGGCACGTTCGGCAGCGGTTTGCCCGCATAGTCCGGGTCTTCAAGCACCTTCGCGTCGGTATAGCCGTAGCTGGCGATAATGTTGGTGTTCTCTGTCAATGACCCGGCGAGATCCACCTCCACGCCCTGCGAGCGCACGCGGCCCGCTGTTTTGGCGACGGTTTCATCACCCACGCTCTCTGTGTACAGCACGTTGCGCTTGTGGATATCAAACAGCGCGATATTGGCGTTAATGCCGTCGAAAAGGTCAAACTTAGCGCCTATTTCATACGCGTTTGACGTTTCCGGCGGCAGGTCGCCGATGTAGCTCGCAATGGACGACTGCGGCATAAACGTCTGGGAATAGTTGGCAAACAGCGAGACCGCCGGGGTGAGCTTATAAACAAGACCAAGCTTCGGCGTCCACTGGTCGTCGCGGCTGTCGGTGTTCACGTTAAACGGACGGCCTTTCCCCGCGTACTGGGTGTAATACTGATAGCGCATTCCGGTGACGGCGATCCACTTATCGGTCAGGTACAGCGCGTCCTGCGCGTAGGCGGAGTAGCTCTCCTGCTTGATGGTCTGATCGCTGTCGGATGCCGAGACGGTGGTGCACTTGCCGAGGCTGCCATAGCTCGGGTTGTAAATATTGAAATCCTTAACGTTCTTACATCGGATCATGTCCGTACGCAGTAGATCGTAATTCTCATACGACACGCCGGTCAGGATCTCATTGTAAAAGCCCGCGATGTCCACGTTTCCCTGCAGATCCGCGCGCGTCGTGTGCATACGCTGGGTCGAACCCTGGGTCGCATCCACGCGGCGGGTCAGGTTGCCGGTTTTTGAATCGTAGGCCATCACGCGGGCCTGGTTATCGCTGTATTTATCCTGGCTGTAGCTGTAGTCGAACTTCGCGGTCCACTGGCTGTTGAGGCGATACTCCGCGTTGAGCTGAGCGAGATCGGACTGGCCGTCGGTCACGTTAAACGGTTCGTCGAAGCGGGTTTTGCGATCGACGTCGACGGCTTTTTTAGTGTTGAGATCGAAGATCGTTCCGCGATCGAACGGCGTTTTATAGTCGCGATGCGAATAGAGCACGGTCACGGTGGCATCGTTGCCGAACCAGGTCAGCGACGGAGCGATAAAGGTGCTGCGTTCGTTGCCGAAATTACGCCAGTAATCCTCGTCCTGATATTCGCCCGTCAGGCGATACGCCAGGCGCGTGCCGTCAATCGGGCCGGTAACATCGATCTGTCCGGTGCCGCCGCCAAAGCTGGAAGAGGTAGCGGAAAGGGAACCGCCGAAGGCCTTCTCCGGGCGTTTGGTGACGACGTTAATCAGGCCACCCGGATCGAGAATGCCGTAAAGCGTCGAAGCCGGGCCTTTCAGCACCTCCACGCGCTCGGTTGCGGCATTAAAGCTGCGCGGCAGCACGGTGCGCAGGCCGTTGGTCATGATCGAGCCGTCGCGGTTCGCGCCAAATCCGCGGCGCACGAAGGCATCCTGCGTACCGCCCAGGGTGTTGGTCTGCACCACGTTGCTGACGTTATAGAGCGCTTCATCCAGCGTGGTGGCATGCTGATCCTCCAGCACTTTGTCGCTGACGGTATTGACCACCTGCGGGATGTCCAGCATCGGCATGTTGGTTAACGTCGCGGTGGAGGTATTCAACGGCTGATAGCCATTCGTGGCCTCCGCCGTCGTATTTGGATCGGCGGTGACGGTAAGCGTTTCGCCGTCTTTAGTCGCGGTGTTATCTGCTGCCTGCACCAGCGGCGCTATGAACAGCAGTGAAAAGAGCGCGCGCCCTTTTACCCCAGAGAGTGAAGGTGTGAACGTAGCCATTACATCTGTTATCCCGAAATATCCCGCGAATGACGTTTCGCGGAAAAATGTGTGAGTCATTGCCCTTTACGGTCTGTCCGTTAGCCACGGCGGGCATCGGACATGTAATTGAGAATCATTCAATCATGCGGGGATGTAGTAGTAAATGGAAAAAAGCAAAAATCGGCTACAACGTTTAGCCGGGCGTATAAGCGCAGCGGGATAATTATTAACTTATTGAATTAAATGATTTTGAAAGTCCTTTCTTGTTCATTCCCCCTTAGACTTATCCCTGGTTTTATCAGGGTATTTCTTCTCTTGACTACTACATGGCGCAGCGTCAAACTCTCAAAAGAGAATGATTTTTATTTATATTTGTTGCGCTTTTTTATTACGTTGGCATTCACGTGGCTCACAACACAAAAAAACCGGGACTGGTTCTGGAGAACCTCTCTGCGGGCTATCAGAAAAAAATCATCGTTGATGATATCTCCCTTGCGATCCCACAGCAGAAAATGACGGTGCTGGTAGGGGCGAACGGCTGCGGAAAATCCACGCTGCTGAGCACCATTGCGCGTTTGCTTCAGCCGCTTGGCGGCTCGGCAGTTCTCGACGGCAAGGCGATCCACGAGCAGCCGACCAAAGCCGTCGCCCGCGAGCTGGGTATCCTGCCACAGTCTCCGCTGCTCCCGGAAGGGTTGACCGTCTTTGAGCTGGTCTCGCGCGGGCGTTTTCCCTGGCAGAACTTTATGCGCCAGTGGAGCGACGAGGACGAGCTGGCGGTGGAAGAGGCCCTGCGCCTGACCGGCACGTCGGAGTTTGCCCATATGCCGGTGGAAAGCTTATCCGGCGGCCAGCGTCAGCGCTGCTGGATCGCCATGGCGCTGGCGCAGCAAACGCCGTATATCCTGCTTGACGAGCCCACGACGTTTCTCGATCTTCGCTATCAGGTGGAGATCCTTGAACTGCTGCACACCCTGACCCGCCAGCACGGACGTACCGTGGTGGTGGTGCTGCACGATCTCAACTTCGCCGTGAACTACGGCGATTCGCTGGTCTTTTTACGCCAGGGGAAAGTTGAAGGCGTATTGCATGAGGGCGATGCCTGCACGCCGGAGCTGATCAAAGCGGTGTTTGATGTGGACGTGCATATGTCCATAAACCCGTTGACCGGCAAGCCGTTCTTTATGCCGTTTCGCCAGAGCACCGTTCAGCTATGATGCGCTCCTCTCTGGCCTTCCCGATCTTCGCATTGCTGCTGGCGCTGGGCGCGATTATGCACCTGGGCATCGGCGCACGCTTCATCGCCCCGCAGACGGTGGTGGAGGCATTCTTCCATTTCGATCCGCGCAATTTCGACCATAACGTCATTATCAAATTACGACTGCTGCGCCTCTGCGCCGCGATGGTGACGGGCGCCGCGCTCGGCGTGGCGGGCGTGCTGTTGCAATCCGTGATCCGCAACCCGCTCGGCGAGCCGCATATACTGGGGCTCAACGCCGGGGCCGCACTGGCGGTGGTGATTACCAGCGCGCTTGGGCTGTCGCTGCCGTTTGGTCGCCCGCTCGTTGCCGCCGCCGGTGCCGCCGCGCTGTTTTTGCTGGTGCTGATGTTCTCCTCGTCCGGTCGCACCGGGCTTACGCCGATGAAGGTCACGCTGTGCGGCGTGGCGATGTCGGCGTTTGCCTCGTCGATTACCGCCGCGGTGTTAATCCTCGATGAACAGACGCTGCTCGCCATGCGCACCTGGCTGGCGGGGGACCTGGCCGGGATCAACGTGCAGACGCTCCGGAGCGCCCTTTGGGCCGCAGCAGCCGGTTTTGTTCTCGCCATCGGTCTGTCGCCCTCGCTCAACATGCTTGCGCTGGGAGACCGAATGGCGCAGGGGCTTGGCGTGTCGCTGCTGAAAACCCGCCTGCTCGCCCTGCTGGCCATCGCGCTGCTCTGCGGTGCGGCCGTCTCAATTGCCGGGCCGATTGGCTTTATCGGCCTGGTCGTGCCGCAGCTCATTCGCCGTCTGGTGTCGGTCGATTTACGCGTGATGGTGCCGCTGTCAGCCCTTTGTGGCGCGCTGGTTCTGCTGCTGGCGGATATCGCCGCCCGCACGCTGTTTACGCCCTGGGAGCTGGCAACCGGCATCATGACGGCCCTGGTCGGCGCACCCGTATTCATCTTTATGGCGTCGAGGATGTTCAAATGAACCGGGCCGGATTCCGCGCGATCCGTATTGGCCGTGTATCGGCGCTGGTTCGCCCGCGGGCGCTGGCGTGCCTGACGCTTTTGGCGCTGGTGGCGTTAAGCCTGCTGGGCTTTGGCCTGACGCACGGATCTCTTCCTGTTCCCATCTCTGCCATCGGGCGCGCGCTGTTTTCTCCTGAGAGTCTGACGGCGGAGACGCGCTACATCGTGATGGATATCCGCCTGCCGCGCCTGCTGATGGCGGTGCTGTGCGGCGCGATGCTCGGCATGGCGGGGGCGGCAATGCAGTCTATCACCCGCAATGGTCTGGCCGATCCCGGGCTTATCGGCGTGAAGGAGGGCTGTAGCGCGGCGGTACTGCTGCTGATTTTTCAGTTCCCGGCGCTGGGCCTGGCCTGGCGTCCTCTGGTCGGCATGGCCGGTGGACTGCTTACCGCGCTGCTGGTTATCGCCCTGGCGCGCGATATCTCGCGCCCGCGGTTCATCCTGATCGGCATCGGCGTGTCGTGGGCGTTTGCCGCCGCAATGGGCGTCTTTATCACCACCGCCGATGTGCGCGACGTGCAGACGGCGATGCTGTGGCTGGCGGGAAGCCTGCATGCGGCAAACTGGACGCTGGTGGGGTTAGCCGCGCTCTGGGCTGCCCCCGCGTTTGCGCTGCTGCTGTTTACCGCACGGGCTGCGGACGTGGCGTTGCTCGGCAATCAGGCCGCAGCGGGCCTTGGCGTTCGCATAACCCGGCTGGCGCTGCTGCGGGTTCTCGCCCCGGTAGTGCTGACGGCGGCCTGCGTCTCGTGCGTGGGCAGTGTAGGTTTCGTGGGGCTGATTGCCCCGCATATGGCGCGCCTGCTGCTGCGCGGTGGGCAAACCGCGCTCCTGGCGGGAAGCGCCGTGCTGGGCGCTCTGCTGGTGCTGCTGGCGGATAACGTCGGACGTCTGGCGTTTCTCCCGCTGCAGCTGCCGGCGGGAATTGTGATTTCATTGATTGGCGGACCGTTTTTCCTGCTGCTGCTCTGGCAGCGTCGGGACAGATTTTAGGGGACTAGGATGCGCGTAGTGTTTTCGATGCTGTTGCTGGTGGGGTTCGCGGTGGGTGCGGCGGAGCCGACGCAGACGTTTACTGACGATCTGAACCGAAAAGTGGTGGTGCCGGTTCATCCGAAACGGATTGTCTCTTTACACGATCTGGATATCACCATTCCGCTGATTGAGCTTGGCGTACCGCCGGTGGCAAGCCATGGCCGCACACGGCCGGACGGCAGCCACTTTCTGCACTCCAGCGGCATGTTGACCGGCGTCGACTTCGATAATTCCGATATTAAATTTATCGGCACGGCCGATATCGACATTGAAGCCATCGCCGCCGCAAAGCCTGATCTGATCGTTACCGAGCCGACCCGCAACACCCCGGTGGAACAGCTGGCGAAAATTGCCCCGACGGTGAGCATCGATCATCTCGACGGCGGCGCGCCGGAGATCTACCGCAAGCTGGCTCAGCTGACGGGAACGCAGGCGCGGCTTAAGGTTCTGGAGCGGCGCTATCAGGAGCAGATTAAGGCGCTGAAGGCGACTATTGATACCCGCAAGGTGACCGTGTCCGTGATTCAGGCGAATCAGGGAAAGATTAACGCCATGCACAGCTACCACTCGCTGGGCCGCGTGCTGCGCGACGCCGGATTCACCTTCCCGCCGCTGATTGAGTCCATCCCGGACGGAGGACGCATCGACGTCAGCGCCGAGCGCCTGCCGGAGCTGGATGCCGATTTCGTCTTCGCCACCTGGCGCGGGGATACGGGCGGTAAACCGCAGGACGAGCTGGCGGCGATGGATGCGGTCATGCCGGGCTGGTGTCAGTTCCTGAATGCCTGCCGAACCGGGCATTACGTGCTGATCTCGCGTGAAGAGGCCATCTCGAATTCGTACGCCTCGTTAGGGCTGATGGCCGCGCAGGTGCAGTCGCAGATTGCCGGGCGTCCGCTGCCGGAGGCGACACGGTGATCCGCAAAGAGAAAGGGCGCGTGGATGTCTATGGCGACCGCTTTCGCGCGCGTGCGCATCAGCTGACGCCGCGTCTGCTGCAGGTTGCACGCTATATTCATGACAACCGAGAAGCGGTGATGGAACAGACCGCAATGGAGATCGCGACGCTGTTGAAAACCTCAGACGCCACGGTGGTCCGCGCCATTCAGGCGCTGGGTTTCGCCGGGCTGCGCGATCTCAAGCAAACGCTGGAGCAGTGGTTTGGTCCGGTGGTCACCTCCAGCGAAAAGATGTCCACCACGGTGAATACGCTCGCCAGCGACGTCAACGCGAGCATTGATTTCGTGCTGGAGGGGCATCAACACACCTGCGAAGTGTTATCCGAACCCCACAACCGCTACGCGATGGCGCAGGCGGTCTCGCTGCTGGCGCAGGCGAGGCAGGTCGCCATATTTGGCATTGGTGCCTCCGGCATTCTGGCCGAGTACACCGCCAGGCTGTTCAGCCGCATGGGGTTACCCGCCACGCCGCTTAACCGTACCGGCATAGGGCTTGCCGAGCAGCTTATTGCGCTTCAGCGCGGCGACGTGCTGGTGATGATGGCGCAGAAATCCGCGCACCGGGAGGGGCAAACCACGCTGCGTGAAGCAAAACGGCTGGGCATTCCAACCATCCTGCTGACCAACGCCCTCGATTCGCGCTTCAGCAAGGAGGCCAGCGTGGTGATCCACGTTCCGCGCGGCGGCGAAAAAGGCAAAATCCCGCTCCACGGCACGGTGCTGCTGTGTCTGGAGATGATCATCTTATCCGTGGCCTCCACCGAGCCGCAGCGCACCATCAAGTCGATGAAGCGCATCAACGAGTTACATCGTGGGTTAAAACCGGGGAAGAAAAGCAGCTAAAACAAAGCCCGGTGGCGCTAGCGCTTACCGGGCCTACGGTTCAGGTTTTGTAGGCCGGGTAAACGCAGTGCCACCCGGCAAATTCCACGAACTTAAACCCCTTGCTCCAGAATGCGGATGTGGGTTTCCAGCACGTCACCCTTCACCGCGTCACTCCACGCTTTCATGTGAGGGGTCTGCAGGTGCGCTTCAAGGTGCGCGACGGTTTCCCACTGCTCAACCATGATGATTGAGTCTGGCGCGGTCGCCTGGAAGCTGGCGTCAGTGGCGGCATCCACCATCGGCGCGTAGCCGTGGCAGCCTTCTTCTTTCAGTACGGTCGGGATAATTTTCACGAACTGATCCAGCACCGCCTGACGGTGATGTTGACCTGGACGAGTACGGATTTCTGCGATTACGGTAAGCATGTTTACTACTCCTTTAATTCCAGGCTACCAGTTAAGCAAAAATTTCCGCGAGATGCTTGCGATATTCTGCGATATAGCTCGGGACGTCAGGCATTTTAATCACGTCGTTGACGATAAAGGTCGGCAGCGGATCCATGCCCAGGAACTGGTTAGCCTTGTGGAACGGCAGGTACGCGCCGTCGACGCCCACGCCTTCGAAGAACTGATCATTATCGGTGAAGGCTTCCAGCGGGGCGTTCCAGGTCAGCGAGAGCATATATTTTTTGCCCTGAATCAGGCCGCCCGAGCCGTATTTTTTGGAGGCGTCAGAGCGGGTGCGGCCATCGCTGGCATACAGTGAGCCATGACCTTCGGTGAACACGTCGTCCATGTATTTTTTTACGGTCCACGGCGCGCCCATCCACCAGCCTGGCATCTGCCAGATCACCACGTCAGCCCACAGGAAGTTCTGCACTTCGGCCTTCACGTCATAATTGCTGTCCGCGCGCACGACCTTAACATCATGCCCGGCGTCGCGCAGGAAACCGTCCGCGACCTCGGTCAGGGTGTCATTCAGCTGGCCTTTAGAGTGCGCAAATTCTTTTGCACCGTTGATAATCAGGATGTTGCTCATTATTTGTCCTCGATGATGAGAGTATGGCCAGTATTCTACGCGCGAGGACGGTGCGGTAAAATGAGCAAAATGTGCAAAGTCTTTTGCGTTAAACGCAATAATCACTACCAGCTGACCTTCACTTCAAAACCGCCTTCAGGCGCATTGCTCAGCGAAACGCGCATCCCGTGCAGGGCGGCGATGCGTTTTACAATGGATAACCCCAGCCCGCTGCCCGTGGCATCCTGACCCGGCGGACGATAAAAGCGCTCGCCGATGCGCGCCAGCGCGTCAGGTGAAATGCCTGGGCCGTTGTCGCGCACGGTAAAGCTACGCGCGTCCAGCGTCACGTCCACCACGCTGCCGCGCGGACTGTAGCGAATCGCGTTATCCAGCAGGTTGCGCACCAGCAGGCTCATGAGGAGCTGCTGGCCCGTGCGTGTAACCTCTGGGGCATGGATGTTCAGGCGAATATCAATGCCCGCCTGCTGCGCCGGATGCCAGATATCCAGCACGGCTGACTGCAGTAAGTCGGCCAGGGGAATCGGTTCGACATCGTCAAGGTTATCCAGCGAGTCCAGACGCGACAGCGTGAGGAGTTGATCCACCAGCCGGGAAGCGCGGTCGATGCCAGCATGTAGCTGCGAAAGGGCTTTGGACTGCGCCTCGGGATCGTCCTGATACAGCTGCGCCACGTCAGTTTGCACCTTCAGGGCCGCCAGCGGGCTGCGTAGCTCGTGGGCGGCATCGGACGTAAAGCGGCGCTCGCGGGTCATCATCTCCTGGGTGCGCGCGAAGAGATGATTCAGCGCGTCGAGCAGGGGGCGCACTTCCGTAGGAAGGCCCGCCGTCGGCAGTTTATCGGTGGCATCCGGCGAGCGGGAGCGCAGGGTCTGCGCCAGCTTTTTCAGCGGCTTAAGCTCCCGGCTCAGGAGGACGATCAGCAGCAGCAACATCACGGGCAGCGCCACCAGCCAGGGGGTCAGCTGCGAGCTGACCACGTCCAGCGCCATCTCCTGGCGGTACTCCCACTCCTGGCCGACCACCACGCGGTATTTTCCGTCAGGTGAGGTCAGCCATAAAAAACGCCACTCGTCGTTGTCGCCCTGTAGCTGCCCGTTATCGAACCCGTCGCGGCGATAGTGGTATGGAATATCGCGTCCGTTTTCACCGTCGTTGAGGAGCATTTTGCCGTCGACGGCGTATATGGCGAAAGCCAGCGCGTCGTCGTCCAGACGACCGTGCTTCACTTTTTTCGGGATATCGCGCATGCGTTCGGGGGCGCGGATCTCGTCCAGATCCATCGTCAGCAGCCGTTTAGCAAACAGCATCTGCTGGGTATCGAACAGCTTGTCGAGCTTGTGGGTCGTCTGCTGCCAGGCGACCAGGCTGGCGGCAAACCAGGCCGTCAGAGAGAGCAGCAGGAAGAGCAGCGTCAGGCGCAGCTTAAGGCTCAGGCGTTGCGTCAGTTTCATGCGTTACCCAGGGTGTAGCCGATGCCGTGCACGGTGCGGATAAACTCGCTCCCGAGCTTGCGGCGCAAATGATGAACGTGAACCTCGATGGCGTTGCTGGAGACGTCGTCGTCCCAGGTATAGAGTTTTTCCTCGATCAGCTTTCGCGGCAGCACCCGACCGGCGTTACGCATTAACAGCTCCAGCAGCGCGAACTCTTTCGGCTTGAGCGTCAGCGGCTCACCGTTCAGCGTGGCGACGAGACGGGTCGGATCGAGCGTGACCTTCCCGTGACGCAGCTCGCTACGCGCCTGGCCGTGGCTGCGGCGGACCAGCACTTCGAGGCGGGCACCCACTTCGATCAGCGCGAACGGCTTACAGAGATAATCATCCGCCCCAAGACGCAGCCCCTCGACGCGCTGGTTCAGCGCATCCCGCGCCGTCAGAATTAATACCGGCTCGCTGCGCCCGCTCTCGCGCCACGCGCGCAGGATGTCCAGACCGTCAATTTCCGGCAGCGTCAGATCCAGCACCACGGCATCATAGGGCGCAGAGGAGAGCGCGGCCTGGCCGGTTTTTCCGTCGGTAAACCAGTCCACGCTAAAGCCCATTTTGCTTAACCCCGCCTTGATACCGTCGCCGATTAACCTGTCGTCTTCTACCAGTAAAATGCGCATGTTCCCTCCTTGATGTCGTCAGTAAACCCTCTGTAAGCGCCTGCTGTACAGCAATAATAAATAAATTTTTCCCTTAAGAAGTTGTTAAGGATTACCCTGTTAAATGGATTGCGAAACGACATTAAAGGGAGAGATGAAAATGAAAAAATTCGCTGCAATTGCTGCCATCATGATGATGACCACCGCGCCGGTCTTTGCTGCTCAGGGCGGTTTTACTGGCCCATCGGCCACACAGACCCAGACGCAAACTCAGCAGGGCGGTTTTGTCGATAACAACGCTAACCTCACCACCGCGGCAAAAGTGAAAGACCTGAAGGACGACGCCTGGGTGAAACTGCGCGGGAACATCACCGAGCGCCTGTCCGATGACCGCTACACCTTCCGCGATGAGTCCGGCACGGTCGTAGTTGAGATTGACCACAAGCGCTGGAACGGCGTGACCGTCACTCCGCAGGATAAAGTTGAACTGCAGGGTAAAGTCGATAAAGACTGGAACGAGTTTGAAATCGACGTGAAGCAGGTTATTAAGCTGAACAAATAACCCGAAAAGGGCCGCCTGTGCGGCCCTTTTTCTTTGTGACTCAATTCATCAGATGAGGTAGTATCTGCGGCAATATTGCCTGAAACCCTTCGGTTTCTGAGTTGAGGAATCACACGTAATGAGCGATATGGCAGAGCGCCTCGCGCTACATGAATTCACGGAAAACGCCTACCTGAACTACTCCATGTACGTCATCATGGACAGGGCGTTGCCGTTTATCGGGGATGGCCTGAAGCCCGTTCAGCGCCGCATCGTCTATGCGATGTCCGAACTGGGGCTGAACGCCACCGCCAAGTTCAAGAAATCCGCCCGTACCGTCGGTGACGTACTGGGTAAATACCATCCTCACGGCGACAGCGCCTGTTATGAAGCGATGGTGCTGATGGCGCAGCCGTTCTCTTACCGCTACCCGCTGGTGGACGGGCAGGGGAACTGGGGGGCGCCGGACGATCCGAAATCCTTCGCGGCGATGCGTTATACCGAATCCCGTCTCTCTAAATATGCCGAAGTGCTGCTGGGCGAGCTGGGTCAGGGAACCGTGGACTGGGTGCCAAACTTCGACGGGACGATGCAGGAGCCGAAGATGCTGCCCGCGCGTCTGCCGAATATCCTGCTGAACGGCACCACCGGTATCGCGGTCGGTATGGCGACGGACATTCCGCCGCACAACCTCCGTGAAGTGGCGAAAGCCGCCATTACCCTGATCGAGCAGCCGAAAGCGACGCTCGACGAGCTGCTGGATATCGTGCAGGGGCCAGATTTCCCGACCGAAGCTGAGATCATCACCTCGCGCGCGGAAATCCGCAAAATCTACCAGAATGGTCGCGGCTCCGTGCGCATGCGCGCGGTGTGGAATAAAGAGGACGGCGCCGTGGTGATTACCGCGCTGCCGCATCAGGTTTCCGGTGCCAAAGTGCTGGAGCAGATCGCCTCCCAGATGCGCAATAAAAAGCTGCCGATGGTGGACGACCTGCGCGACGAATCGGATCATGAGAACCCGACCCGTCTGGTGATCGTGCCGCGCTCCAACCGCGTGGACATGGAGCAGGTGATGAACCACCTGTTCGCCACCACCGATCTGGAAAAAAGCTACCGCATCAACCTGAACATGATTGGCCTCGACGGACGCCCGGCGGTGAAAAACCTGCTGGAGATCCTCACCGAATGGCTGACGTTCCGCCGCGATACGGTCCGCCGTCGTCTGAACCATCGTCTGGAGAAAGTGCTTAAGCGCCTGCATATCCTCGAAGGTTTGCTGGTGGCGTTCCTCAACATCGATGAAGTGATTGAGATCATCCGTACCGAGGACGAGCCGAAGCCGGCGCTGATGTCGCGCTTTGGCATCAGCGAAACCCAGGCCGAAGCGATCCTCGAACTGAAGCTGCGCCATCTCGCCAAACTGGAAGAGATGAAGATCCGCGGCGAGCAGAACGAGCTGGAAAAAGAGCGCGATCAGCTTCAGGCGATCCTCGCGTCCGAGCGCAAAATGAACACCCTGCTGAAGAAAGAGCTGCAGGCCGATGCAGACGCCTTCGGCGACGACCGTCGTTCTCCGCTGCACGAGCGTGAAGAAGCTAAGGCGATGAACGAGCACGACATGCAGCCTTCCGAGCCGGTCACCATTGTTCTGTCGCAGAGCGGCTGGGTGCGTAGCGCCAAAGGCCACGATATCGACGCGCCGGGCCTGAGCTACAAAGCGGGCGACAGCTTCAAAGCGGCGGTGAAAGGCAAGAGCAACCAGCCGGTGGCGTTTATCGACTCCACCGGCCGCAGCTACGCCATCGACCCGATTACGCTGCCTTCCGCGCGCGGACAGGGCGAGCCGCTCACCGGCAAGCTGACGCTGCCGCCGGGGGCGACGGTTGACCATATGCTAATGGAAGCCGATGACCAGAAGCTGCTGCTGGCGTCCGATGCGGGCTACGGCTTTATCTGTACCTTCAACGATCTGGTCTCCCGTAACCGTGCCGGTAAGGCGTTGATAAGCCTGCCGGACAACGCCCACGTGATGGCGCCGCTGGTGATTGAGAATGAAAGCGACATGCTGCTGGCGATCACCGCCGCCGGACGTATGCTGATGTTCCCGGTCAGCGATCTGCCGGAGCTGTCTAAAGGCAAGGGCAATAAGATCATCAACATCCCGTCGGCGGAAGCCGCGAAAGGCGAAGATGGCCTGGCGCACCTCTTCCTCCTGCCGCCGCAGAGTACGCTGACCATTCACGTCGGCAAGCGTAAGATCAAGCTGCGTCCGGAAGAGCTGCAGAAAGTGGTGGGTGAGCGCGGTCGCCGCGGCTCGCTGATGCGCGGACTGCAGCGCATCGACCGCGTGGAGATTGACTCTCCTGCACGCAGCACCGCGGGTGACAGCGAAGAGTAATGTCGTGATATCCCCCTCTGCCCGGAGGGGGAGTTTCAATAAAATTTCCCGTAAAATCGTTGTTAATTCGTGCGTTGCGATTAACAATACGCGCTCGTAATAAAGTCCTTACCTGGCCACAGGTGAAGTATAATTGTCAGCTGTTGGGGCTTCAGAGGTCGCTATGCTATATATTGTTCGTCTTATTCTTACCGTTATCTACTGCATTCTGGTCTGTATTTTCGGCTCTATTTATTGCCTTTTCAGCCCGCGTAATCCGAAGCATGTTGCCACCTTTGGCCATATGTTCGGGCGTCTTGCGCCGCTGTTTGGTCTGAAGGTTGAAAAACGTCTGCCTGAAGGGGCGGAGAATTTCGGTAACGCCATCTATATCGCCAACCATCAGAACAATTACGATATGGTGACCGCCGCAAATATCGTGCTTCCACCGACCGTGACGGTGGGAAAAAAAAGCCTGCTGTGGATCCCGTTTTTTGGCCAGCTGTACTGGCTGACCGGTAACCTGCTGATCGACCGTAACAACCGCGCGAAAGCGCACAGCACCATTGCGGAAGTGGTGAATCATTTTAAAAAGCGCAAAATCTCAATCTGGATGTTCCCGGAAGGAACGCGCAGCCGCGGCCGCGGCCTGCTGCCGTTTAAAACCGGGGCGTTTCATGCCGCAATTGCGGCAGGTGTTCCAATTATTCCTGTGTGCGTTTCCAATACTTCGAATAAGATTAATCTTAACCGCCTGAATAACGGGCTGGTGATTGTCGAAATGCTGCCACCTGTCGATACCAGCAAATACGGTAAAGACCAGGTGCGCGAGCTGGCAGCGCACTGCCGTGAGCTGATGGCTCAGCATATTGCGCAGCTCGACAAAGAAGTCGCAGAGAGAGAAGCCGCCGGTAAGATTTAATCCGGCGTTGAAGGGAAAACGAATTCCCGCGTTGTTAGTCGTTTCAGATGGAGCTTATATGTCACTCAGTCGGCGTCAGTTTATTCAGGCTTCCGGGATCGCCCTTTGTGCGGGTGCGATGCCGCTGACAGCCAGCGCCGCCGGGCAGCAACAGCCGCTGCCTATTCCGCCATTAATTGAATCCCGTCGCGGTCAGCCGCTTTTCCTGACGCTGCAGCGCAGCCACTGGTCCTTCACCCAGGGGACGCGCGCGCCGGTCTGGGGCATTAACGGACGTTACCTTGGGCCGACCATACGCGTGTGGAATGGCGATGACGTAAAGCTCATCTACAGTAACCGCACCCCTGAAAATGTCGCCATGACCATCAGCGGCCTACAGGTGCCCGGCCCCTTGATTGGCGGCGCGGCGCGAATGATGTCACCCAGCGCCGACTGGGCGCCGGTTCTGCCGATTCGCCAGAGCGCGGCCACCCTGTGGTATCACGCCAATACGCCTAACCGTACGGCGCAGCAGGTCTATAACGGCCTGGCCGGAATGTGGCTGGTGGAAGATGAGGTCAGCAAATCCCTGCCGATCCCAAACCACTACGGCGTGGATGACTTCCCGATTATCATCCAGGACAAACGTCTGGATAATTTCGGTACGCCGGAATACAGCGAGCCGGGCAGCGGTGGCTTCGTCGGCGATACGCTGCTGGTCAACGGCGCGCAAAGCCCGTATGTCGAGGTCTCGCGCGGCTGGGTGCGCCTGCGCCTGCTCAACGCGTCCAACTCGCGCCGCTATCAGCTGCAAATGAGCGATGGCCGTCCGCTGCACGTGATTTCCGGCGACCAGGGCTTTTTACCGGCCCCGGTGTCCGTCAAACAGCTGGCGCTCTCGCCGGGCGAACGTCGCGAGGTTCTCATTGATATGACCAATGGGGATGAAGTGTCTGTCACCTGCGGTGAAGCGGCCAGCATTGTGGACCGCATTCGCGGGTTCTTTGAACCGTCGAGCATTCTTGTCTCGACCCTGGTGCTAACCCTGCGCCCAACCGGTCTGCTGCCGCTGGTGACCGATAGCCTGCCAATGCGCCTGCTGCCGCAGGAGATCATGAGCGGCTCGCCGGTGCGCAGCCGTGATATCAGCCTGGGCGACGATCCGGGGATCAACGGCGCGCTGTGGGACGTCAACCGCATCGACATTACCGCGCAGCAGGGCACCTGGGAGCGCTGGACGGTCCGTTCAGATATGCCGCAGTCGTTCCATATTGAAGGGGTGGCATTCCTGATCCGCAACGTCAACGGTGCGATGCCGTTCCCGGAAGATCGCGGCTGGAAAGATACCGTCTGGGTGGACGGTCAGGTTGAACTGCTTGTCTACTATGGTCAGCCTTCGTGGCCGCACTTCCCGTTCCTGTTCCACAGCCAGACGCTGGAGATGATGGACAGGGGCTCCGTGGGGCAGATGCTGATCAACCCTGCGTCATAATCCTGACATTCCCGGTTCGCCGGGAATGTTTTATGCCCGCCAGAAAAAGCGCGAGAACAGAATCAGCACCGGGTAAATTTCCAGACGCCCCAGAATCATCGCCGCGCACATCAGCAGTTTTGCCCCCTCTGTTAACGTGCCAAACGTCGACGCCGTCTCGCCAAACCCCAGCCCCATGTTGTTGATGCAGGCGGCAACCGTTGCGAATGAGGTAAACAGGTCGTAGCCCATCAGATTGAGCGACCAGACAAAAAAGCCCGTGATCATGACGTAGAGAAAAAAGAAGCTCCATACCGAGCGCAGGACGCGTTCATTCACCACGCTTTTGCCCACCTTAATGCTCAGCAGCGCTCTCGGATGCGCCAGCTGGTTCATCTCCTGAATACTCTGCTTGAACATAATGAGAAAACGCAGGGCTTTGATCCCGCCGCAGGTCGAGCCTACGCAGCCGCCAAAAAAGCTGGCGCTCAACAGCAGGAAAATGGTGTGTGCGGGCCATTGGGCATAGTCGGCTGTCGAAAGGCCGTTATCGGTCATCATCGAACTGGCAAGGAAGAAGGCGTGCACCAGGCTATCCGTAGCGTTGTACATCCCGGCATGCCAGACCTGCCAGGCGGTGATGGCAATAATCACCGCGGCGGCGCTCAGAAAGAATTTAACCTCCGGGCTGCGGCGAATCGGTTTTAGGGTGCGTCTGACAATGGCGACGTACCAGAGGGTGAAGTTGAACGCGGAGAGCAGTGAAAACACCCCGGCGACCAGCTCAATCGCGTGGCTGTCATAAAACCCAATGCTCTCGCTGCGGGTGGAGAACCCGCCCAGCGACACGGTCGACAGCCCGTGACAGAGGGCGTCAAAAAATGACATTCCCGCCAGCCAGTAGGCCAGGGTGCAGGCCACGCCCAGCGCGAAGTAGGTCACCCACAGCGTGCGCGCGGTATCGGCAAGGCGGGGAGTCAGACGCTCCTCCTTGAACGGCCCCGGCATCTCTGACTGATAGAGCTTCATGCCACCAATGCCCAGCAGCGGCAGGACCGCGACGGCCAGCACGATGACGCCTAACCCGCCAATGAAATTCAGCTGTGCGCGGTAATAAAGGTACGACTTAGGCAGGGCGCTGACGTCCCCGATCACCGTTGCCCCGGTGGTGGTGATCCCGGAAACCCCTTCAAAGAGCGCGTCGGCAAAGGAGAGCTGTAGCCCGTCATCCATCCAGAGCGGCATGGCGCTAATGAATGAAAACAGCAGCCAGAACAGCACGATAATCACAAACCCGTCGCGGGTACGCAACTGAATGCCGGCGTGACGGGTTGCCCGCCAGGTCAAACCTCCGAGAGTAAAAAAGGTTAAAAAGGTGGTCAGGAAGGCAAAGTAGGTCCGCTCTTTATTCAGAAGGGCGATCACCATCGGCGGCAGCATAGAAAGACTGTAGAGCAGAACCAGAAAACCGCAGAGGTGAAGGACAACCCGCAGCTGGGATACATGTAACGAATCGTTGGGCTTCACGACAGAGCTCCGCGCAATAACACGTTCCGGGGCAAATCACCGGAAAATATAGTGAATATTATGATTCAAAATTATCAGGACGCCGTATTTTAACGACTTCCCCGAATATCTGCCTGCTTCATGCATCCTTTTCTTCAAATCTGGCGGATGAACAGCGTATAATCCCGCTCCTTTTGTCTATTTTTTCTTCGGAAGCATTATGAGCGCAATTTCCCTGATCCAGCCGGATCGTGACCTCTTCTCCTGGCCCCAGTACTGGGCGGCCTGCTTTGGACCGGCGCCATTCCTGCCGATGTCCCGGGAAGAGATGGACCAACTGGGCTGGGACAGCTGCGACATCATTCTGGTCACGGGCGATGCCTACGTTGACCATCCGAGCTTCGGCATGGCCATCTGTGGCCGTATGCTTGAGGCGCAGGGCTTCCGCGTGGGGATCATCTCCCAGCCTGACTGGAACAGCAAAGACGACTTTATGCGTCTGGGCAAACCGAACCTGTTCTTCGGCGTGACCGCAGGCAACATGGACTCGATGATCAACCGCTATACAGCCGACCGCAAGCTGCGTCATGACGACGCCTACACGCCGGATAACGTGGCGGGTAAACGCCCCGACCGCGCAACCCTGGTCTATACCCAGCGCTGTAAAGAAGCCTGGAAAGACGTGCCGGTGATCCTGGGCGGCATCGAGGCGAGCCTTCGCCGCACCGCGCACTACGACTACTGGTCAGATACCGTTCGCCGCTCGGTGCTGGTGGATTCCAAAGCCGATATGCTGATTTACGGTAACGGCGAGCGTCCGCTGGTGGAAGTGGCGCACCGTCTGTCGCAGGGTGAGCCGGTGAGCAGCATCCGCGACGTGCGCAATACCGCCATTATGGTGAAAGAGGCGCTGCCGGGCTGGAGCGGGGTGGATTCCCGCATCATTGATATGCCGGGCAAAATCGACCCGATCCCGCACCCGTACGGTGAAGACCTGCCGTGTGCCGATAACAAGCCGGTTGAGCCGAAAAAAGCGGAAGCGAAGGCTATCGTTGTGCAGCCGCCGCGCCCGAAACCATGGGAAAAGACCTACGTGCTGCTGCCGTCCTACGAGAAGGTGAAAGCCGACAAGGTGCTCTACGCGCACGCGTCCCGTATTCTGCACCATGAAACCAACCCGGGCTGCGCCCGCGCGCTGATGCAGAAGCACGGCGAGCGCTTTATCTGGATTAACCCGCCGGCGATCCCGCTCTCCACCGAAGAGATGGACAGCGTCTTTGCGCTGCCGTACAAACGCGTTCCGCACCCGGCGTACGGCAACGCCCGTATCCCGGCGTATGAGATGATCCGCTTCTCGATCAACATCATGCGCGGCTGCTTCGGCGGCTGTTCCTTCTGCTCCATTACCGAACACGAAGGGCGTATTATCCAGAGCCGCTCTGAAGATTCGATCATCAATGAGATCGAAGCGATTCGCGACTCGGTGCCGGGCTTTACCGGTGTGATTTCCGACCTTGGCGGCCCAACCGCGAACATGTACATGCTGCGCTGCAAATCGCCGCGCGCGGAGCAAACCTGCCGTCGCCTCTCGTGCGTCTATCCGAGCATTTGCGAGCATATGGACACTAACCACGAGCCGACGATCAACCTCTACCGCCGCGCGCGCGACCTGAAGGGCATCAAGAAGATCCTGATCGCGTCCGGGGTACGTTACGACATTGCCGTGGAAGATCCGCGCTACATCAAAGAGCTGGCGACGCACCACGTCGGCGGCTATCTGAAGATTGCGCCGGAGCACACCGAGGAAGGCCCGCTGTCGAAAATGATGAAGCCGGGCATGGGCAGCTACGATCGCTTTAAAGAGCTGTTCGATACCTATTCGAAGCAGGCGGGTAAAGAGCAGTATCTGATCCCATACTTCATCTCCGCCCACCCGGGCACGCGCGATGAAGACATGGTGAACCTGGCGCTGTGGCTGAAGCAGCGCCGCTTCCGCCTGGATCAGGTGCAGAACTTCTATCCGTCACCGCTCGCCAACTCGACGACCATGTATTACACCGGCAAGAACCCGCTGAGTAAGATTGGTTATAAGAGTGAAGAGGTGGTGGTGCCGAAAGGGGATAAACAGCGTCGTTTGCATAAAGCGCTGCTGCGTTACCACGATCCGAAAAACTGGCCGCTGATCCGCCAGGCGCTGGAAGAGATGGGTAAAAAGCACCTGATCGGCTCGCGCCGCGACTGTCTGGTACCGGCCCCGACGCTGGAGGAGATGCGCGAAGTGCGTCGCCAGAATCGCAATACGCGCCCGGCGCTGACCAAGCACACGCCGATTGTGCACCAGCGTTCGAACGGTGGAGCGGGAACGAAGAAGAACGTAAAACGTAAGATGGGTTAAACATGTAACAAAGCCCGGTGGCGCTGCGCTTACCGGGCCTACAGGTCAACACGTAGGCCGGGTAAGGCGAAGCCGCCACCCGGCTTTTTTACGCGACTACCCGCCAAACTGATCAGGGTCCGGGCCTAAACGTTTACCCTTATCCAGCTTCGCAATCTCGCCCAGCTCTTCTTTGTCCAGACGGAAATCCCAGACGTCGAAGTTCTCGGCGATGCGCGATGGCGTGACCGATTTCGGGATCACCACCAGGCCGTTGTCCAGATGCCAGCGAATGACGATTTGCGCCGGGGTTTTACCGTATTTATCCGCCAGCTCACGGATAATCTTTTGATCAAACACCCCTTCGCCGCCCTGCGCCAGCGGGCTCCAGGACTCGGTCTGGATTTTATGCGTAGCGTTCCAGGCGTGTAGCTGGCGCTGCTGCATCAGCGGGTGCAGCTCGATCTGGTTAATCACTGGCGCAACGCCAGTCTCGTCAATCAGCCGCTGCAGGTGATGAACCTGGAAATTACAGACGCCGATGCTTTTCACCAGCCCCTCTTTTTGCAGTTCAATCATCCCTTTCCAGGCCTCAACGTAGTGATCGATAGCCGGAACCGGCCAGTGCATCAGCCAGAGATCGACGAAATCGAGCTGGAGTTTCTCCAGACTCTCTTCCAGCGCTTCGCGGGGGCGTTTTTGATCGTCGTTCCACAGTTTCGTGGTGATGAATAACTCATCGCGGGGGACGCCAGCGCTGGCCAGTGCCTTGCCCACGCCGTCCTCGTTTTTGTATGCGGCAGCGGTATCAATGGACCGATAGCCGACTTCCAGGGCTTTATGAATGGCGGAGACGACCTCGTCGTTACCGGCTTTCCATACACCTAGCCCCAGCTGGGGCATCACGTTGCCGTCCTGCAGCTTGATTACGGTTTGGTTTGCCATTTTTCCTCCTTCAGGTGCGCATCGCCGGAGGGCTCCTTCGGCGATGGGTTGTGCATTAAGTCTGGACGAAATGTCAAAAAACGAAAGTCGGGAGGGCAAAAACGCTTAGCGTGCCGCTTCGTAGATGCGACGGCTGACGTCCAGCGTAATGTCGCCGTGCTCGCCCAGGTGGGTCATGCCGTGTTCTTCGAGTTTCGCCAGCAGGGCAGGGATGGAGCTGCCGTCCAGACCGTAGCCGGACAGACGCGTTGGCACGCCCAGACCTTCAAAGAAGCTGCGGGTCGCTTCGATGGCGGCATCAATACGCGCATCGTCAGAACCCTCGGTGATGTTCCACACGCGTTCTGCGTACTGCAGCAGTTTGGCACGCTTGGTGTCCCGCTTTTCGTTCCACAGAGCAGGCAGCACAACGGCCAGCGTTTGCGCGTGGTCCAGACCGTGCATCGCCGTCAGCTCGTGGCCCAGCATGTGGGTTGCCCAGTCCTGCGGTACGCCAGCGCCGATCAGGCCGTTCAACGCCTGCGTTGCCGCCCACATGACGTTGGCACGCACGTCGTAATTTTCCGGCTCTTTCAGCGCTTTCGGACCTTCTTCGACGAGCGTCAGCAGAATGCCTTCCGCGAAGCGATCCTGAATTTTGGCATTCACCGGATATGTGACGTACTGCTCAACGGTATGAACAAAGGCATCGACCACGCCGTTCGCCACCTGACGCGCAGGCAGGGTGTAGGTGTAAACCGGGTCCAGGATCGCGAACACAGGTTGAACGTGTTCGTTCATGAAGGCCTGTTTGTCGCCGGTGGTTTTACGGGAGATCACCGCGCCCTTGTTGGATTCAGATCCGGTGGCCGGCAGGGTCAGCACGGAGCCCATCGGGATGGCGCTTTTAATGTCGCTGCCGCGAGTTTCCAGGATGTGCCACGGATCGATGCCGTCAGCATAGTGCGCTGCCGCCGCGATGAATTTGGTGCCGTCCAGCACGGAGCCGCCGCCGACGGCCAGCAGGAAGGTAATGTTTTCTTCGCGGGCGATTTTCACCGCGTTCATCAGCGTTTCGTAAGACGGGTTTGGCTCGATGCCGCCGAACTCACGCACGTCCAGACCGTCCAGGGCGCTGTAAACCTGATCCAGCACGCCGGTATTTTTCACGCTGCCGCCACCGTAGGTGATCAGTACGCGGGCGTCAGCGGGGATCTGGGCGCGCAGATCGGCGATAGCGTCTTTACCAAACAGAATGCGGGTTGGGGTGTGAAGATTAAAGTTGTTCATTGCTCGTTCCCTTTAGTGGGTGAAAAACCGTGGTGGCGCAGAGGGCGACCTGATGCTGCACATTGTGGCCGTCCGGGGCTATCCTCTCAATGCACATTCCTGCCGATGTCTTGCCCATTTCTACAGAGCGCTGGAGAAAGCGCGGAAAAGCACGCACACTGTCAACGTCGGAAACCGTACCCGGAGTAACGTAATATGAACCGTGAAGCGATCTGCCATCAGCTCACTGCGCAGATTAAAAGACTGATAGATAAAGAAAATGGCGTCAGCGATCTGCTTCCTGACATTCGCCTGCTTTATGGCACGCAGCCCGGGACGCGCACGCCGGTCATGTACCAGCCGGGCATCGTTTTTCTCTTCTCGGGCCATAAAATTGGCTATATCAACGAGCGCGTGTTCCGCTACGACACTAATGAATATCTGCTCCTGACGGTACCTTTACCCTTCGAATGTGAAACCTTCGCGACAGAGGCCGTTCCGCTGGCCGGTATTCGCGTCAACGTCGATATTCTTCAGCTGCAGGAGCTGCTAATGGAGATTGGCGAAGATGAGTTCTTCCAGCCGTCTATGGCGTCGAGCGGGATTAACTCGGCGACGCTGTCGGAAGAGATCCTCTGCGCCATTGAACGTCTGCTGGACGTGATGGAAAGGCCGCTGGACGCGCGTATTCTGGGCAAGCAGATCGTCCGCGAAATTCTCTACCATGTGCTGCTGGGGCCGGGGGGCGGGGCGTTGCTGGCTCTTGTGAGCCGGCAGACCCACTTCAGCCTGATAAGCCGCGTGCTCAAGCGTATTGAAAGCCAGTACACGGAAAACCTCAGCGTCGACCAGCTGGCGGCGGAAGCGAACATGAGCGTTTCGGCGTTTCATCATAACTTCAAGTCGGTGACCAGCACCTCGCCGCTGCAGTACCTTAAAACCTATCGGCTGCATAAGGCGCGGATGCTGATGATCCACGACGGCATGAAGGCCAGCGCGGCGGCAATGCGGGTGGGTTACGAAAGCGCGTCGCAGTTCAGTCGTGAGTTTAAGCGCTATTTCGGCGTCACGCCGGGAGAGGATGCGTCACGCATCCGAACCATGCAGGGAGCTTAAGCTTTTTCCCCTCTCCCCTATGGGGAGAGGGGGAGGGGATCAGGCGCTGCAGTACTTCTTCTTAATCACCACCGCGATGGTTCCCACCAGTCCCGCCACCAGCAGGAACATCGGCAGCACCATCAGGAAGGTCATCACCTGATCTTCATGGTGTTTCACAAAGGGGATCATATTCAGCGCATAGCCGAGCGTGGTGACCACACCCACCCACAGCAGAGCGCTCAGCCAGTTGAAGAACTGGAAGCGGCGGTTTGACAGACCGGAAATGCCCGCCATCGTAGGCAGAAGCGTGCGAACAAACGCGAGGAAACGCCCTGCCAGCAGGGCCAGCAGGCCATGCCTGTCGAACATGCAGGTCGCACGCTGATGATATTTATGCGGTAATTGCGCCAGCCAGCCTTTTACGACGCGGGTATTCCCAAGCCAGCGGCCCTGCAGATAGCTCAACCAGCAGCCCAGGCTGGCTGCGGAGGTGAGAATAACCATCGTTGGCGTGAAGTCCATGACGTCTTTCCCGATTAATGCCCCGGCAAGTAAAAGCAGGCTGTCACCGGGTAAAAACGAGGCTGGCAGTAATCCATTTTCCAGAAACAGAGTTGCGAACATCACGAGGTAAACGATACCAACGATGTGAGGATCCGCCAGCGCGGCAAAGTCGTGATGCCAAAGCGCCGCGATAATATCTTGAATAACAGCCATGGACTTTCCTGTGGAACAGCAGATATAGCGCTATTGTACTCCCTTATTCGCCCGTCGGGTTTGATCCTGGGCGCAACTCATGCAGACTTTTCTCATTGCCGTGTCCACAAAAGCGTCCAGAGAGTACATTTTCAGCCAGCACTCTACACGATACGCTCGAACCCTGCTGCTAAATCGGCAATCAGATCGTCAACATTTTCTAAACCGATATGCAGTCGAATCAGGGTACCGCTGAAGTCCACTTCACCGCCGGGACGAAGAGCCGCAACCTGTTCCGGCTGATTAGGCAGGATCAGGGATTCAAAACCGCCCCAGGAGTAGGCCATGCTGAAGAGGGTAAAATTATCCAGATAGCTCGCCAGCTCGTCGTTATTCAGCCGCTTTTTCAGCACGAATGAGAACAAACCGCTGCTGCCCGTAAAGTCACGCTGCCAGAATTCGTGGCCTTTACTGCCCGGTAGCGCGGGATGATTCACGCGCTCAACCTGCGGATGCTGCGCCAGCCATTCGGCCACCTTCAGGCTGCTTTCATGGTGCTGACGCAGGCGAACGCCCAGCGTGCGGAGTCCGCGGCTGGTCATGTAGGCCGTATCTGCATCCACCATCTGGCCCATCAGGTAGGCATTTTCACGCAGCTGATCCCAGCAGCGCGCGTTGGAGACCGCGGTGCCAATCATGCCGTCAGAGTGGCCTATCAGGTATTTCGTCGCCGCCTGAATAGAGATATCAATGTCGAATTCCAGCGCTTTAAACAGCACGCCCGCCGCCCAGGTGTTGTCGATCATCACGATCGCCTCTGGGGCTTTGCTGCGCACGGCCTTCACGATAGCCGGCACGTCGTGAACTTCCATGGTGAGCGATCCCGGAGATTCCAGGAACACAATGCGCGTGTTTGGCTGAATAAGTTCGGCAATGCCTTCGCCAATCAGCGGGTCGAACCAGCCGGTCGTTACGCCGAGCTTGCTGAGGATTTTGGTGCAGAAGTCCTGGCTGGGCTCGTAGGCGGTGTTGGTCATCAGGATATGGTCGCCCTGTTCCACAAACGCCAGAATGGTGTTGGCGACCGCCGCCGCCCCGCACGGGAACAGCGCGCACCCCGCGCCGCCTTCCAGCTCGCACATCGCCTCCTGCAGCGAAAAATGGGTTAGCGTGCCGCGACGGCCATAAAACAATCCGCCTTTCGCGCGGTTGCGCGTGGCAATTTTTTTCTCCTCAACGGTATCAAACACCAGCGAGGAGGCTCGTTGAATCACGCTGTTGACCGATCCCTGCGTATATTTTTTGCTGCGTCCTGCCTGTACCAGCGTGGTATCAAGATGCTTCTTTGTCATGTTCGCTAACCCTGTTTTTATACGTCTGGACGTCCAGACTACCACGATTGGAAAAAACTGCACCCCGAGGCTTATCGAATAAGCAGAAAATATTAGCAAAAATTCGCATAAGAAATTTTTACTGCGTAAGCGCAAGGAAAGTGAGCGAAAATTACGGCACCATGCAAATACTAATGAGAACTACTATCAATTCGACGACGTTTTGATATTATTACGCTCAGATTTTGTGATTTGCGTCCTGGAGATACAGAGTGGGTAATAATTTGATGCAGACGGATCTCTCCGTTTGGGGCATGTATCAGCATGCTGACATCGTGGTTAAGATTGTCATGGTCGGCCTGATTCTGGCGTCCGTTGTCACCTGGGCTATTTTCTTCAGCAAAAGCGCCGAGCTGCTTTCGCAGAAGCGTCGCCTTAAGCGGGAACAGCAGCAGCTGGCCGAAGCCCGCTCTCTCGATCAGGCTTCAGATATGACCTCATCCTTCCACGCGAAAAGCCTGACCACCCTGTTAGTGAACGAAGCGCAGAACGAGCTGGAACTCTCCGCTGGCAGTGAAGATAACGAAGGCATCAAAGAACGTACCGGTTTCCGCCTGGAGCGTCGCGTTGCGGCCGTTGGCCGACACATGGGACGCGGCAATGGTTATCTGGCGACCATCGGCGCGATCTCACCGTTCATCGGTCTTTTCGGTACGGTCTGGGGCATCATGAACAGCTTTATCGGTATCGCGCAGACCCAAACCACCAACCTGGCGGTCGTTGCGCCGGGTATCGCCGAAGCGCTGCTGGCGACGGCAATCGGTCTGGTTGCCGCTATCCCGGCGGTGGTCATCTACAACATCTTCGCGCGTATGATTGGCAGCTACAAAGCCACGCTGGGTGACGTTGCCGCGCAGGTTCTGCTGCTGCAAAGCCGCGATCTCGACCTGAACGCCAGCTCGGTTAAGCCGGTGCACGCGGCGTCTAAACTGCGCGCAGGTTAAGAGTATGGCGATGCGTCTAAACGAAAATCTGGACGATAACGGCGAAATGCATGAAATCAACGTGACGCCGTTTATCGACGTTATGCTGGTTCTGCTGATTATCTTCATGGTGGCCGCGCCGCTGGCGACGGTGGATGTGAAGGTCAATCTGCCTGCCTCTTCCAGCCAGCCCCAGCCGCGCCCGGAGAAGCCTATCTACCTGTCGGTGAAGGCGGATAAATCCATGTTCCTCGGGAACGACCCGGTGACGGCCGACTCGGTCATCCCGGCGCTGGAGCAGCTTACGGGCGGTAAGAAAGACACCACGGTCTTCTTCCGCGCGGATAAAACGGTTGATTATGAAACCATGATGAAGGTAATGGACACGCTGCATCAGGCGGGTTACCTGAAGATTGGACTGGTCGGCGAAGAGAAAGCGGCCTCGAAGTGATAAAGAAGCTGGCGAAAGCCGGCTTTTTTTATGCCTGTCGGTTTATGCGTTTTTATTATCCGTCGGTGCGGTAGAGGGGGTTGCCAGTGCATCCTCATCAAGCGCAACGCAGGTGACGTTTGAGGTACGGTAATCACCGTCGGACAGCTTGCGCGTCAGACGCAGGGTGGCGATTTCTCTGGCAAGCAGATACTGATAATTGGCCTCAAGACGTCCCAGAAGCTTCTCTTTCAGCTCGGGGCGCTGCTCTATGACGGCGTTCATCACGGCACCGTAAATTTCTTCTTTGACCTGTAGCGGATAAATTTCACGGCGATTCTGCCATTTCAGACGAACCAGCGTCGCCGGGATCGATACCAGGTCTTGTGTAATACGCGTCATCTCGTCATTTTTTGTGTTTCTCAGCGCGTCGAGATTTTGCTTTAAGATAAATTCATCACTTTTTTTATCTTCTAAAGTCAAATAAACGTCGTTGTTTTTAACTTCTTTCACGTTAATCTTCCCCCAGGCTATAAAAAATTGGGTTGTTTTTTTCGCGCGTAATTAAATTAAGCCAAATTTCATTGCCCGCTTCATTAATTTCTTCGGTTTTCTCGGCCATTATTTGACTTAGTTTCTGGGCATCTATTTCACCCTCGGCCTGCAGGTCATTCAGCAGGTGGACAAAGGCTTCAATTTTTATGGCGCGAAATAAGCGGTCTTTTATATGGCGATCGTGCTCTTCCAGCAACATATTTCGGGATTTGCCAGTTCGGGAAACACCAATTAATATATCGGGCTCGAAATCAGAGAGCTTTCTTTTCCCCTGAGTGAAACTGGCCTCTTTTTCTGCTTCCGTCGGTTGCTGTTCCACAGGCGTAATGTGGTACTTAGCCGGGACGAGATAGTCGGGCAGCATTTTTAATTTCCTTTATTTTCAACAGGGTGGGGTTGGTAAAGGCGTGAGATTCGTTGACAATATCATGAGGCAAATTTAAAATCAAAAAAAATGGAGCCTACCCATGAACAGCATCTTTTTTACGGTCATCACATTACTATTACTGACCGCTGGTGTGCTTTTATTGATGCAGGAGTTCAATAAAACGAAAGTGTCGAAAGACACCAGTGAACCCCCGCAACCTGAACTGATGACAAAAGAGGAAGGGGAAGACCATTTCTCTGTATTGATGAACTCCGTTACGCCTGTCTGGTACTGGCGAGTGAACCACGAATATATCGACTTTTTACACGCGACAATTAAGCGCATGAAAATGTCGGAAATTAATGATACGCCCGGACTGTTTGAGGCACAGCGTCGCTGTAGCGATCTGAATTCAGCAGTCTATAAATATTATGACAATATTAAAAAGCGCTGCCTTAACGGCGAGAAGGTCTCTTATTCCGATCTGGACGTATTAAATTTGCGCCAGTGTTTTCGAGAGTTCAGTCTGGAAGCCTATCCTGAACTGGTGGCGCTTGTCTGGCCGGAGTACGCACGTCCCGAGGTTAACCCAGACAACGTCTGAGTGACGTACCGTTGAGTTATTGCAAACAGCCAGCGCCGTTGAGATATACTGGGCGCTGGTTTCTTTTGCAAACAGGACTTTATGGAACGCTTTTTTGAAAATGCCATGTACGCCTCTCGCTGGATACTGGCCCCCGTCTATTTTGGCCTCTCGCTGGCACTTATCGCACTGACGATTAAGTTCTTTCAGGAAATCTGGCATGTTTTGCCGAACATTTTTTCTATTGCCGAAGCGGATTTGATTCTGGTTCTGCTGTCGCTGGT
Source organism: Enterobacter sp. 61D5 (assembly GCF_034107965.1). Classification (NCBI taxonomy): domain Bacteria; kingdom Pseudomonadati; phylum Pseudomonadota; class Gammaproteobacteria; order Enterobacterales; family Enterobacteriaceae; genus Enterobacter; species Enterobacter sp. 61D5. The sequence continues at coordinate 70,331 of NZ_JAWNFK010000022.1, forward strand.
GGATATGACCCTGGTGGGCGGGCTGCTGGTGATGGTGATGTTCTCCGGCTACGAGAATTTTGTCTCCCAGCTCGATATCGACGAGCGTAAAGAGAAGCTCAGCTGGCTGGGCAAAATGGATGCTTCGTCGCTGAAGAATAAAGTGGCCGCGTCGATTGTGGCAATCTCCTCTATCCACCTGCTACGCGTGTTTATGGACGCGAAGAACGTGCCGGATAACAAACTGATGTGGTACGTCATCATCCACCTGACGTTTGTGCTGTCTGCGTTTGTGATGGGGTATCTGGATAAGATCAGTAAGAAGTAAAGTACATCTAATACCCCTCACCCCACCCTCTCCCCTTTGGGGAGAGGGTTAGGGTGAGGGCATCAGACCGCACTATTTATCCGACGACGCCTGCCACAGATTCAACTCCCCATCCGCAACATGCTGGTCAATCCGCTTGAGTTCGTCCTCCGTAAAGCGCAGGTTTTCCAGCGCCTGAACATTCTCTTCCAGCTGTTCCGGGCGGCTTGCGCCAATCAGCACGGACGTCACGCGCGCATCTTTCAGCAGCCAGCTTAGCGCCATCTGCGCCATCGTTTGTCCGCGCGCCTGCGCCATCTCATTCAGCAGGCGAAGGCTGCTCAGGTTGGCGTCGGTCAGCATCTTCTGCGTCAGGCCGCGCGCTTTATTCCCTTCGCGCTGCATGCGTGAACCTTCAGGAATACCGTTCAGGTATTTTCCGGTCAGCAGCCCCTGCGCCAGCGGGGTAAAGGCGATACACCCCGTACCGTTTGCTTCCAGCGCATCCAGCAGGCCGGTCTTATCGACCCAGCGGTTAAGCAGGTTATAGGACGGCTGGTGGATCAGCAGCGGGATCTTCCACTCGCGCAGCAGCTCGGCCATTTTCTGGGTGCGATCGGTCGAGTAGGAGGAAATGCCGACATACAGCGCTTTCCCACTCTGCACGGCGTGGGCCAGCGCAGAGGCCGTCTCTTCCATCGGCGTGTTTTCATCCACGCGGTGGGAGTAGAAAATATCCACGTAGTCGACGCCCAGACGCTGCAGGCTCTGGTCGAGGCTGGCTAGCAGATATTTGCGTGAACCGCCCGAACCGTACGGCCCCGGCCACATGTCGTAACCCGCCTTGGTGGAGATAATCAGCTCGTCTCGGTACGCGGCAAAGTCCTCACGCAGCAGTCGGCCGAAATTCTCCTCCGCGCTGCCCGGCGGCGGGCCATAGTTATTGGCGAGATCGAAATGGGTGATGCCGAGGTCGAAGGCTTTTCGCAGCAGCGCGCGCTGGGCGTCAAGAGGCTGGACGTGGCCGAAACTATGCCACAGTCCCAGCGACAGCGCGGGCAGGCGCAGGCCACTTTTACCGCAATAACGATATTGCATACTCTCATAGCGGCCGGGGTAAGGGTGCCAGGACATGATGTCTCCTTTCTTATTGATGAATTTTTCGAAACAACGTTTTCATTCTGAACTTAACACATCGCAAATGACATCCCTAAGCGCGGGCCCAATGATTAACGAATGCTGTGCGACTAGTGAAGCCACGCTAATTAAAAATGATCACAAAACGTTATAATTTCCCTCTTTCCTGCCGATAACGAGAGTAGTACTCGCCTCTGGGCGAACTCACCCTCACGGCAAGGAAGACTTATGAATATGCTCCGTAATTTCACGATCCGTTTCGTCATGCTGACGATTCTCGGGATCTTTTGTTTAATGTGGGCGGGCGTTGGGTTGTACAGCACCTGGTCCCTTTCTCGCGTATCAGATGGCAATGAAGTCGACCGCCAGCTGGTTAAACAGATGACGGTACTCAGCCAGGGTAACGATCAATATTTCCGCTTTGTGACCCGTCTGAGCCGCGCAATGGAAGTCAAAGCCGCAGGCGGCACGCCGGATCTGTCCTCTGCCCAACAGGCGCTGGATAACATGGGCAAGAAACTGGCCGAGATGAAAGCGATCTCACCAGGCCCGATGGATGAGCAGATCTCTTCCCGGGTGATAGGCTCCTGGCAGGCGCTGCTCGAACAGGGCGTCACGCCGCAAATGCAGCAGGCGAAGCAGGGGGCTCTGGAGGGGTATCGCCAGCAGGCCAACAACGTCACGCCGCCGCTGAGCCGTGCGTTCGGCGCGGCCGCTGAGGAGTTCAACAATGCCGCCGCGAAGTCGCTCGACAGCACCCGCGTGGTGGTGGACGGCCTGACAAGCATGACCCGCACGGTGATTATCGTCGCCACAATTATCGGCCTGCTGATCCTGCTCTTCACCGACCGTTACCTGGTGGCGATGCTGGTCAAACCGCTGGCTCGCATTCGCCAGCAGTTCCGCCAGATTGCCCAGGGCGATCTCAGCCAGCCCATTGAGCCGTTCGGTCGTAACTGCGTGGGGCAGCTGGTGCCGCTGCTGAGCGCTATGCAGGACAGCCTGCGCGAAGCGGTCAGTACGATTCGCTCCGGCAGTGAAAACATCTGGCGCGGCGCGACGGAAATCTCCAGCGGTAACAACGACCTCTCTTCCCGTACCGAAGAGCAGGCGGCTGCGCTGGAAGAGACGGCAGCCAGCATGGAACAGCTGACCGCCACGGTGAAACTGAACGCGGAAAGCGCGCGTCAGGCCAGCCAGCTGGCCGATGTGGCCTCAACTACCGCCAGCCGCGGCGGCTCGCTGGTGGAAGAGGTGGTGACCACCATGAGCGGTATTTCGGAAAGCTCGAAGAAAATTGCTGAAATCACCAACGTGATCAACAGCATTGCCTTCCAGACCAATATTCTGGCACTCAATGCGGCGGTTGAAGCGGCGCGCGCGGGTGAACAGGGGCGTGGTTTCGCGGTGGTGGCAGGCGAAGTGCGCAACCTGGCAAGCCGCAGCGCCAACGCGGCTAAAGAGATTGAAGGGCTGATTACCGATTCCGTTTCCCGCGTAGAGCAGGGGGCGCAGCTGGTCAGCGACACCGGCACCACCATGGATGCGATTTTGCGCGACGTGACGGAAGTGACAACCATCATGAAGCAAATCGCTTCCGCTTCTGAGGAGCAAAGCAAGGGCATTTCGCAGGTCGGGATTGCCATTACCCAGATGGATGGCGTTACCCAGCAGAACGCCTCGCTGGTTGAAGAGGTTTCTGCCGCGGCGGCGGCGCTGGAGCGCCAGACCGAAGATCTTCAGCGCTCGGTGCAGAAGTTCCGCCTGACGGCATAACGCAGCGTATAAGGCCGCCTTGTGCGGCCTTGTATTATTAACGCCTTCCCCATTCAGCCCCTTCTGGAACTGCTATTCTTTTGCTAACCCCCCTGACGTTCTGGGCTCTCTTCTTCGAGGTGTTGCTATGAACAGATCGTTATCTGTCATTCCTGTCCTTTCTTGCATTCTTCTGATGCTGTTCTCGGTTTCTGCCAGTGCGACCCAGCAGGCGCAGGAGCGGCGCGTGGCGCGTGATGTCAGGCAGGAAACCCGTGACGCGTCGCGGCAGGTGAAGCAGACCTGCGTGGCGAACAATAACCAGAGCAATCACGACTGCCGTCAGGACAAGCGTCAGATGAAACAGTCCGGAAGACAAAAAGCGCGGGACATTAAGTATTAATGCAACAGGTGAGGCGGCATGCAGGCATGCCTCTTACCGCCTTTTCCAGTAGCGTTTCAGTATGACGATCGTCATTGATGCTTCGCCCGGCTAGCACTTTCGGGCGTATTTTGACGTGCGTCCCACGCTGGTGCGTTTAACCCTGCAGCTGCAATTCGGGAAATCGGGTATCCCGTTGCAGATGCCACTTCTGCGATACGCTTAAATGAGGGGTTACCGTTTGGTGAGAGTGATTTATAGAGTGATTCGCGAGAAATGCCTGCACGTTTAGCAATGACAGTCATCCCGCCAGAGGCTTCAATCACATGTCGTAAAGCCAGCATGAACGCCTCATAGCCTCCGGGCTCGTCAATTTCAATGAAAGCCTGATGAAGATATACGGGCGCGAAATCCGGAGAATCTTTCAGGAGCTGTACCATTGCGTCATCATGAAGTACTGATTTAGCCATTCCGATTTCCTCTTATATCCTGCGCTTGTAGTCGTTGAGATACTCAACGGCCCTGTCAATATCTGCATTTTGTTTTTTTTCGTTCCAGTCAATAGCATCAGACTCACTGCGCCATCTGCCTGATCGAAGACTTCGCTCAAATAGACGCGGTAACCCGGCCCCTGGTCAATCCTGAGTTCTGAAACGCTCTCTCTGCATGGCTTGCAATCACCATAGTTACCCGTAGACATTCTGGCGACACGTGTAGCAATCATGGCTTTTGCTATGGGATCGTTCACACTTCTCAGATATGCATCAAAAGGGTCGTACCCGTCTGCTGTGATGTAGTGTTTGACCTTAGCCATTATTGTAGCCTGTAGTTTACGATAAGCAAATGCATTGTAATCTTCAGGCTACGACAGGCAACTGTTCACTGGGTTGTGACACATGGGAAGATGTGATTTCTGAAAGCGGATCGCAAAAATACGAGACCGTTGTGTTCGGCCTTTCTCAACATCGCACTCAGCAATGCGGCAGCAGGCTAAGCGCTTGCTTAACCGCCGCCTGCAAACGCGACTCCGGAACACCGTCCCTGGCCTGCACCGACAAACCATGTAAAAAGACGGCAAAATAGTCTCCCAGACTCTCTGCATCGGTCGTATCCGGCAGTTCACCGTTATGCACTGCCTGATGGAGACGGTCGATGATCTGCTGCGTACGCTGCAGGCGATGCTGTGCCAGCCAGGTTTTGAGCGTTTCATTTTCCGCACTGACGCTGGCTGCAGAGGCCACCACCATACATCCTTGCGGCAAATCCGGATGGCAGTACAGGTGAACCGCATCCATTAACAGCGTCTGGATGGTATCCCGCACGTTGCCCCCTGCGGATAAGGCCCGATCCGCAAAACCGCCTTCCTGTTTTTCGTAATCGGCGATAGCTTCCCGAAAGAGCTGCTCTTTTGAACCGAACGCCTTGTAAATCCGTGCCGATGCAATCCCCAGCTCCGCCACCAGATCCGACATTGAGGTTCCTTCATAACCCTGTCGCCAGAACAGGTTGCGCGCTTTGATAAGCGCCTGATCGCGATCGAACTGGCGCGGTCTGCCTGCCATTTTGTTGCTCCGGTTGGTCCTGAATTCAGTGAAACAGGATCGCCTAAATCATCTGGATTACCAACGAATTTATAATTTTCGCTTGCGGTTATCCGGCTTTACTCCTATTGTTTGTCAATCGACAAACAATAGGAGTATACGATGAAAACCCTCAAAGGTCCCTCTCTCCATCTGGCTCAGTTCAGCGATGATGTGGCCCCATTCAATAATTTGCCTGCAATAGCCCGGTGGGCCGCGGAAACCGGCTTCAAGGCATTACAAATCCCGGCCTGGGACCGTCGGCTGTTCGACGTGGCGACGGCGGCAGAAAGCCAGACCTACTGCGACGATCTGACCGGTATGCTGGCGGAGCATGGCCTGGTGGTGAGTGAGCTGACCAGCCACATCTTCGGCCAGCTGATGGCGGTACATCCTGCTTACGACAGCTTATGCGACAGCTTTGCGCCACCGGAAGTACACGGCAACCCACAGGCCCGCGGCGAATGGGCACAGCAACAGCTGCTGATGGCGGTCAAGGCCTCCGCCAGGCTTGGGCTCAGCGATCTGGGTACCTTCTCTGGCTCGCTGGCATGGCCCTATCTGTTCCCGTTTCCGCAGCGCCCGGAAGGGTTAATTGAAGCCGCCTTTGACGAGCTGGCCAGGCGCTGGATGCCGGTGCTCAACGCCTGTGACGAGCAGGGTATTAACCTCTGCTATGAGATCCACCCGAGCGAAGATCTGCATGATGGGGTGACGTTTGAAATGTTTTATCAAAGGGTGAAAGAGCATCCCCGCTGCCGGATACTTTTCGACCCCAGCCACATGGTATTACAGCAGCTTAACTATCTGGATTTTATTGATATTTATAATGACAAGATCAACATGTTCCACGTCAAAGACGCTGAATTTAATCCGACCGGGCGTCAGGGTATTTATGGTGGCTATCAGTCCTGGGTCGATCGTGCAGGACGTTTTCGCTCATTGGGTGACGGCCAGGTTGATTTCAGGGCTATTTTCTCGAAGCTGACCCAATACGATTATGCTGGCTGGGCAACCCTGGAGTGGGAGTGCTGTCTGAAAAACCCGCTGGATGGTGCCAGAGAAGGGGCAGCGTTCATCCTCGACCACATTATTCACATCACCGATAAAGTCTTCGATGATTTCGCCGGTGCGCCAGTTAACCCTCAGCAAATCAACGCATTACTCGGCATTCGCTAAGCAACGACATCACAGGGAGTCCCCATGGAACAACAATACGGTGAGATCGCGCACGCGGATCTCAGGGCAGAACACGTCTATACGAAAGTGAACGGACAGCGCATCCACTGCGTCGTGGCGGGAAAAGGTCAACCGGTATTGCTGATACCGGGTTGGCCACAGACCTGGTATACTTGGCGCTATATCCTTCAGGCGCTGGCGGCGGCGGGTCTTCAGGCGATAGCGGTCGACCCTCCGGGCATTGGTGAGTCAGATAAACCGCGCGACGGCTATGACACCGGACGTGTCGGTGCCATGCTGCATAACATGATGGCGCAGTTGGGTCATGCGCGTTATAGCATAGTAGGCCACGATATTGGCATGTGGGTTGGATACGCCATGGCGAGCGATTTTCCTCAGGCGATAGAACGACTTGTGCTGACAGAAGCGGTTATCCCTGGACTGGCCCCACCACCGCCGATTTTTGTCGCACCGGAAGAGAACATCTTTCTCTGGCACTTCATGTTCAATCAGCTGGCGGATCTACCCGAAACCCTGACCAGCGGGCGCGAATCACAGTATCTCAGCTATATTTTCGACCGCTGGTCTCATCGACGTGAACGGGTTGCCGCAGAGGTGTATATCGCCGCCTATTCAACACCCGGCGGGCTGCGTGCGGGTTTCGACTATTATCGCGCTATCCCGGAAACCATCCGGCAGAACCAGCGCCGTGCGCTAACGCCTTTAACCATGCCGGTGTTAACGGTGGGGGCCGAACATGCGACGCGCGATGCTCCGCTGATAACCCTGCAGGGCAATGCCCTTGATTTGCGTGGCGAGACGGTGGCGGACTGCGGGCATTTTATTACCGAAGAGTGTCATGAGGCGTTTATTGGGCTAATCGTACCCTTTCTCTCAGAGGACACCGATCGTGCCGCTTGATAAACATATCGCTGACTTTTTGGCTGCGTCATCGGGCGCGCCGCAACCGGCGTCGTTAGCCGACCTGCGTGCCGCCACCGAAGTGGACTTATTGCGGCTACAGGGTGAGGAGGAAGCAGGTGGCGGCATTCAACATTACGTTGTTATCGCTGATGATGGTTACGCTATCGGTCTTCGCGTGTATACGCCTGCAGTCTCAAACGCTGAAATCGCACAGCCTGCAATGCTTTTTGCTCACGGCGGTGGATGGTGTCTGGGCTCGCTGTCGCTGTACGATCGGCCCTGTCAGGCACTGGCCAATGCTACTGGTCGGAAAATACTCTCCGTTGATTACCGTCTGGCACCGGAGTTCCCCTTCCCAGGGCCGTTAGAGGATGTTTATCAGGCACTGTGCTGGGCCAGTGAACAGGCCGCGCTTTTGGGGATAGATGCGACCCGTCTGGCGGTGGGCGGCGACAGTGCAGGCGGCAATCTTGCTGCCGCGACAGCTCTGCTGGCCCGGGATCGCGGCGGACCTCACATTGAGCATCAGTTGCTGCTCTACCCGGCATTAAGTCGCGAAATGTCGTCCCAAAGCTATTGTGAATTTGCTGAAGGTTATTATTTAACGCGTGATGCGATGGCGTTTTGCTGGGAGAACTATCTGGGAGAATGTCGTCATCCTTATGCCGAGCCGCTGCATATGGCCTCGCTGAGGGAGTTACCGCCAGCAACCATCCTGAGTTGTGAATACGATCCCCTGCGCGATGAGGCTGAAGCGTATGCGCGGCGGCTTGAGAAGGCGGGGGTGCCAGTACGCTGTGAACGGTTGCCGGGAATGGTGCATGCCTGCATTCATATGTCAGGGTTAACGCCAGCCGCGCGTCGGTTGTTCGAACGGGCTTGTATCTGATTCAAAAACACAAAAAACCCAGCGCGATCGCTGGGTTTATTATTCATGCCTGTTCACAAGGTGGCACACGACCTTAGTGCGTCGCTTCACCAATCAGCGCGCCCGTGCCAGCACCAACGGCTGCACCTTTCAGCACGCTCTTGCCGGTAACCGCTGCGGCACCTGCGCCTACGGCAGCTCCTACCGCGCCGCCCTTACGCGCGGCTTTACCTTTGCCGCCGTTTTTGAACATGGCACCGGTGCCTGCGCCAACGACGGCGCCGCCAACGGTCGATTTCAGATCTTTGCCAGTGGCCGCGCCAATGGCCGCGCCTGCTACCGCGCCAGCGGCGGTTTTGTCGATGGCCATTCCCGAGGTGGAAAATATGAGGGCGCTGATAACCAGCGTTGTTTTAATAAGTTTCATAACAGATCCTTTGTGACTGCTGTCGGTTGAGACGTCATTTCTCACTCTCAGACGCGAGAAAAACGTCCAGATAGTGCCAGCAATACCGGCTCAACCTTTAAGCTAATCATGCCCTGGGCAGGGATCTCAGTTGCCGGGCGGGGATCCGCCCGGCGGAACATTACGCCTGACGCTTATCTTCCGTATTGGTATCGAAGTCGCTCGCCGCGTGGCGCTCGTGGAGCTGCTCGTTCAGCTCGCCGCTGGTGCGGTTAACGATACGGCCGCGCTTAACGGCATGGCGATTCGCCACGTCATTCGCCCAGCGCTGGACGTTGGTGTACTTCCCGGCGTCCAGGAACTCGGCGGCGTTGTATACGCTGCCCAGCGCCACGCAGCCGAACCACGGCCAGATGGCGATATCCGCGATGGTGTACTCCTCGCCCGCCACGTAGCGACCGCGCGCCAGCTGTTTATCCAGCACGTCGAACAGGCGTTTGGCTTCCATGGTGAAGCGGTCAATCGCATACTCAATCTTCACCGGCGCATAGTTATAGAAGTGACCAAAACCGCCGCCGAGGAACGGCGCCGCACCCTGCAGCCAGAACAGCCAGTTCAGCGTCTCGGTGCGTCCCGCCGGATCTTTCGGCAGGAAGTGACCGAATTTCTCTGCCAGGTAGAGCAGGATATTGCCGGATTCAAATACGCGCGTTGGCGGGTTCGTGGAGTGGTCGCGAAGTGCCGGTATTTTCGAGTTCGGGTTCACCTCAACAAACCCGCTGGAGAACTGATCGCCCTCGCCGATGCGAATTAACCAGGCGTCATATTCCGCGCCCGTCACGCCCAGCGCCAGCAGCTCTTCGAGCATGATCGTCACTTTCTGGCCGTTCGGTGTCCCGAGAGAGTAAAGCTGCAGCGGGTGGGAGCCCACGGGCAGATCTTTCTCATGGGTCGCGCCGGAAATCGGGCGGTTAATATTGGCGAACGCGCCGCCGCCGTTCTTTTTCCATTCCCACACTTTTGGTGGCTGATACGTGTTGTCTGACATGTTGGCCTGCCTTTTGAGTGATGTGTTGAGGCAGTGTAGCAGGAGATTTGTGAAGCGTTTAACGTTGCGAGCGCAATCAATTAACCGCTATTCCTTCTGGCGCTTATATATAACAAATCCGGCATAAGCTTAATCGAAAATCGCATTTTCATAATTAATGCGTAAACCGATAAAGCTGAATATGATGCTTCAACATAAATAAAAGATGCAGTAATAAACACTTTATAAGGCAAGGAGTTAGTGAGATGCGCAAGCTTCTGTTATCGGCAGTGGTGGTTTCGCTCGCGTTAGGCCTGGCTGGCTGTGATGATGCGAAAAATAAAGAGACAAATACGCCCTCAGCGGCAAAAAACGACGCGCCAAAAGAGGGCGGTTCGCTAATTATTGGAATTACCTCCGGCGACCCGCTAGCCGTTAATCCGCTCTATGCCAGTGACCGTACGACGTTAACGATCATGCAGGCGCTCTATGCCCCGCTGTACAGCTTTAATAACGGCAACATTGAGTGGGGTCTGGCGGAAAGCCTGACGCCTTCCGCCGACAACCTGAGCTATACCCTGACGTTAAAACCCAACCTCAAATGGCAGGACGGACAGCCGCTGACGGCGGATGACGTGGTCTTCACCTTCAACAAGCTGCTGGATGCCAAACAGCACAGCTTCTTCCGCAGCATGTTCACCTACGGCGGCAAGCCTGTTGAGGTGAGTAAGGTTGACGACCGTACCGTTAAGTTCACCCTACCGCAGGTCAGCGCAGCCTTTGCCGGCACCCTGGTACAGATCTACCCGATTCCGCAGCACGTGTTCGCCGGTGAAGGCGACCTGGAAAAGAGCAGCAAAAACGATGCGCCGATAGGCTCCGGGCCGTTCAAATTCAAAGAGTATCGCGCCGGGCAGTATTACGCCCTGACCCGTTTTGACGATTACTGGAACGGCAAAGCGAAGCTTGATTCGGTCACCTACCGTTTCGCCAAAGACAGCAACGCCGCCAACCTTGCGCTGCAAAACGGAGAAATCAACCTCAAGATGGTTGACCCGCAGGACGTGAACCGCCTGAAAAATACCGGTAAGTTTGACTTCGTGGTCTATCCGGAAGGCCGTCTGGCCTATATGACGTTCAACCAGAACGTGCCGGTGATGAAGAGCAAAGCGCTGCGCCAGGCCATCGCGTATGCCATCAACAAAGACGAGCTCACCCAGACCGCGTTTACCTCGCTGGACTACGCTAAACCGGCGACCTCGTTCCTGACGCCAGATACGCTTTACAAGACGGATGACGTCGAGCAGTACAAGTTCGATCTGCAAAAAGCCAAAGACCTGCTGAAGACGTCCGGCGCGCCGGACAACCTCAAGCTGCGCCTGGCGTATGTGAACACCAACAAAACCCAGGAGAGCATGGCGCTCTACATTCAGCAGGCGCTGAAGGGCATTGGGGTGAACGTGGAGCTGATGCCGCTGGACTCCAACGCCATGTCTCAGCGCAGCCTCGATATGAACAACACCGCGTGGGAGCTGAACCTGGGCGGCTACATCATGGGCTCCGAGCCGGACGGTTACAAATCGCTGTTCATGAGCAACGAAGCCTATAACTACGCGCATTACAAAAATCCGCAGTTTGATGCCCTGTGGGATAAAGGTGCAGTGGAAACCGACGCCGCGAAACGTGCCGATATCTATAAGCAAATTCAGCAGACCGTGGCAAACGACATGACGTACTACCCGATCGCCTACACCAATGCGACCGTCGCGGTGGACAAGCGATTCGGCGGCACCCAGGAGGCAGAGCCGAAACCGGTCTATCTGTTCCAGGATCTGTCAAAAATCTATCAGAAATAAGTGATTGCTCCGGCCGACAGGTCGGGGCTTTGGTAAGGGCACGTCCTGAACACACTCCTCACGCGTCGGCTGCTGCAGCTGCTGCCGATGCTGTTCTTTATTTCACTGGTTGCGTTTCTGCTGGTCAAGCTCGCGCCCGGCGATCCGGTGGCGGCGTACATTACGCCGCGTATGGCCCCGGAAGATATCGAACGTATTCGCCAGAGCCTGGGGCTGGATAAGCCGCTGGTCACGCAGTACGTGCTGTGGCTGAAAAACGTCCTGCAGGGCGATCTCGGCTATTCGCTGATTTACCACCGCCCGGTGCTGGAGATGATCGGCGAACGCATTCCGGCCACGCTGGGGCTGATGGGCGCGTCGCTGCTGATGGCGATCGTACTTGCTATTCCGCTGGGCCTGCTGGCGGGAGCATTTAAGCACCGCTGGCTGGATCACCTCCTGAACCTGTTCGCCTATATCGGCATCTCGGTGCCGATTTTCTGGTTCGGCATTTTGCTCATCACCGTTTTTGCCGTGCAGCTTAACTGGTTCCCCAGCATGGGGATGCGCACCATCGGCGTGGAGGACAACGGGCTGGACGTGTTGCGCCACGGCGTGCTGCCGTGTATTGCCCTCACGTTCTACAACCTCTCCAGCTACGTGCGATACATCCGCTCTAACACCATCTCGCAGCTCTCGGCCGACTACGTGCAGACCCAGCTTGCCTACGGCGCCACGCGTTCCAGCATTCTGTTCCGCCACGTGCTGAAAAACGTGCTGCTGCCGGTGATTACCCTGTTCGGCCTGTCGTTCGGAGAGCTGATTGTGGGGGCCTATGTGACGGAAAGCGTCTTCTCCTGGCCGGGGATGGGGCTGCTCGGGATCCAGTCGATCGCCTCGCTGGACTACCCGCTGATCATGGCGATCATCATGCTCTCGTCGATGATGCTGATCGTCGGAAACCTGATCGCCGACGTGCTTTATCGCTTCGCCGATCCCCGCATTCGTACGCTGAGGTAACCCGGATGAGCAGACGCTGGCAGCAGGTTCGTCACCAGCTGCGCCGCAACCGTCCGGCGCAGTTCTCTCTGTTTGTGCTTTTTATTTTCGTTGTCGCCGCGCTCTGTGCGGGCTTAAGCCCGTACGACCCGGATCGAATGGCGCTCGGCGCACGCACGTTGCCACCGGATGCCGCGCACTGGTTCGGCACCGACGAATACGGCCGCGACTACTTTACCCGCGCGCTGTATGGCGGCCAGATCTCCCTGATGGTCGGTTTTCTCGCCATGCTCTTTTCCACGCTTATCGGCACGGTGGTGGGAACGGTGAGCGGCTATTTTGGCGGCTGGCTGGATAACCTGATGATGCGCGCCGTGGATATCCTGATGGCCATTCCGGCCTTCTTCCTGCTGCTGGTGGTGAATGCTTACCTCAAGCCGGGCGTGGATAACATCATTCTGATCATCAGCCTGCTGACGTGGATGAACATGTCGCGGCTGGTGCGTGCAGAAACCCTGTCCGTGAAAGAGCGCGAGTACGTGCTTTACGCCCGCGCGTCGGGAGAGCATCCGCTGCGCATTATCGTGCGCCACATTATTCCCGGCGTGCTGCCGACCATTATCGTGGCCGCCACGCTCAATATCGCCTCGGCCATTCTGATGGAGTCAACGCTCAGCTTCTTAGGGCTGGGCGTGCAGGCGCCCGTGGCGTCGTGGGGAAGCATGCTTAACAACGCCCAGTCTTATATTGGCGAAGCGTCGTGGCTGGCGATTTTCCCCGGCATTCTGATCCTGCTGACGGTGTTCAGCTTTAACGTGCTGGGCGATGTGTTCCGTACCGCCTTTGAGCCGGGAGCGAATCGCGATGAGTAACTTATTAGCGCTTGAGAACCTGCAAACCTCGTTCCGCACCCGCGAGGGCGAGGTTCACGCGGTGCGTGGCGTGAGCTTTCAGGTTAAGCCGGGGGAAGTCGTCGGCATCGTCGGCGAGTCGGGCTGCGGGAAAAGCGTCACCTGTAAGTCAATTATCCAGCTTCTGGGGAGCAACGGACGGATAACCGGCGGCAGCATCCGCTTCCAGAATGAGGATCTGGCGCAGAAAACGCCCGCGCAGATGCGCGCCATTCGCGGCAACGAGATCGCGATGATTTTTCAGGATCCGATGACCACCCTGAACCCGGTGCTGACCATCGGCAAGCAGATGGCTGAGATCCTGATGCGCAACAAAGGGCTGACCAAAAAAGCGGCCAAAGCGGCGGCCATCGCCATGCTGGAACAGGTGGGCATTGCCGGGGCGGAACGCCGATACGACCAGTATCCCCACGAGTTCAGCGGCGGCATGCGCCAGAGGGTGATGATCGCCATTGCGCTCTCCTGCAACCCTAAGCTGCTGATCGCCGATGAGCCGACCACCGCGCTGGACGTGACCATTCAGGCGCAAATCCTGCGCCTGCTGAAAAGTCTACAACAGCAGACCCGGACCGCGATTTTGCTGATCACTCACGATCTCGGCGTCGTGGCGCAGGTCTGCAGCCGCGTGGTGGTGATGTACGGCGGGCTGGTAATGGAGGAGGGCAGCGTGGAGGACATTTTTTATCGCCCTGCGCATCCTTACACCCAGGGGCTGCTGGCCTCGCTGCCGCGCCCGGATGAGGTGAATCAGCGTTTATCGCCCATTGAAGGTTCGCCGCCCGGCCTGCTTAACCCGCCGCCGGGGTGTCCGTTCGCGGAACGCTGCCCGAAGCGCATGCCCCAGTGTGAACGACAGCCCGTCTTTTACGCCGCCGGAGAGGGCCATCGCGCCGCCTGCTGGCTATGGGCCGACAAGGAGATTCAGGCATGAATGAACAACAGGCGCCATTAGTGAGCGTGCGCGATCTGCGCAAACACTATCCGCTTAACGGCGGTTTGCTGCGTAAAGGCGTGGCCGTGAAGGCGGTTGATGGCGTGAGCTTTGATATCCAGCCCGGCGAGACGTTTGGCCTGGTGGGGGAGTCCGGCTGCGGAAAATCCACCCTCGGGCGCGCCATCCTACGCCTTTTCGATATCACCTCAGGCGAGATCCACTTTGCCGGGCAGGCGATCGCCCACGCCCGCGAAAGAGAGCTTAAGCCGCTGCGTAAACGGATGCAGGCGATTTTTCAGGATCCTTACTCCTCGCTCAACCCCGGCATGACGGTGCGACAGCTGGTGGCCGAGCCGATGCAGATCCACGGCTACAGCCGCGAAGAACAGCGGGAACGCACGGAAACGCTGCTCTACAAAGTGGGGCTCAAGCACGAACATCTTGAACGATTCCCGCATGAGTTCAGCGGCGGGCAGCGTCAGCGCATCAGTATCGCCCGCGCGTTGTCCGTGGATCCTGAATTTGTGCTGTGCGATGAGCCGCTCTCGGCGCTGGACGTCTCGGTGCAGGCGCAGGTGGTGAATATTCTGCAGGATCTGCAGCAGGAGCTGGGGCTGACCTATCTGTTCATCGCCCACGATCTCTCCATGGTGCGCCATATCTCCAGCCGCATTGGGGTGATGTATCTCGGAAAACTGGTGGAGGTGGCCCCGGCGAATGAACTGTATCAGCGTCCGGCGCACCCTTACACCCGCGCGCTGCTGGCGGCGGTTCCCCAGCCCGATCCGCGCATCCGCAATCTCGAAGACGCAACCCTGCGCGGCGACATTCCTGGCCCCACGTCCGCGCTGCCGGGCTGTAAGTTCTGCAGCCGCTGCCCGCACGCGATGCCGGTTTGCCAGACGCAGGAGCCTGCCATGCGGGAGATTGCGCCAGGGCATTTCGCGGCATGTTGGTTGTTAAACATGTAGTTAATGCGCTGCGCGGGTGTATGATAAATGTCCCTCTGTCAGGTTAATTACAACGTGCAGACGACGACAACCCTTAAAAAAATTGCCGCCTGCCTGTTTTAGGTTGGATACATGCGTAAAGGAAAGTTAAGCAGTGATGCGCCATTCGGGACGTTGTTAGGCTATGCGCCCGGTGGCGTGGCGATTTACTCTTCAAATTACGGCAGTCTGGACCCGCGCAGCTACCCGCAGGACGCGGATTTCCGCAGCTATATCGGCAACGAATACATGGGCCACAAGTGGCAGTGCGTTGAGTTTGCCCGCCGTTTCCTGTTTCTCAACTATGGCTTTGTGTTTACCGACGTCGGCATGGCGTGGGAAATCTTCTCCCTGCGCTTTTTGCGTCAGGTGGTGAACGATAACATTCTGCCCCTTCAGGCCTTTGCCAACGGTTCGAAACGCGCGCCGCGCGCCGGAGCGCTGCTGATCTGGCAAAAGGGCGGCGAGTTTCACGAGACCGGCCACGTGGCGGTGATCACCCAGCTTCTGGACGATAAGGTGCGTATTGCGGAGCAGAACGTGATTCACTCCCCGCTGCCGCTCGGGCAGCAGTGGACGCGCGAGCTGCGTCTGAGCGTGGAGAACGGGTGTTACACGATCCATGACACCTTCAACGACACGGAGATTCTCGGCTGGATGATCCAGACCGACGACACGGAACACAGCATTCCCCAGCCGGAAATCGACGGCGAACTGCTGAAAATCAGCGGTGCGCGGCTGAAAAACAAACGTCAGTTCGACGGAAAATGGCTTAACGAAAATGACGCGCTGCAGCAGGCGTATATCCGCGCTAACGGCCATGTGATCAACAAAGATCCCTGCCAGTACTTCACCATTACCGAAAGCGCCGAGCAGGAGCTGATCAAGGCCACCAACGAACTGCACCTGATGTACCTGCACGCGACGGACAAGGTGCTGAAAGACGACAGCCTGCTGGCGCTTTTCGACATCCCGAAAATCCTCTGGCCGCGCCTGCGCCTCTCCTGGCAGTGGCGTCGCCACCATATGATCACCGGTCGTATGGATTTCTGCATGGATGAGCGCGGCATTAAGGTTTACGAGTACAACGCCGACTCCGCCTCCTGCCATACCGAGGGCGGGCTGATTCTCGAAGAGTGGGTGAAAAAAGGCTATCGCGGCAACGGGCATAACCCGGCGGAAGGGCTGCTGGAAGAGCTGACCGGGGCATGGAAGCACAGCCACGCGCGGCCGTTCGTCCACATCATGCAGGACAACGATGTCGAAGAGGACTATCACGCGCTCTTTATTCAACGTTCGCTGATGCAGGCCGGGTTCGAGACCAAAATCCTGCACGGGTTGGAGGCGCTCAGCTGGGATGCCGCCGGACAGCTGATTGACGACGAAGGTCGCCACGTCAACTGCGTATGGAAAACCTGGGCGTGGGAAACGGCGATAGAGCAGATCCGCGAGGTCAGCGAAACCGAATACGCCGCCGTGCCGATCCGCACCGGGCATCCCGAGGGCGAGGTGCGCCTGATTGACGTCCTGCTGCGCCCGGAGGTACTGGTCTTCGAACCGCTGTGGACCGTGATTCCCGGCAACAAGGCGATTCTCCCGGTTCTGTGGCAGCTGTTCCCGAATCACCGTTACCTGCTCGACACCGATTTTGAGGTTAACGATCTGCTGAAGCAGACCGGCTATGCCGTCAAGCCGATTGCTGGCCGCTGCGGCAGCAATATCGATCTCATCAGCGCTCAGGACGAACTGCTGGATAAATCCAGCGGCAAGTTTGTCGACCGCAAGAATATCTACCAGCAGCTGTGGTGCCTGCCGAAGGTTGACGGTAAGTACATACAGGTCTGCACCTTCACCGTGGGCGGGAACTACGGCGGCACCTGCCTGCGCGGCGATGACTCGCTGGTGGTGAAGAAAGAGAGCGATATCGAGCCGCTGATTGTGGTTAAAGATAAGTAGTTAACATTCGTGATGAAATAGCCCCCGCAGGGTCTCCTGCGGGGGCTTTTTGTTACTGCTCTTCCTCTTCCTGCTGCTCGCTGATCTTCAGATCGATGATGCGGCCAATCTGATCGTGATACACCGTCAGCAGGTTGTACTGGCTCATCTCGGAGATGATCTGCGGTGAGACATTAAAGCTGCGGGCCAGCTCTTCCTGGTGAAAATAGCCCGGCTGGCGCCGCCTGACGTGGGCGCGGCGGCGGTTGTACTGATACCACAAAATCAGCAGCCAGCCGTTGAGCGCGGCGAACAGCAGGTAGAGCAACACCGTATTAAAGGACGCGATAATCACGCTCCAGCGGTAGTCGCTCTCATCGGTTAGCTGCATCCACAGCCGGGCATACAGGAAAAACAGAAATCCTCCCCATGCCACCAGCGTCAGCGCGGCATCGAAAAGACGCGGCAAGAGCCGATGCTCAGTCAAAATTAAGGTATTTTCGTTCATTAAATGCTCCCTTTTCCCCGGTCCGGACTGATCCAGCGCGCGCGGGCGCGCTGGCGTTTAAGCATGACTTTTGGAAATGCGACGAGGGTGGTGAACAGACCAATCATCCAGTACACCATCGGGAACCAGATCACCCAGAAAAGCGAGCTGGCCACTTTTCGTTCGTACCGCCGCTCGATGTACAAGCTGACCAGGAACTGCAGCAGGCACATCACGCCCAGCAGCAGCCCGGTAAACTCCGGTGGAAAAAGGCTCTCCACGGTCAGCCTGGCGGGAACAGGCGCAACCTGGCTGAGGAGGAACAGCAGCACCGTCATCGCATACGCGAAGGCCCACAGCGTTGACAGGGCGTACTCCAGAAACAGCGGCCACATGCGGTGATGCTCCCAGCGCACAATCCTGCGCAGGTTGACCAGAAACACCTCCGCGCCCCCCTGGGCCCAGCGCAGGCGCTGTTTCCACAGGCCCCTCAGCGTCTCCGGCATCAGGATCCAGCACAGCGCCCGCGGCTCAAAAAAGATATCCCAGTGGCGCAGCTGAAGCTTCCAGCTGATGTCGATGTCTTCGGTGATCATGTCCGGGCTCCAGTACCCGACGTCCGCCAGCGCCTGTCGGCGAAACGCGGCGATGACGCCGGAGACGGTAAAGACCCGGCCATAGATCCGCTGCGTCCGCTTGATGAGCCCAATAATGGATGAGAACTCGCCCACCTGAATGCGGCCAATCAGCGTGGAGCGCGTGCGAATGCGCGGATTGCCGGTAACCGCCCCGACGTGGGGATACTGAATCAGCGGGGCCACCAGATAAGCGGCGGTATCGCGGTCAAGCAGGGCGTCGCCGTCAATGCAGACCAGCAGATCGCCCCGCGCCGCCGCGGCTCCGGCTTTGAGCGCCAGCGCTTTTCCCTGGTTTTCCGCGAGGTTAATCACCCGCAGGCGCGGCTGTTCCTGCGCCAGCTCCTGCAGCACCTGCGCGGTGTTGTCAGAAGATCCGTCGTTGATGGCAATAACTTCTATATTTTCATACCGCTGATCCAGCGCAGCGCTGATGGTCTCCCGGGCATTCCTTCCCTCGTTGAAGCAGGGGATAAGAATGGAGATGAGCGGCTCACCCGCGAGCGTCGGGGCGGGCGTGTCTTTATCCCACGACCAGTGGCGTTCAAGCTGATACCAGAAATAGAGGCCGCCGGTTATCCAGAGCACCGACATGAACAGCGGCCAGAAGAACACAAAATCCAGAATCAGTTCGCCGGTAAAGAGGGCGGCCACGCCTAACGGCAACCCGAATACCAGACATAAAATAGAGAATGCGATAATGCGATCAGTCATTGTCAGGGTACCAGTACGAAGAAAATTCAGGCCTGATGCGCGAGATATCAGGTTGGTTGTTGAGAAAGTCGTCGGGGTAGTAACCGTAGTTTTTGACGCCGTTCAGCTGGAGCACGCGCATCCACTGCGCAAGCTGGCTATCGGCAACGGCGCGCTGCGGTTTCTGGTCCCAGTCCCTGGCCTGCAGCTCGAAAATCGTTTTATCGAGCGCGCCGGGGCGTGCGGCGACCGCTTTAACCAGACGCGTCAGCCAGGCATCGCTCTCGTCTGCCGGAACGGCCTCCATCAGCGGCATGGCCATCGGCACCGTCCAGTCATACTCCGCCAGAAAATCATCAAGATTCTGTGCAAACCACGCTTCACTTTCAGGCTGCAGAATGGGAAGGGCGAACATGTTGCGCGCGGTTTTTATCTGCGGGCCACGGATATGCTTCACCGCCAGGCTCAGGGCGTGGGTAAACCCGATAAGCGTCTGGCTTTTCTGACGCGTGGTGTTCTGACCGGCATCGTCCACGTCCGTCAGCGCCGCATCGTCATGGAACAAAATCCCGTTGAAGCTGGTATAGCGGGCCAGATCTTCATAGATGTCCGTCACCTGCTGGCGCACCTGCGGGTCCCACGGGGAAAGCCGGATGTAGGGCTCGGTGGCTTCGCGCAGCTCGCCGGTTTGACGATCCCGACGCTGCACGCGCGGCAGGGAAGGATTGAGATCGAACGAGAGCACCGGCATCCACGCGAAGACTTTCACGCCCGCGCGGGTTTGCAGCTGCCAGGCGACAAAATTAAAAAGATCTGCCCGGACCGGCAGACGACGGTTGGGGAAATAGAGCGCCTTGATCCTGCCGTCGCCCTGCGGGTCGGCAAACGCCTGCAGGAAAACATGGCTGATCTTCATGTCGTAGACCCGCTGGATCAGCCTGTTGATATTTTGGGTCTGCTGGGCAGGATCGGGATCGTAAACGTAGTCGAGATCGACGTGCATGACGCGCACGGGATCGCGCTCCTGAACCTGGCTGACCGTGCTGGCAAACGCCTTGAGCGAGGGATTCCCTGCGATCAGCAGGCGAGGGATGTTGCCCAGATCCTGCACGTTACCCAGCCCGTCCTCAAGGGTGAAGGCCAGCTGATAACCCTGCTGTCTGGCGATAGCGAGCGACGTACCGCTGGCGGCGCCGTAGGGCCAGACCCAGGCGCGCGGCGCTTTGCCCGTCACCTGCGTGATTTTTTCAGTCACTTTACGAACGTCATCGCCGATCCTCCGGCTGAACTGCTGGTCGGTTTCATAGCGACCCGTCGCTTTGTCATAAAAGCGATTGGCGATGGCCGGCTCGCGGCTGCCCTGCGGGTTGGCCGGAATGCCGTAATGCGAGGCCCAGGTGTGCGATCCGATCTCAATCAGCGGGGACCGGCTGAGCTCGCGCACCATGTCCCACGTCGCGAAGCGATCCCGGGGCGTCATCAGACCGCCGAAGTTAACTTTTTGATTTGCCGGCGTATCCACCCAGCTGCCCACCGGCGCCCACAGCGCAGGAACATTCCACGCCTGAAGCAGCGGCCAGACGCGGGTATAAAAGCTGCTGTAGCCGTCGTCAAAGCTGAGCAGAACGGCTTTTGGCGGCAGCGTTTTTTTCCCGTCATGGGCATCGAGAATGTCCTGCACGCTGATGGCGTGATAGCCGTTGTGCAGAAGCCAGCTTATCTGCTCGTTTAACGCGCTGGTGCGAACGGAGAGATAGCGCTGATCGGCGGCATCGTCTTCGACGTCGTGGTAGGCCAGGACCAGAAACTGGTTCTCCGGCCAGGGTTTACTCGCCTCCAGCTGCGGCCGATCTTTGGGCGCAATGAACGAGATCGCCTGCGCGCAGACGCTCGCGCTGAGGCAGAGCCAGCCGAGGAGTATCAGGCTCACGGAAAAACGTGTGTTCAGCATATTCATCCTTAAAAGCGTAAAGTCGCGTCAAACGTGACGGAGAGGTTGCTCTCGCGTTTGCCGTCATAAGGGCGCTTGTCCCAGTTCAGCATCACGCCGGTATCAATAACGTTGTTCCACTGAACGCGCTGTCCGTAACCCAGCAGGGCGATGGCGCCAGCGGACTGATTTTTCTGCCAGTAGCTGCCGCCTCCCGCTACGAACTGCTGGCTCCAGAGGGTGTCGTAATGGCGGACCATCTCATGGTCAACGGAGAGGGCAGCCGTCACGGACAGATCCCGCGCCGGGTTGTAGTAGAGCGTGTCCCGCAGGCTGTTTTTGCTGGCGGCGATCCCCGGTTCGAGATCCAGCGTCAGAGACGGGGTCTGCCAGAGACGCTCCTTGCCCGTGAGGGTGTATTCCTGGCGGCGGTTATGGTCGGAGAAGCGGCTGAGGGCGGCGCTGAACTGGTACTCACGCCGCTCGTTTTGATACCAGCGCACCCCGCCTTCACCCCGGTTGGCGCTAATTCCGTTGCGTAACGCCCGAAGGGGCGTGGTGCGAGACAGGCGTTCAAGGCTGCCGCTGACCTGCCAGCTATCGGTCACAAAGTATGTTGTTGCGAGGCGAGCGCCCGGCTTGTTTTCGCCGTGATAGCGGTTGCTGGAAAGCTCGGCTTCGAGCTGAAGGTCGCGTGGCCGCCATTCGACGCCGCCCAAAAGGTGACGGCTGGTGCCTTTGCCTTCATCGAAATTACCCTCGGCATAGCGGGTGCCGGCAAACAGCCGCCAGTTATCCGCTACGGGCGGGCCATAGAGCGTGGCGTCCCAGTTGAGGTCGTGCGTCCCGCTGACGGGGTTATCGGAGTGCAAACCCTTGCTCGCGTTGAGGCGCAGCTCGGACATATGGTGGACGGTGCGGAGCCTGTCCAGACGCCTGGCGCTGCGATCGCGCGGCGCACGGGCGACGACGTCGTCAGCCAGTAAATCCATCTGCCGCCACTCCTGCAGATCCATAGCGACGTAAGCCTGCTGCTGCTCAAGCTCCAGATTTGAGGGCTCCAGCGCCTCCGCCATTTTCAGCGTTTGCTCGGCCGCGCGCGGCAGGCCTCGCGTCTGAAGCATCGTGGCGTAGTCAATCTGTAATCCCTGATTGCCCGGCGCCGTTGTCGCCAGACGGTGCGCCAGCTTTTCGGCTTCCGGCAGGGCATTCGTCGCCAGCAAATAGTTAAAGCGGAGCGACCGTCCGGTAAGCCATCGATCGTTCGGCTGAGGGGTTGGGGAGCCGAAATCGTAGCGGGTCCACGGGACGTTGCGGGTCTGGCGCTCCACGTACTGGCGGGCGGACTGATACTGTCCCGTATCCAGCCAGGCGTAGAAAAGCGCGTGCTCCTCGTCCTGCGGGTCGGAAGCGTATTGCGGATAGCGTTGCAGAAGCGAGAAGGCGGCGGCAGCGTTTTGCTCCTGCAGATACGCGGAGATGACCCAGCCGATTGCCCAGTCCGGCACCGGATGCTGGGCTGCCGTAAGATCCTGATATTCGCTAATCACCCGTGGGTAATCAGCATGGGCGTACAGCGCGCCAAGCCTGTCGATACGAGCAAGGACGACGTCTTCCGCCGCCTGCGGATCGTTTTGCCAGCGAGCAAGCAGGGCGTCGTAACGATTCAGCGCGGTTTGCGCAAGCTGCAGGCGCTCCTTTTCTGTTCTGCCAGGCACATTGGCAAGGCGAACCTGTTCTGCAGCGGCATTACGCTCCAGACGGCGACGCTCCGCGGGAGACAGCGTCACGCTTTGTGAAACCTGGAGCGCGGGTGTGTTCACCCGGCTATTCGTTAGCGCGTCGATCAGCTCGCTGAGGAGCGCTTTATTCTCAGGTGCGACATTCAGCGCGCGGGTGTCTGCCAGCAGCCGATCCCAGCTTTTTCCCTGGCGTAACCAGACATACGAGAGCGTCTGAAGATGCGCCTGAGAGGGATTTTCCGCCACCAGCCGTCTGGCTTCCTGCAGGGCAAGCGTGTCCATGCGGGCATCGGCCAGGGTTTTGATATAGCCGATACGATAATCGTCGTTATCCGGTGCAAGGCTACGCGCCTCTTTCCAGAGCGCCAGGGCCGGCTGCCACGCTTTTTGATTTCGCCTGGACTGCGCGACAGCAGCAACGCCGCGGGCGGGCAGCGGCATATAAATGCCGTAACGCTGCCAGACCTGAATAACCTCGTCATCATGACCTGCCCAGGCTGCAACCTGTAACCAGTCCGCAACTTGTTCAGGCGTCAGGGCATGCTGCTGCTGATAACGCTGAAGATAATCGAGAAACGGCGTGTAATTACCGTTACGCGCCTGTTGAATCTGTTGCTCATAAACGGATTCAGTCGCCTGAGCCAGAACAGGAAAGAGGAATAACAGAAACAATAATGTTGGGGTGCGATAAAAGAATAACGTATTGAAGCGAAGTGAACTTTCCATATCTATTTGCCATTTGTTTATCATGAATCCATTGCATAACACGGCCGCCTTTAAACTCAGGGTTAAAGGCCATAAATGAGAACATTAAATCTGAATGCAGTGATGTTACGGGGTACTTACCTAAAGGTAATTATGGATCCTTATCTCAGTGTACTGGGTGAAAGCTAATGTACACCTGATATGTTGCCGGATAAATATGTTGAAAAGCCGGTGTGTCGTTTTGAGATAATTCTGGATTGAGCGCTTTGTGACGTTTTTATTGAATTAGGTGTTTATTTTTAACTTATTGAAATTATTGTATTTTATTTTTATTGTGACAGCTTTGTATATATTTTTAATGGGGTTTATCAGCCTCAATTAAAGTACTTTCTGGTGAATGTTTGGGAAGTTTCATGACAAAAACTCTTAATGTTTAGAGAAGTGACTTTTCTGCGATTGTTTTTTATTTATAATTAATGGCAGCCATTGAATGATAGTCTACAGGAAGTCTTACTCATCAATGTCTGTATTGAGGGATGTCCAAAGCCAGAATACATTTATCGTTAATATAACAGCGCTATAAAACGAAGGCGGCCTTCTTTGCGAGGGATCGTGCTTGCTTTAATCTAAAAGGGATGGTTAGTGGCAACTTCAATTGTTTTAGTGACTCAGGATCGCTACCTTGTCAGAGGGATGCGGATATTTTTCCCGGATATTATCCTGCTCGACTCGATTGACAGAAACATATTTGATAACGGTGCAGATGAATATTCTGTATTGATTGATAGTCGTTCTCCGCTCCGTTTATATGATTACCTGATACGCCATCCGGCCAGAACGAAAAAAACAATCTGCTGCGTTATGCTCGATATGCGACACCGGGAGGAGAATCTGCTCAGTATGAAGTTATTTATGAACACGTCGCTGACCGCGCCGGATATGGCGTCGTTATTTAACCTGGTGCTCAATATGAAGGGCCGGCGCCTGACCACGAAGTGGCTGCTTAATTTACGTCTTAGCACGCACGAAGCGATCATGCTGCGGTTGCTGCGGGCAGGGATGCCGATGGAAGCCATCGCCGATGAGCTGAATACGTCGGTGAAAAGCCTCTATCGCAAACGAACGGCGCTCTCGGAACGCCTGGGGGCGGAGAACTTCAACGAGGCGTGTTTGTTTATCTTTAAAAACAAACTGCTGGACGCAGGTGGGAACGATCCCTGGGTTGGGGAGAGAACAAAAGCATAATTGCGGGCGGTATTCTGAGGTTTGAGAACGCTGGATGAGGATAACTTCCTGGCTTTGGGTTTGGATTTACTCTGGCTAAAACGACACAAGGACGTTGTCATGGACACGATTGAAGAGTCTGGTCACCGCCACTGTAAGATATCTTCAACTATTTGATATAAATATAAATTTGACAAATATCGTCAGGTAGCGATTTATCCGTCAAATTAAGTTAAACTTCGTCACATGTTTCAGTGAGTTATGGGACGGTTAGTAGAATGACCAGCGAAGAAGCACTTTTAAAATCAGGTTTTAGTAAACGAGATCTTCAAAAGCTAAAAAACAATATCGAGAATTACGGTGGTTCGTTTGATAGCGTAACTCATGATCTGGCCAATCGTTTTAAGGCAATGAAGTGGATAACTATTATTGCCTTTATCATACTGGCTTTAACTCTTTTACTTGCATCCAGGGATACAAGTCTGACACTTGCGCTCACGTTATTGATTTTACTACCTTTTATCTGGTATATAACGCCAGCAAAACTTGGCTACAAATCATGGCGTTACCGTAAAATGCTGACTAATTCTGAGACGGGTCGCTGACGGACAACAGATCAAAAATAATCTTAGCTTTCACGCCGTAACCCGCTATTTTCATTGTAAGCTGCGGGCGGCTCAATGTGCTCACCTTTCGGTAATAGTCTGTGGGTAGATAACGAAACAGTCGCCAGGTACCAGGTCGCCGTAACAAGCCAAAAATGGTATACGCATTAGCGGCCAGTGAGATTGATTTGTAGACACCTAAACCATTCTCACGACTAAAGCCCATAAACTCAGCTGTAGACATCGCGGCATTCGCGACCAGCCCTTCACTGGTAGTGTTGTTCGTTGCGTAGCGAGCCACTTCTTTACTGATGCTGTTTGCCCCGTCAGTAACCAGAATCGCACCAGCAAGAACTCCGAGAGGGGTCATAGTGCCAATCAGTGTAAATCCTGCGGCTATTTCAGCACCGGCCAGGACAACACTAACTGCCGAGATAACATACCCAACAATTTTGTTATTCTCTCGGATGAACTCGACTTTCGCGTAAAGCTTCGCTGCCTTCGTTCGTAATAAACGAGCTTGTTCCAGGAGGTTATAGTTTTCTTCTCTAAGTATTTTAACGCAGTCCATGCATTCTTTATCTGATTTAGCCTGACGAGCTAGCATAAACTGCTGTTCTATGAGGTCCCGAATTTCCTGAATGAACTTCATTCGAGTCAGACCATCCCTGAGATGAAAAGCCGACAGAGTGTTGGCTGTATTTACCAGTTTCCTGGCTTCCATATTCACCATCGTTTCCGCCCAGGCTTTATTTCTTCCACCTGATTGCATCATGTTAAGCAATGCTGCATCCATTGTAATTCCTCTCAATTGCTTTACCGGCGTCTGTTTAGACTGATAAACGACTCCCTCTGACTGCCATGCGTGCCAACGCATGCATAATATAGTAGCAATGTGGTTACGGGGTCTGAAGCAGAAGTCGCTTTTTGCAGCTACACACCTCGGCCGACTATACGGCTTTCACCGGGCATCACCGGAAGTATCAGGCCAGATTTTTGCTCAATGGCATCAATGAGAAGCCCGTTCTGGCTTGAGTGGCCGCTGTAGTAGGGAAAGGGCAACACCAGCGGAAAGCCAGCCGTTTTTGTCGGGAATTTCACCATCAATCAGGCCGGATGTGCAGCACGACTGGACGTTTTCGGAGGCCCTGAGCAATCCGGTATGTGCCCACTGTATAGTAGGTGCCATTTCGGTCTTTGGTAGGCTTTATCATATGCCCATTTTGTACCACCGGGAAGCGGGGCCGGAGGAGAGATAAGGGCGGTAACTACTGGTAAACGTAAGCGTACAGCGAGAGCCG
>NZ_JAWNFK010000023.1:0-8696 GCF_034107965.1 Enterobacter sp. 61D5
CCTGCTGGGCGAGCATCAGGTTAACGTTGAGGATAAGCTCACCGGCAGCTACCGGGTGTGGGACTACTGCGTGCAGTATCAGGAGTCGAGCCTGGACTTCATCAGCCGCCTGATGGAGCTGGAGGGGATTGCCTATCACTTCCGCCATGAGGCGGACAAACACACCCTGGTGCTGACCGACGCCGCCACGCAGTACCAGCCGTTCAGCGGCTATGAGGTTATTCCTTACCACCAGACGCCGTCCGGCGGCAGTACGGATGAGGAGGGCATCAGCCAGTGGGCGCTGGAGGACAGCGTCACGCCGGGGATTTACAGCCTTGACGACTATGACTTCCGCAAGCCGAACGCGTGGCTGTTCCAGGCCCAGCAGAACCCGGCGTCGCCGAAGCCGGGGAGCATTGACGTGTACGACTGGCCGGGGCGCTTTGTGGACAAAGGCCACGGGGAGTTTTATGCCCGCATCCGTCAGGAGCGCTGGCAGGTGGAGCATCAGCAGATTCAGGCCACCGCCACGGCGGCGGGGATTGCGCCCGGGCATACCTTCACCTTAACCAACGCGCCGTTCTTCAGCGACAACGGGGAGTATCTGGTCACTGCCGCGGGTTACCACTTCGAAGAGAACCGCTACGCGAGCGGCGAGGGTGAAACCATTCACCGCACCGATTTTACGGTCATTCCGTCGGCGGTGGTCTACCGTCCGGCGCAGAGCACGGCGTGGCCGCGCACCTACGGCCCGCAGACCGCGAAAGTAGTGGGGCCGCAGGGGGAAAGTATCTGGACGGACAAATATGGTCGCGTGAAGGTGAAGTTCCACTGGGACCGTCTGGCGAAGGGCGATGACACCAGCTCCTGCTGGGTGCGCGTGTCGAGCGCGTGGGCGGGCCAGGGCTACGGCGGGGTGCAAATCCCGCGCGTCGGCGACGAGGTGGTGGTGGACTTTATCAACGGCGATCCGGACCGTCCGATTATTACCGGGCGCGTGTACAACGACGCGAGCATGCCGCCGTGGGCGCTGCCTGCCGCGGCGACGCAGATGGGCTTTATGAGCCGCACGAAAGACGGTTCCGTCGACAATGCCAACGCCCTGCGGTTTGAGGATAAAGCGGGCGCAGAGCAGGTGTGGATCCAGGCCGAGCGCAACATGGACACCAGCGTTAAGAACGATGAAACGCACAGCGTCGGCGGGGCGCGCAGCCATTACGTGAAGAAAAATGAACTGCACCGCGTGGAAGCGAACCAGACCCAGGCCGTGAAAGGTGGAACCGAGATCCTGACGGGGAAAGGCAAGCTGGATGCGGCGGTGGAGCAGTATGTGATTGCTTCCGGAACGAAGCTGCGGCTGGTCTCCGGTGAGAGCGCCATTGAGCTGAATGCTAATGGCAAGATTAACCTGATCGGCAAAGAGTTTAACTTCTTCGTGGAAGGGGATGGTTATATCACCACGGGCGGTAAGCTGCACCTGAATACCTCGGGAACCAAGCCGGG
This sequence comes from Enterobacter sp. 61D5, assembly GCF_034107965.1. Lineage (NCBI taxonomy): Bacteria > Pseudomonadati > Pseudomonadota > Gammaproteobacteria > Enterobacterales > Enterobacteriaceae > Enterobacter > Enterobacter sp. 61D5. The sequence goes on from NZ_JAWNFK010000023.1 coordinate 1,486, forward strand.
CACAACGGCACCGGGTTCGGGGCATAAAGGGGATATTGATGCGGCGGTGCAGGAGAAATTTGCGCCGGGAAAGGAGAGTAAGGCTGGTGCGGCTGCCAGCGCACCTGCCGAAACCTCTAAAAACGCAACGCCTCCAGCATCGAATGTTCCTTCAAGCGGATATGGCAAGGATGTAGATAGTCTTGTCGATAAATCACCAACGATGAAAAATGACATAGCTACGTTAAAGAAACGAGGCTGGACATTTGAAGAAGGTGAGGCAGGCAAGGGGACGTTTGCCAATCGTCAAAAGCGAGTTATTACCGTTGATAAAAACGAGTTCGGTAATCCGAATGCGGTTGTTCAGTCTCTGTCACATGAAAGTGGTCACGCTTTATATGAACCCAACATTGATTTTTCTTCGCGCGACGCCTATCTCAACAGCACACTCAGTGATGAAGGCGCTGCAACATTGAACAATATCCGGGTCCAGCGCGAAATCATAGCCAACAAGGGTGGTGATATCGGTATTGCGGGCAATCCGGCAAATCAGACACAATATAATCGTATCTATGATTCTCTCGAACGTGGGGCTATAAAGGAAAGTGAAGCGCGTACGCAGATAGGCCGTATCTTTGGCAAAGGCGAACAAACGTCTACCACAGGGCAATATTACGAAGATTATTATGGCGGTTGGTATGATAAAAATTATCCATAGTCTAAAAACGGGTGCGGTGCTTGCGGCTTTATTAACGACGGGAATGGCAGGAGGTAACATGCAGAAACAGGATCTTTGGCAGTTCATTGCAAAAATGAGCGCATCACTCAAAACGTTGTCCGTTAACAGTCTGGATAACGCTCCGTTGTCATTCAAGCTAACGAAACAGAATGAATATATCAATTTCTACAATGCCGACGATATCAAACTGGCGGATGGAACGAACATTACTGCAATTGATTTACGCTTAAGTAAAGAAAGTGACGGTATGGCACCGTTACTGAATTTTTCACCGTCCGGCCAGTGCATCACTCTCGATACCGTTAAAAAGCATTATCCGCAACTGACGCTAACTGATTATCCACGAGGCCGCTCTGAGAACGAAGTGACCAGCTATACAGCGCCAAAAGATATGAATGGACAAAAGGTGAGCTTCAGTTTCACCGTGAAAAATCCTGACTGTCTGTCTTCAGTCGTCATAAGCGCCGAATAAGAAACGCTGCTTCCATGGCCTGGCGATGTTTCCAGTGGTGAGAAGCGCAATAAATATTCATTAAATGACAATTAATGTGAAAAAACATACTCCGATATTTCTTTGTTCTGCCCTGATGTTTACCTGTATGAGCAGCAATGTGGTTTTGGCTCGGGGTATTCCGCCTGTTCTGACAAAACAGGATTTTTCCGTCAAAGTTAAAGGCCAGCCTGTCGCATTAGGCGACAGATGGACTCCTGATATTGCCCGTAAAATTGACGTGCCGCTTGAAGGCCATTTTGTCGGTGAGGTTCCTTTTGACGGAACGAACTATAAATTCTACCAGCATCAAAAGGATGGTTTAGAAATATTCACTTCCAATCTCTGGTGGGATAAAGCTGAACGAAGCGTTGATGATTATGTCGTGTCGCAGATTACGCTGACTGCCGAAGACTTCGCAACGCCGCGTGGTGTCCATGTGGGTTCAACAATCAGAGCACTGAACAATTCATACGGCGATGGCCAGGTTGAAAATGATTCCGGGGAGCAGTGGATTTCCTATGAATTGGGTAAGAAATTGCTCTCTTTTGAGGTTAAAGACAGTAAGGTTGTGAAAATAACCATGAATTACGAAAATGGTTCTTCAGAGTGATTTATGACCAAAAATATCTGACAGCCGTATTGTTCACCGCTTTATTGACAGCCGTTGTTGAAGCGTCATCGGCGCTTGAATTATCGCAATACAATAAGCTCGATACGGTTAGCCGCATCGTTAACGACAGCGAAGTGACAGACAGTCTCAGGGCGCTGTTGGGAAATCATTATCAAACCTTTATTGATAACTTTGATGTCTTCGGTGAACCGCATACCACCGCAGGTGGCGGATTGTTTGTTGAAGGCTGGCTAAAAGATCTCTATCTGGAGAACGCGTCAGCGCTGGTCATCGATCCTGACGGCAAAATCTTTGCGGCCTGGGTGGTTCCGGAGTCGGACGTTATACAATATCGGTCATCTGATAATAGCCCGGTTATTAATGCCGATATTCAGCAATGGGCCGCCAGATTCAATGCGATGCATTTTGCAACGAACAGCCAATCAGGCCTCGCGTTTGACGGGGAGTGGGCTGGAGAATTCGGGAGCGACTCGACGTTAACCCTGCGGTTAGCTGCATCAGGCAACCGTATCACCGGGTCTTATTGCTATATCTCCCAGAGAGGAAACCGCATAGATTGCCCGGAAGATGATGAGCGTAATCTTACCGGTACGATCGCTGGCAATCGTGCCAATATTGAATTCAACTCATCGTTTGGCGGCCCAGGCGGACGGGCTGTTCTGGAAATAAAGGGGGATGAAATGGAATGGCGCTTAGCAACTCCTCCTCAAAATGGAAATTACTATGCTCCGCTGCGTTATACGTTACGTAAAGCCGCTTCGGTTCATAACGCCGAAACCAGAAAACTGGACACCGAAAAGTTCGCTATTTCGCTGATAAACAGGTGCGGGCGTTTTGGGAGCGAGTGTGACGAGATGGTCTATCTCGGCGTGCGCAAAAGCGATAACAGTACGATCTCCTTAAAGGGAAAAACGTTACGCGACTCCGCAGGTAAAATAATCGGCTCAACGTACAAGAATGGCGAGATCGTTTATACCGTGACGTATGCACCCGCGAAATTGATTGTCAGCAAAGGCAGCCATGTTTTAGTCGAACAGTCAGGTCAATGGCTTAAATAATAAAACAGCCAGCCAGAGGGCCAGCATGGATTGGCCTTTTTGTTTCTCACAATATTAATCATCCCGAGTTCACTTATGAAATACACCCTCCAGGAAGGTTCGTTTTCCCTTTTTCCTGCTGCCTGGCAGGATAACAGCATGAACATCATTCGCGATGACGAAAGCGGGCTGTCCGTGGTGGTCAGCCGCGGCGTTATCCCCGATGGCAGCGACTATGAACAAGAGTTCAACCGCCAGTGGGATGTGCTGCGTCCTCAGATGGGCGAAATTGCCCTGAGCGAATTCCGGAACGTAAAGGCCGGGCCTGACGGAAAAATTAGCGGGCTGGAAGTAGAAACCACGTTTGACCGTAACGGCCAGCGCCTGTGGCAAAAACAGCTGGCCGTGCAGACGCCGGGCAAACCGGCATTGATGATTTTTACCCTCTCGGCATTAAGAGCCTTTACCGAAGAGGACGAGGTGCGCTGGAGCGCGCTTAAGCAGAGTCTGACGCTAAACGACCACCGGAATGTGTAAGGCATGAGCGATAACAACGCGGCCCGCAAGGGCGACGAGATCATTCACTCCAGCATTTTTGCTGACATCACCAGCATCGTGGCGGAAGGTGCCGCCTATGCGGTGATCGGTGCGGCGGTAGGAGCTGCAGCAACCGTAGCGGCGCCATTGCTGGGTGCGGGGGCCGCGGCAGCAGGTGTGGCGGCGATTGGGTCCAGCTGTCTGTTAAGCGGCATCATTGGTGGCGTGCTGGCGAACGTGGCGGGGATCACCGACGATATCAGCAACGCCGCGGAAGGGTTAGGCAATGCGCTTTTCCCGCCGTCGCCTGCGGGTAAAATCACTACCGGTTCCAGTAACGTTCTCACCAACGCAATCCCCGCCGCACGCGCGGCAGGCACGTTGACGCCTGCCGATACCCCTTCACCTGAGCCGCAGTCGCCGGGCAGCTTTGCCGATTACGCGGGCATGCTGCTTTCCGCCGCCGGACAGTTTGGCAGCGAAATGTGGCAGCCGAGCGTCGCCTCAGCCGCCGCGGGAACCTCGCCGCTGGAAGAAGACAAGGTGGCATGTGAAAAGCACTCCGGGCCGCAGTATCTGGCGGAAGGCTCTAAAAGCGTCTTCATCAACGGACAGCCCGCGGTGCGCGCGAAAGATCGCACCACCTGCGAAGGCACCGTTTCCGACGATGTCTCCCCGAACGTGATCATCGGCGGGGACACGCTCACGGTCCGCGATATCAAAAGCGGTAAAACGCCGGGTCTGGCGCTGGGGATGATTGCGCTCTCCCTGCTGCGCGGGCGTCCGGGCAAGATCCTGAAAAACATGCCGTGCGCGCTGACGGCGGCCGGCGGCGGGATGCTGGCCGATATGGCGGTTAACGCCGTGTTTGGCTCTTCGCACCCGGTTCATGCCGCCACCGGCGTGAAGGTGCTGAATGACGACGACGAGCTCGATTTCTCGCTGCCGGGGCGTTTCCCGCTTCGCTGGCAGCGCAGCTACAACAGCCTGACCACCCGCGAAGGGCTGTTTGGCCTGGGCTGGGCAACCACCTTTGACAGCTATCTCACGCTGGAGGACAACAACGCCACCTGGTTCGATGAAACCGGGCGCGAGCTGAGCTTCGAGCTGCCGCCTGTCGACCGCGCGTTTTACAGCATCAGCGAAGGCATCATTATCCGCCGCAATGAGAGCGGCGACGTGGCGATTGCCGACGATGACGGCGCGGTATGGCGCCTGTACAAACCGACCCGGGCGAATCCATCCATCCTGCGTCTGGCCTCCCTCAGCGATGAATACGGCAACGCGCTGCTGACGGAGTGGGACGAGCACGGCAGGCTGGTCGGCCTTCACGACGAGCCGCGGGCGATAGACGTCACTCTGCGCTATGACGATGAACGTTTCCCGCAGCGCGTTACCGCTGCCAGCCATTTCGACGGTAGCCAAACCTGGCCGCTGATGCAGTGGGGCTACGACGCGCGCGGCCAGCTGACGAGCGCGACGGATGCCTCCGGCGTGGTGACGCGTGAATACCGCTATAACGAGCACGGGCTGATGGTCTGGCACCGGATGCCGGGCGGTCTGGAGAGCGAATACCGCTGGAAAAAATTCGATCACTGGCGCGTGGTGGAAAACCGCACCAGCACCGGCGACGGGTGCCGCTTTAGCTACGATTTAGCCGCCGGGCTGACGACCGTCGAGCACTACGACGGCCAGACGCGCCTCCACTACTGGAATGCGCAAAATCTGATTGTCCGCTACGTTGACGAGCGCGGTGAAAACTGGCGCTACGAGTGGGACGAGAACGAGCTTCTGACGCGACGCATCGATCCGCTCGGTAACGCCGTCACCTTCGTCTACGACGAGATGGGAAACCGGGTTCAGGAGATCGACGCCGACGGCAATACCCGCACCACTACCTGGCTGGAGCACCGCGCGCTTCCCGCGGCCATTATCGAAGCCGACGGCAGCGCCACCCGGTTCTGGTACGACGAACACCACGGGCTGAAACGCGTGGTGGACCCGATGGGGCAGACCACGCAGCTGCGCCGGGACGAGTTCGGCCAGGTCGTCGAAGAGGTTGATGCCGCCGGAAACAGCCGCTACCAGGAGTACAACGAGGCCGGGCAAATTGTGCGTGCGAAGGACTGTTCCGGGCGTATTACCCGCTATCGCTACCACCCGCTGGGGTGGCTGGTGGCCGAGGTGAGCGCCGACGGGGAAGAGACGCGCTACCGCTACGACGCCGCAGGGCGTCCGGTGCAGCTCGATCGTCCGGAAGGCTGGACGGAATCGCTCAAATGGAACGAACGTGGCCTGCCGGTGAAGCATGCTGGCGCCGACGGTAAAGAGAGTGAGTTCAGATACGATGAAGCGGGGCGCTTAACCGCGACGCGTAATACCCAGGGTGAAGAGGTCCGTCGCCGCTGGGACAGCCGCGGGCGTCTGATTGCCCTGGAAAACGAAAACGGCGAAGCGTATCAGTTCCGCTGGGGCGCGGACTCGCTGCTGCTGGAAGAGGTTGGGCTCGATGGCGTGGCCTCGCAGTATCGCTACGACGCCTGCGGGCGCACGATAGCGCGCACGTTTGCAGCCGGCCATCCGGAGGCCATCACCCACGCCTTCGCCTGGAGCGCGAGCGGCCAGCTGGTCGCCCGCACCACCCCGGAGGGGCAGACCCGCTATCACTACACGCCGTCCGGGCTGTTAAGCCGGATTGGGCTGCATCCTGCGCTTGCAGCCGACGCGTGGACCACTGAGGCAGAGCAGGAGCTCTCCTTCGACTATGACGCGCTTGGTCGCGTCACGCGCGAGGCGGGCGAGCACGGCGAGCTGGCGTGGGAATATGACGCGCTGGGTAACCGCACCTCTATCACGCTTCCCGACGGCCGCGAGCTGAAGCAGTTCTACTACGGCAGCGGGCATCTGCTCAGCATTGCGCTCGATAAGCTGTCGGTCTCCGATTTTACCCGCGACGAACTCCACCGGGAGACCAGCCGCACCCAGGGGCTGCTGACCACCCGAAGCGAGTACGACCGCCTTGGACGACTGCATCGCCGGGACGTCTTTACCGGCAATGCCCAGCGCCCGTCGCCGCGCCGCTGGTCCCGCCGCTGGGATTACGACTACCGCAATAACCTGGTGCGGGAAGAGCGGGACGATAACCCGTTCAGCTGGTACCGCTGGCAGTACGACAGCGCCGGGCGTCTGCTGGTCCAGGATGGTACGCTGCCCGGCCAGGAGCAGTGGCGCTGGGACGCTGCCGGTAACCCTCTGGAAGGGGCTGCTGAGAAGGTCACGCACAACCGCCTGAGGCAGCTGAACGGCATTCGCTGGCGCTATGACATCCACGGCCGCACCGTGGAAAAAGATAACGGTCAGACCTGCTGGCACTACCGCTACGACGGTGAGCATCGCCTGACGGAAGTCATCAGCCAGCCGCGGGACCGCAACAGGCCGCAGACGCAGGTCAGCTTCCGCTACGATCCGCTCGGGCGACGCATCAGCAAAACGCGACGCCAGATTCTGGGCGGACAGCCAACCGGCAAGCCGGTCACCACCCGGTTTGTCTGGGAAGGATTCCGCCTGCTGCAGGAAGTTCACGGGGATGTGCCGCTGACCTACGTCTACAGCGACCAGGACAGCTACGATCCGCTGGCGCGTATTGACGGCGTGGAAGCGCCGGAGATTTTCTGGTTCCACTGCCAGCCCAACGGCACGCCGGAGCGGATGACGGATATCGAAGGGCAGGTGCGCTGGGAAGGGGTGAACAGCGCCTGGGGCAAGCTGCTGCGGGAAAGCGAGACGCAGGTATCA